>JAAYLA010000077.1 GCA_012522135.1 Bacillota bacterium | reverse complement strand
GTCTCCGCACACGACTACCACGTGATCCTGCACAACACCAGCAACCTAGTGGAACTGGAGCGGCAGGCGCTGCACTTCATGGAAGAGCTCCGGGTCGACGGCGCCATTTTCATCTCCACGTCGCGCGTGACGGACAATACGCACCTTGCCGACTTCGCACGTCGGGTCCCCTTCGTCGCGCTCAACAGGTACGTGCGGGACGACTTCCCGGCGACGGCCGTAGTGATCGACCACCACCGGGCCGGGTATCTCGCCGCACGTCATCTGCTGGAGCGAGGCTACCGCAGGCTCGCCTTCCTCGGCACCAAGATCGACGGCCCCAACCCGCTGTACGCGTCGATCGCCCGTCTGGAGGGCTTCCGGCGCGCCGTGGAGGAGGCCGGTCTGTCTTGGGGCGACGTCTATGTCCATCTCGAACCGAAGGGCCGGTTCGACGCCGCAGACGGCCACCGTGCGATGCAGCAGGTCCTCCACATCCTAGGAAGCAAGCTGCCGCTCGGCGTCTACGCCGTCAACGACTACGCCGCGGCGGGAGCCGTACGTGCCGCCCTGGAGGCAGGATTGCGCATCCCGGGCGACGTCGCCGTGGTAGGCAACGACGATCTTGAGGTCGCGTCGCGCCTTTTTCCCAGCCTGACCAGCATCTCGCAACGGCTGGACGTCGCCGGTGCAGCGGCGGCGACGGCGCTCTTGGCCTTGCTCGCAGGCGATGCTCCAGCCACCCGCCACACGATCCAGCCCGAGCTCATCGTGCGCGAGTCGACGTCGGGGACGCTGCCGCCAGCAGCCGCTCCGTCCGGCGGCACGGCACCGTGAAGCCGCCCGCGGGCCGTGCATAATGCATAAAGCAGGCAGGCGGCGTGGACCACCTGCCTGCTATCCCTTCCGGAGCCGCCCGCTCCGCCCTGCTCGCACCTCTGCCCGAACTCACTGCCCAACGGCCGCCCAGTAGTCATCCAGCGCCTGCTGCACGGCGCGCTGGGCGTCATCCAGCCCTTGGTGCGGCTGTACCGTACCGTTCATGATGCGCGTATGTACGGCACCCAGCGCCTCTCCCACGCCCGGAGGCGCGATGATGTCATGAGCGGCAGCGTGGATCACGACGTCCCAATACGGGTTGTTGAGGCGGTAATCGGGATGGGTGTTGAAGGCGATCACGGGGCTCGGCCTGCTTTGCACCCGGGTGAACCAGCCTCCCGTTTCTTCTTGGGTGGTCAGCCACTTGAGCAAGGTCCCCGCCGCTTCCAACTTATTCGGGTCGATCGTAGCCGGGATGGCGTACGCCCACGTCCCCGACGCGAATCCTATCGGTTTGGCGTCGGCGTAATTCCGGTTCACGGGCGCAAGGCGAGCACCCCAGCGGAAGTTGAAGGCATTGGCAAAGCCGAAGGCGGAGTTGTTGATGAACCAAAGGCCCAGCTCCTGGTTTTGGAAGCGCGTGACGGCCGACACTAGGAAGTTGTTATGCACCGAGTACGTGCCGTACATATCCTCGAGCATGTCGAGCAGGAACGAGACGGTGCTTTGCATCTGCGGCGTGTTCACTTGAGCCGTCCGCCAGTCGTCCGACCACGGCACGCTTCCGGTCCAGGCTACCGCTTGCATCATGCTCGGGATGTTCGAGCCGGCCGCGAGCAAGGTACCGTCGTCCGCAACCCGAGTCATGCGCAGAGCTGCCTCACGCCACTGCTCCCAGTCCTCGGGACCGGTATCGGCCAGTCCCACGTCGGCCAGCATGTCGCGGTTGTAAAAGAGCAGGTTCGTCCAGGCGGCGCCGCTCGTCACGGGCAGCGCGTAGGTCTCGCCGAAGAGCTGGAAGCCGGCGATGTCGGCCGGGATGAACATGCCCAGGTCGATGCCGTCACGGGCGATGAACTCGTCCAGCGGATAGAAACCGCCCTGAATCATGAAGGGGAATGCGTACCCGCTGCTCACCATGACCAGCTCGGGTGCGGCGCCCGACAGGATCATCGTTGTCAGGCGGTCCTGCGCCCCGCCCGTCGGCGCCACCTGGTGCTGCACCTTGATGTTCGGGTGCTCCGCCATGAACGCGTCGAGCAGCTGCTGGACGTACTCACTGCGGTGCGCCGTCCAGTGGTGCCACAAAGTCAGCTCGACGGTTTGCGCCGCTGCCGGGAACACAGCCACGGCGCTCAGCAGAGCGCACAGGCTCAGTACGAGCAACCTCTTGCCTACCATTGACTTTCGCCTCCTCGTCGTGATGGATGCGTGAAATCTAGCCGTCAGGCCTGAATTTTCGGGTCGTGCAGAGCAGATACCCACCTCCCGCCGCGGGACGGCGATTTCCCGGCGTTGTCGGCCGCTGCTGCCTGGTATTGGCTTCACGGCTGCTGCGACACAATGGCAGCGCACCGCTGTTACGGTCGCTCCGGGCGAGCGCTGACGTCACATCCCTTGCGGCACGGACGCCGCCTACGCCGTTACGGTCGCTGCGACCGTGCACTGCCTTCAACGTCGCCAAGGCGCGGCCGCCGCGTCCCCTCGTTACGGCCGCTGCGGCACCAGCCAGGCCTCGTGCAGCGTCGCTGAACCGCTTAGCCGCAGCTCGTAGGTGCCCGGTGCGTGCACGGAAATCTCCACGAGCTCCCCTGTGACGGTTCCGTCGGCGACAGCCGTCCCGTCCACGTTCAATAGCATCCAGCTCAACCGAGCCGCCTCTGCCAGTTTGATGCGGAGCGTGTACGCACGTCCGTCCGCAGGCACGTCGACCTGCAGGCTCGCTTGGCCCGCCAGGCGACGGCCCGTGCCGACCGCCGCGCCGGCAAACTGCCAACCGTCGGACGGAAGGACGGCGATGCCGGGCCGGCGCGCTGCGGCGGCGGTATCGCCCTGCACGCCCAAGGAGAGGTAAAACGGCTCATCCGCCGGATGGACCCACAGCCGCTCCACCCGTTCCTCCGGCTCTAACCCGGGCACCGGCATGACGCCCGATCCGTCCGAAGCGATCGCCGCAGCGGGGATGGTCCAGACCACGGTTCGCCGGTCCGTCTCGGCTGCGGCGATGTAATCTCGCGTGCCGTCGAGGCTGAACCACCGGACCGTGCCCGTGGCGGCGTCCCAGCGAATGCCGGGCAGCGACCGCCCTTCCCGTGCTGCGAATGCATTCGGATCGACCGCCTCCCAAGCGGCGGCGCTGACCCGGTCCCACGCCATCACGTGCTGCTGGGAGCGGAGCCAGCCGCCTTCCACCTGCACCGGGACGGAGAACCGGACCGTGTAGGTCAGCCGGGCGCCGGACGGGTTGCCCGGCACGCCCCGGCGCAGCAGCTCAGACGGGATCGGGAACCACCGTGTCGACACGCTGCCGTCGAGGGCATAGC
>JAAYLA010000076.1 GCA_012522135.1 Bacillota bacterium | reverse complement strand
GGACCTTTTCTGGCTCATCACGCCCGCCTTTTCCGGGACGGCAGAGCCCATCGGGTCGGCCAGCACGATATTGGTCGTCGCCGACGGCCGGATTCGGGAGAAATACAGCGGCGACAACCCCACCCTGCCTCCCGTGCCGGCCGCGCCCGAGAACGGGTACGTGCTTGTCGGGTCGGGCCTTTACCACAGCTTCCTGCGGAACCTTCCGGTAGGCGCGGCCTTGAAACTGGAGGAGAAGCAAAGGGCGCTCATGGTACAAAATCCGAACATGATCATCACGGAAAACGGCGATGTGCATCCGATTACCGCGCTGAACAAGGGCCGTGGTACGGACAATATGATCCTTTACACGCCCGATTTCGGTACCCATACCATCACGAACCAGTGGGGGACCGAAGTGGCAGTCGTGGACGGCGTGGTGGTCGCGGTGCGCGAGCCGGGCACGACGCAGCCGTTTCCCATTCCCGAAAACGGCTACGTGCTCTCGGGCCACGGTTCGGCTAACTCGTGGCTCTCGAAACATGCGCCCCTCGGTACGAAGCTGGAGGTAACCGTCGGCAGCCTCCTCGGTATGCGCATGACGGACCCTGACTTTTTTCGGGCCCTCGACTTAACCCGGCCGGGCCTGGAAGGGGTGCGCGAGGCGGTCGAAGGGTTCGATTGGGACAAGGCCAAAGCCGCCTTCGCCCGGTACCTGCGCGAGCGGGAGCAGCCGAGCTGGTACTTCGACCCGAAGGACCCGCTAGCCGGCGTCGCCCTCGATCCGAACGACCTGGCCGTAGCGAACGAACTTTTGCGCGACCGCTTCACCATCTACGGCACGCCGGCTCAGTTTGAAGGCGGCAACATCGACTGGACGTACAATCCGACGAAACAGCCGGGCTACCCGGACGCCGCGACGGACGAGTGGACTTGGGGGCTGAACCGGCACAACTTCTGGCCGCGCCTTGGCCGTGCGTATCATTTCCTGAAAGACGAGCGCTACGCCGAAACCTTTGTGCGGCAGATGCTCCACTGGGTCGAAAACAACCCGGTTCCCCTTTGGGCGCAGCAGGGCGCGGGATCCACGTGGCGCACGATCGAAGCCGGCCTGAGGATGCAAAGTTCGTGGCCGGATTCGTTCCTGTATTTCTTGTACTCGCCCAGCTTTACGGATGAGGCGATCGTCACGATGGTGCGCAGCATGGTCGAGCACGCTCGCTACCTGATGACCCACAACACGGGCGGTAACTGGCTGACGATCGAGATGAACGGTTTGTACCACGTGGGGGTGCTGTTCCCGGAATTCAAGGAAGCGGCCGAGTGGCGTCGTTATGCCGCCGATAAAATGCTCGACGCCCTGACGCGGCAAGTATACCCCGACGGCGCGCAGGTGGAACTGACGCCGGAGTACCATATTACGGCGCTCGAAAACTTCCTCGGCATCGCCGATATCGCGGCCATGAACGGTTACGAGCTGCCGGACGGGTATTTGGCCAATCTGGAGCGCATGTTCGAGTACACGGTGTACATGCTGAAGCCCGACGGTTTGCTCCCCGACTTCAACGATTCTGTGAACGCGAACCCGCGGGACATCCTCTGGCGCGGGTACCAGCTGTTTCCCGAACGGGAAGATTTCCTGTGGGTAGCCATGGGCCGTGCTGTGGGTACGCCCCCGGAGCACACTTCCTATGCGTTTCCTTGGGCCGGCTATCTCATTCAGCGCAGCGGCTGGGACGGCAATGCACGGTACTTGGCTTTCGACGTCGGTCCGTACGGCTACGGTCACCAGCACGAAGATAAGCTCAATTTCATCTTGACGGCCTACGGCAGAGATCTCGTGGTCGATGCCGGCAAGCACGTGTACGACGATTCCAAGTGGCGGGCTTACGTGCGGTCGGCTTACGGTCACAACGTGGCCTTCGTTGACGGAAAAGGGCAGAACAGGCGGCTCAGCGGGGAGACTTTCGTGACAAGCGAACCCTTGCCGCACATTTGGACGGTGACGGACGCGTACGAGTTCGCCCAAGGGTATTACGGCAGCGAGCTCGAGGGCTACGGCGACATTCCCCGCTGGATCGCGACGCACCAGCGCTCCGTGTTGTACGTGAAGGAAGGCTTCGGTGCGGACTTTTGGGTGATCGCCGACACATTCTTGCCGCGGGACGATCAGGTCCACACGTACGAGACGATTTTCCACCTGAATGCAGACGACGTGCACATCGATGAGGCCAACGCCGTGCGTACGTTGCACACGCATGGTGCGAATTTGGGTATATTCCCGCTCGTCGTAGACGGCTCGCCCTCCTTGGATGTGGTGAAAGGTCAGGAGGAGCCGTACGTCCAGGGTTGGATGTATGTGCCGGGACGGGGCCAGCGGCCGATCCCGACGGCGATTTACCGGGTGGAAGGCGCCGGCGTCTTGCACATGCTGTACGTGCTGTACCCCGTACCGGAGGGCGACGTGCCGGACGTTGCTTTGACGCCTTGGGATGCCGGCCGAGAGCCCGATGCCGGCGTCGGAGCGGAGATTCACTTTGCCGACGGCCGTACTTACAAGGTGTACTTCCCCACGGACGCTTCCTCCGGCGTGGAAGTGATCGTAGCCGGATCGTCTAGTTCATGAGCGATGTTGGCTAACGCAGGAATTTTGCTCCATTTCGTGAATATGGCTCCCGAAACGGTTGTGCCGGGGATGGGAATGGCTGTGAAATGAGCGTGTAAGAGCCTGCCATGGCCGTGGGCACTCCTGCAGCAACTCGCATACATCGTAACGCCAACGGGACAGGACTCTCCACGCCGGAACACTAATAATTACCAGGAGGGAGCAGTCCGCGCCTCGGCGCGAGAGCAAGGTCAGGAGGATGAGGCCCATTGGCTAAGAAGTACCGCGTCGCAGTGGCAGGTTTGGTGCACGATCACATCTGGTCCGTGCTCAAGTCGTTTGCCGAGCACCCGCAGGTCGACTTGGTGGGAGCAGCCGATCCGAATCCGCCCCTGCTCGACCAAGTGAAACGCCAGGCCGGTATCGACGAGCACTTCCACGACGTGACCGAGATGTTGGACAAGGTAAAGCCCGACATCGTGCTGGTCTATACGGATAACGCGTCGGGTGCCGACGTAGTGGAAGCCGCAGCGGAACGGGGCATTCACGCGGTCGTCGAAAAGCCCATGGCCGCGACGCTCGAGCAGGCCGACCGTATGCTCATGGCCGCCGAAAAACACGGCACGTACTTGATGATCAACTGGCCCATCGCGTGGAATGCTTCCTACCGGCACGCGTTTAAGCTGGCAAAGGAGGGCGACGTAGGCCACATTTGGCACGTCCGTCACCATTCTTCCCATGAAGGTCCCCGTGAGATCGGCTGCTCGCAGTATTTCTGGGAGTGGCTGTACGATAAGCGGCGCAACGGGGCCGGCGCGTTGATCGACTACTGCAGCTACGGCGCGGTGATCAACAGCTACCTGCTCGGGCGGCCGAACGCGGTCACCGGCGTGGCGGGGCGCTTCGTCAAAACCGATATCGCCGTCGACGACAACGCGGTGTTGATTTTGAAGTACCCCCATGCCGTCGGTTTGACGGAAGGTTCATGGACGCAGGTAGGCTATGTTCCCTACGGCTTGCTCATCAACGGGATTGAAGGCGCCTTGGTAGTTGGTCACGACAAACGGCTCCTCCGGACCGACCGCAAGAACATCCACGGTGTCGAGCTCGATGTGCCGCCCGTGCCGGACGGTGAACGCAACCCGGCCGAGTACTTGATCGGACGCATCGAAAAGGGACAACCCGTGGAAGGTATCTTGAACGCGCGGGTGAGCCGCGACGCGCAGGAGATCCTCGAGGCGGGCGTGATCTCGGCCGAGACGGGAACGGCGGTGACGCTGCCCGTATTCTCGCGGCGGTAACGTTTGGAGGTGCCACGGAAGGTGAGCGAGCAGCTCCGCATCTTGGCCATCGGCGCACACCCAGACGACTGCGATCTGAAGGCCGGAGGCGCTGCGATCATGTACGCGCAGATGGGCCATAAGGTGCGCTTCGTATCGGTGACCAACGGCGATGCCGGGCACCAGCGGATGGGCGGCGCGGCCCTGGCCAAGCGGCGCAGGGAAGAGGCGCGCCGGGCCGGACAGGTGGCGGGCATCGAATACTTGGTCCTGGACAACCACGACGGCGAGCTCGAGGTGAATCTGCACAACCGGCGGCAGATCATCGCGCTCATCCGCGAGTTTCAGCCGGATCTCGTCATGACCCACCGGCCGAACGATTACCACCCGGACCACCGGTATACGTCGCAACTCGTGCAGGATGCGGCGTTCATGGTGACGGTCCCGAACATCGTATCCGAAGTAGACCATCTGGACGTGAACCCGGTGATCGTCTACTTCAGCGATCGGTTCCGGAAGCCTTCCCCCTTTACGCCGGACGTGGTGATCGACATCGGGCCGGTCATGGAGCAGAAAGTACGCATGCTGCACCAACACACGTCCCAGTTTTACGAGTGGCTGCCCTACAATGGCCGCTACTTGGACGAGGTGCCCGAGGGGGAGGACGAGCGCATCGCTTGGCTGACTCAGAAGATGCAAGAGCGCTTCGCCCTGCCCGACGACCCGAGCTACCGCCGTGCTTTGGAGGAGTGGTACGGAGCCGAACGTGCGTCGATGGTGCAGTATGTGGAAGCCTTTGAAGCGTGCGAGTACGGCGCTCCGCTGACGTGCGAGGACATTCCGCGGCTGTTTCCCATGTTGCGGCGTTAGCGGGCGCAAGTCATTCATCTTGGCGGGGGTGCGCTGTGCCATGACCCAGTGGATTTACATCAACGGCGAGTACTATACGAAAGACGACGCCAAGGTCTCCGTCTACGATCACGGGTTTCTGTACGGCGACGGGATCTTCGAAGGTCTGCGCATATACGAGGGCAACATATTCCGGTGTAAAGAGCATCTGGACCGCTTGTACGACTCGGCCAAGTCCATCGACCTGAAGATTCCGCTGGACCCCGCCGAGATGACCCGGGCCCTCGTCGAGACGGTGCGGAAAAACGGCCTGCGCAACGGTTACATACGGCTTGTGGTCTCACGCGGCCCGGGCGATTTGGGGCTCGATCCGCGTCGCTCCCGTGGGGCCAACGTGGTCATCATCGCCGAGCAGCTGGCCATCTATCCGGAGGAGGCGTACAAGACCGGACTCCGGATGGTCTCGGCGGCGCCGCGGCGCAACGCTCCCGACGCCCTGAATCCGAAGATCAAGTCCTTGAACTACCTGAACAACGTGCTGGTCAAGATCCAAGCGAACCTGGCCGGCGTCGAAGAGGCCATTGTTCTCAACGCGCAAGGTTACGTGACCGAGGGGTCCGGCGACAACATCTTTATCGTAAAGCGCGGCGTCGTGATCACGCCTCCGAGCTGGGTAGGAGCGCTCGAAGGGATCACGCGCGGTGCCATCATCGATATTTGCAAAAAGGTAGGCTATCCTGTCAAGGAGGAGCCTTTTGCACTGCACGATGTTTACGCCGCCGACGAAGTGTTCCTGACCGGGACTGCTGCCGAAGTCATCGCCGTGCGCGAGGTGGACGGGCGGGTTATCGGCGAAGGCAAGGCCGGGCCCGTTACGACCCACTTACTGAAGGAATTCCGCAAGATCGTGACGGTCGAGGGCGTAAAGGTTTACGAATAGCGAGGTCCCTGGAGCTGTCGTTTCATGCGTAGGAGGAGATAAAATGGCAGACAAGATTTCCCTCGCCGGATGGAGCCTCAACCGCAGATTCCGGCGAGAACAGGATCCCTTGCGGCTTGTAGACTATCCGTCCGTGGCGAAAGAGGAGTTCGGGATCGAGGCCGTCGAGCTGAACAACCCCTTCTTCGCCTCGACCGAAGATGCCTACTTGGACGAGCTCGTCGAGGCGGCCAAGCGGGCGGGCGTCGTGTTTACCGGCATGGCGGTCGACGGTACGGGCAACCCGGCGGCGCTGGACGAGGACGAGCGGAAGGCGTCGATCGAGCAGATCCGGCCGTGGTTTCGTATCAGCAAGCGCTTAGGCCTGCCGGCATTTCGCGTGAACACCGGGGGGCACGGAGCCGAAGACGACCCCCGGGCCTTGGAGCAGTGCATCAAGAGCTTCAAGGAACTGGTCAAAGAAGCCGAGGCCACGGGCGTAAAGCTGTTGATCGAGAACCACTGGGGCATCTCGATCAATCCGCTGAACACCCTGCGGATCATTGAAGAAGTGGACAGCGAGATGCTCGGCACCTTGCCCGACTTCGGGAATTTCCCCGACTCGCAAAATCCACGGGGCCTCGAGCTCCTGCAAGAGGCGAGCGGCGGCTTGCCTGCGGATGAGATTCGCTACTGGGGCCTTGAGCTGATGGCACCGCACGCCCTGGCGGTGCACGCTAAGATGTACACCTTCGACGAAAACGGCGAGGAACCCCGCATCGACGTCGGCCGCTGCGTGCGCATCATGCGAGAAGCCGGTTACGAAGGATACTGGGGCATCGAGTTCGAGGGCCCGGGCGACGATCACGACGGCGTATTAAAGTCCAAGGCGTTGCTCGAGAAGCATCTGGGGCTGTAGAGATTCGTGGCCGGTGACCCTCTCGCAGGGCGCCGGCCACGAATTTCGTTAACTCGCCAAGTCGATGCAATCGAACGTGCGCACAGGCAGCAGCCTTGCCCCTTAAGCCGGCCGCTGGCTTACTTCGCGCTCGTCGATAGGCGTGTACGGGCGCAGAGCCGGTCCCACGTACTCGGCCCGCGGGCGGATCAGGCGGTTGTTGGCGTACTGCTCGATCACGTGGGCCGTCCAGCCCGCCGCCCGGCTGCAGGCGAAGATCGGCGTGTACAGGTCGGTCGGGATGCCCATGGCTTGGTAGGTGGACGCCGCGTAGAAGTCGACGTTCGGATACAAGCCCTTCTCACGGGCCATGACCTCTTCAATGACGCAGGAGATCTCGTACCAGCGCGTATCGCCCGCGTATTCGCCTAGCATCTTGGAGTAACGCTTCAGCACCATGGCCCGGGGGTCGGCCGTCTTGTACACGCGATGCCCGAAGCCCATGATTTTTTCTTTCCGGGCAAGCCGCTCCTTCACCCAAGCCTCCGCTTTGTCGGGATCGCCAATCTCACGCAGCATGTGCATGACCCGCTCGTTGGCCCCGCCGTGCAGCGGCCCTTTCAGTGCGCTGATGGCGGCCGTAATCGCCGAGTAGGTGTCGGAAAGCGTAGCCGCCGTCACCCGCGCGGCAAAGGTCGACGCGTTCAGCTCATGGTCGGCGTGGAGAATCAGGGCCGAGTCCATGACCTTCACGTGCAGTGGATCGGGTTCGGTGCCAGTGAGCATCCACAGGAAGTTGGCCGCAAAGCTCAAGTCTTCGCGAGGGCCGACCGGCGCGTACCCGCTGCGCAGCCGATGGTGCACGGCAACGATGGCCGGCAGGCGGGCGACGATGCGGGCCGCGGTGTGTAGATGTGCTTCCTCGCTCGTCTCCTCCGCTTCTTCGTCGTAGAGGGACAGAATCGAGGAGGCGGTCCGCAGCACTTCCATGGGCACGGCGTCATCGGGTACGATGTACAAATGGGCAACGACGTGCCGCGGCAGCCTGCGGTGACGTCGCAGAAACTCCTCGTGCTCCTCCAGCTGCTGTTTGGTGGGCAGCTCGCCGTGCCACAGGAGGTAGATCGTCTCTTCAAAGGTTGAGTTTTCGGCCAGATCGTTGATGTCGTAGCCGTGGTACAGCAGCCTGCCCTCCTTGCCGTCGATGAAACAGATGGACGAGTTTGCCGCCACAACGTCTTCTAGACCACTGGGGAATGCAACTTCCTTCGCCATATAGCAACCCCTCTTTGTCCTCGTGATACAAGGTCATTTGTCCCGGTACTAATGTTACTTCACAACATCCCCGCGGAAATCCTCTTGTGGATTGGAAAATAGCGAAAGAAAATCAAAAGGCATGCGGATTCAATGCCGTGTAGAAGGATTCTATGCAAAGTCGCTATAGAGTGTGAGGGAAGGCGCGAAATGAGGTTTACGGAGTGGTGGAACGATGGACGTCATTCCCGCTTTCGAATGCTTCCTCTGTGAAGAGCTCCGCCCCGAGGGAGTGCGCATCGGGCGTGTGTGGTGCTGCGCCGCGTGTGAAGACCGCATCGTCCGCAGCCAGGCCGGTACGGCCGATTACGAAGAGCTGGTCCGGGCTATGCGCCGCTTCTGGCAAGTTTACGGGCAACAATGCGTGCCGTGACCGAAGGACGGGCGGCGATCCAAGAAGGCCCAGGCCCGGGAGCCGCGGCCCGGGCCCGGGGTAAGGCTCACTTTTCGCCGGGCAGAAGCGCCCACAGCATATCGGCCAGGTCGGTTCCTGCAGCCGATGACGCTAAGGCCATCATGACGAGGGTGGGCTGGTCTTTCCCGTAGTATATTAAGGACGCCGCCGTGAGCGCGACGGGAGCGTCCTCGTCCACGACATACTCTTCAAGCAGCCGGGGATCGGGGTTTTCCACGAATTCCGGCCAGAGCAGGATGGAAAGGCCGATCCGCTCCAACCCGTCGGAGTAGACGACGATCGCCATGTCAACCGGCAGATCGTTGTGTCCGGTGAGCAGTACGCCGATCAACTCGTAGCCCTCCGGTACCCGCGCCGGGAGCTGGAGCCACGGCACCATCGCCTGGAGCTCCGCGACCGTAATCGCCCGCCCCTCCGCTTCCGGCTCGAGCTCGTCGAAGTCGAGCCCACTCAAGTCCGGATTGGGTTCGAAGTGCGTGACGGTGCCGCGCGTCATCAGCGTGCCGTCGGCATCGTACGTTTCGTAGCCCAGAGCGAGGCCCGTCTCGGCGTCGATGCAGTAAGTGCGGACCCGTCGCGCGTCTTTGCGGGCGACGATGTCGATCACGTGGCACAATCGGTCCGCCCGGTAGTCGACGCCCGTAATGCGCAGCTCGTAATTGCGGAAGAAGAGCTCAAGGGGCGGGTTCAGTACGGCGGTGCCGCTCATATCCGCCCGGTTGACCTGCGGCTTTCCTTCTGTAATCGTAATTTCCAGAGGGGGGCTGTCCGGCGACTCGCCTCGTACGTAGTAGTGCTCGCCTTGGGCCGCCACCGAACTGCCGTCGCGGGCGAACACTTCGAAGACCAGCTCGGCGTAGAAACTGTCCAGATTCGCCGTGTTGACGGGCAATACGCCGATGCCTTCCAGGATGCCGTCTAAGAGCTGGGCATGGGCCGCGGGCCCAGCCGCCACCAGCCACAGGGCAAAGAGAAGTAGCCGGATGGGTTTACAGTGCATGGTGTGGACCTCCTTGATGTTCGGGCTTCAGTTCGATGCCGGAAGTCGCTTCGGATTCATCCTCCCGTCCTCCCGGCAGCATGGACCAAAGCATCCGGTACAAATCGTCGTCTGCGATGCGGTACATCTTCTCGGCCATCACGAAATACCCGCCGTCGGCGTAAAGGAGCGGCGACGATTCGGAATCCCGAGCCGATGCCTGGAAGTCTTGCCGGCCGGGCATGTAGGTCGAGGCGATCGGGTCCAAGGCGGTGATCCGGATCACTTCCAGTCCGTCGGTGTACAGGATGTCGTAGCGTTCGCTCTCCCGGCCCAACCAAAGGCGCCTTTGTCCGTCGGACCATTCGGCGTGCCAGTGTTGGATCGCGAGCAGCCGGAAGTTGCCGGGCAGCCACGTGGGAAGCCGTAGCCAAGGAAGGCGCTGCGCGAGTTCACCGGGCGTCAGG
>JAAYLA010000075.1 GCA_012522135.1 Bacillota bacterium | reverse complement strand
GTCGTCACGGTGCAAGTCGAAAAAGGAACCGCGGGCGATCCGGAAGGGGGCCCGGGACATGTGCCGGTGCGCCGTTCCGCCGCAGCAAGGAGGGCATTTCAGCTTGAGCGGGAACTTCATTATAGCGGGCGATCCGTCCGTATATTATGCCTGGCCGTCGGTGGCGAAGCTGCCCGGCGGTGAGCTGTTGGTCGTCACGTATGAAGGCCACGCGCACACGCATTCGCACGGAAAGGTGGTGCTGTACCGGTCGGAAGACGGTGGCCACATGTGGGATCAGGGCACCGTGGTCACCGACACCATTTTGGACGATCGCGACCCCGGCATCGTGGTGCTCAGCGATGGTACGGTCATCGTTACCACCCGGGTCGCATGGTGGAAAGACGTAGACGCAACCCGGATCGACCCCGCCGAGGCGCAGCGGCTGATGGACCGCTACGCCGCCGGTTATCTCATCCGGTCGACGGACGGGGGGCGCACCTGGTCCCGGATGATCCCGTACCCCTTCCAACCGAAAGGTCCCGTCGAGCTGCAAGACGGCCGCCTCTTCGCCGTGGATTGGAAGGCGGACGGCACCTTTACCGCTTACATATCGCCGGATAAGGGAGACACGTGGACACCCGTGGGGAAGATCTCCGGCTTGCCTGCGTCGGTCAAAGCGGGCGGCATCGATTACCGCATGGCCTATTCGGAACCGCACTTCGTGCAAACGCCGAGCGGACGCATCGTGACGTACATCCGGGCCCATGCGGTCCACCCGGGTTATGGCCGCCGAGAAACCGGTTACCTGTGGCTCAGCTACTCCGACGACTTGGGCGAGACCTGGACCACGCCGAGGCGTACGGACATCATCGGCTATCCGCCCCACGCCTGCCGGCTGCGGGACGGGCGGGTGCTGCTCACCTACGGTTACCGCTGGCATCCCTTCGGGCAGCGGGCACGGCTGAGCGACGACGGCGTGGATTTCACAAAGTATCCCGAGATTGTCATACGCGCCGACGCGCCTGACGACGATCTGGGGTATCCCAGCACCATCGAGTTGGATGACGGGCGTCTACTAACCGTTTACTACCAGAAGGCCCCGGGAAGTGCGAAGCCCAGCCTCATGGGGACGATTTGGACATTGGAATAGGAGGTTTCCACAATGCTCAAGACTCCATGGACGGACCTGGTCGACCGCAATAATCCTTGGCCCGAATATCCCCGGCCGCAGTTGGCGCGTAAGGCCTGGATCAACCTGAACGGCCCGTGGGAGTACGCTATCGTCGAGAAGGAAGCCCGCTGGGTAACCGATTGGCAAGGGACCATCCTCGTACCGTTTCCCGTCGAATCGTATCTCAGCGGAGTGCAGCGGCGTGTGGGCCCGTCCGAACGCCTGTGGTACCGGCGCACCTTCACGGCCCCGGATATTCCCCGCGGCGGACGCCTGCTCTTGCACTTCGGCGCCGTCGACTGGGAGGCCGAGGTGTGGGTAAACGGTCAACACGTGGGCGTGCACCGGGGCGGGTACGTTCCCTTCACCTTCGACATCACACCCGTGCTGCGCAGCGGCGGTGAGCAGGAGATCGTCGTGGCCGTGTGGGATCCCACTGACGCCGGCGACCAGCCCCGGGGAAAGCAGCACCGGAATCCCCACGGCATCTGGTACGAACCGGTTACCGGCATCTGGCAGACCGTGTGGCTCGAACCGGTTCCGGAGATCTACGTATCCGAGCTCAGCATCGTCCCCGACATCGACACGGGAACGGTTCGGGTGAGCGCCCGGTGCCCGGCGGCCCACTCGGCGGACGCGGTGCGCTTCATCGTGCGGGACGGCGGCGAGACCGTCTCCGAAGCTACGGCCAAGCCGGACGAAGAGGTCAGCCTGCCCGTGCCCGGTGCCAAGCTGTGGTCGCCCGCTGCGCCCCACCTCTACGATTTGGCGGTGCAAGTGATCCGCGACGGTGCCGTGGTCGACGAGGTCGCGAGCTACTTCGGCATGCGGAAGATTTCGGTCGGCAAGGATGCGCACGGCCGTCCGAAGTTGCTGTTGAACAACGAAGTCCTGTTCCAGTTCGGCCCCCTCGACCAGGGATGGTGGCCCGACGGCTTGTACACCGCGCCTACGGACGAGGCACTGGCCTACGATATCGAGATCACCAAGGCCTTGGGCTTTAATATGATCCGCAAGCACGTGAAGGTGGAGCCCGCCCGTTGGTACTACCACTGCGACCGGCTGGGCATGCTCGTGTGGCAAGACATGCCGAGCGCGGTGGCCGCGGTCCCGGATGAGCGCGGGCTTTGGGTGCATCCGCGGGCGGAACGGGCCGGCGAGCGCTCAGCGGTCTCGGCTGCGCACTTCGAGGACGAGCTGCGTGCTATGATCGATGCACTGCGCAATCACCCGTCCATCGTGGTGTGGGTGCCGTTCAACGAGGGCTGGGGCCAGTACGATACCGTCCGGATCGCCCGGTGGGTGGAACAGTACGATCCCACGCGGCTGACCAACTCGACCAGCGGCTGGACGGACCGGGGTACGGGCCACATCTTCGACATCCACGAGTATCCCGGCCCCGCGTTCGAGGACAAAGGCGACGGGCGAGTGCCTGTGCTGGGCGAGTTCGGCGGCCTCGCGTTGGCTTTGCCCGGGCATCTGTGGGCCGAAGAAGGCAACTGGGGTTATCGATCGTCCGGCGACAAAGAGGCGCTGATGCGGGACTACGAGGCGCTCATTAAGTCGTTGCACGGCCCGATCGCGCGGGGCCTCGCCGCAGCCGTGTACACCCAGACAACCGACGTGGAGCGTGAGATTAACGGCCTGCTCACCTACGACCGCCAAGTGGTGAAGGTGGACAAAGATGCGGTAAAGGCCCTGCATGCGGAGCTGTACCGGGACATGGCGCCGCCGGCGATGTTCCTCGCAACGTCGCAGCGGGAGCCACAGACGGTACGGGTGACGGTGCCGGCGGACGACGGAGCGGACGGCACGGGCGAGGCCGAAGCTCCCGCCTGGACCCGGCTGGACTACGACGACAGCGGGTGGAACGAATCGACCGGACCCATCCGGGCGGGCCGGTTCATGGAGAGCGTGTTCCCGGCCGGCGGGGCGTGGAGCGGCGATACCGTGCGCCTGCGGCGGGAGTTCGTGCTGGCCGAGGAGCCGCGCTGCAGCCGGCTGTGGCTCGAGTACACGGCCATGGCGGACGAGTTTGCGGTCTACCTGAACGGGCACAGGGTGCTGCACGTGACGGAACCCCGGGGATACGAGCGCCACTACCGCCATGCGGATGTGAGCGAGTTTGCCCATTTGCTCCGCCGGGGGAAAAACGTGCTGGCGGTCGAGGCCACACGGCGCGACGGGGAGCGGGGGATCGACGTAGGACTGTACGGGGCAGAGGGATAGCGGCCGGATGATGCACCACGGGATGCACCACGGTCGGGACACTGGGTCTCGGCCGTGGTGCGTCGTCTGGGCGGGAAGGGGGCAAGGAAAAGCTTCTGGCAGCTGCCCTTGGCAAAACCTAAGGTTCCCGTCTGCAAGGCTTGTAAAAGGGCTTTCGGTGTCCGCCGCCGTCTTGCCGCTCCGACGCCCCCTGCCGCCCCCGCCGTCGTTGGGCTCCGTCCCTCACTCGAACGCCGAGCCCTCCGCCGCGTTCCCTCCGCCCCCGCCCGGGAGCGTCGCCGCCAGGGGCTCTAGTTTGCCGTAGTCCAGCCGCATCAGCGTGTACCCAACCCGAAACCCCGCCCGGCCCGCCGGATACGTGTGGTCCGGATCCTCCGCCTCCAGCACGAGCTCTCCGTCTAAATACAACGCCAGCCGGTTGCCCCGCACCTCGGCGCGCAGCACGAAGGGCTCGCCCACCTGCACACGGCCGAAGAGCGGCGCCGTGCCTAGAACGTCGGTGTCGTCCCAGGTGCCGTTGAGCCGCCGGATGTGGGCGAGTCCCGAGCGGGGATCCACGTAGGCGTCGTACCCTCGCCACAGCCGGTCGCTGCGCAGGAACAAGTGGAACGTACCCGGCTCGACAAACTCCGCCCGCACCTCGATCGCGTAGTCCCGGCCGTCCAAGGGACCGGCGAAGGCGTTGCCGTAGGCGGTCCACTCCCACACGGCATGGCCGTCCTTGAACTGGGGCGGAGTCTGAGACCAAGACCAGTAGCCGGTCTTCGCATCAAAGGGATCGAAGAAGTCGGACACGGGCTCCCAAGGCTGCAAGGCTTCGGCGAGGCCGCGGATCCCCGGTTGAATGCCGCTTCCGTCCGCCGGCACGGGCCAAGCCAGCAGCGCCGCCGGCAGGCACGAACCTCCGGGCGGGATGAAATCGAGGCGCAAGGTGCGGGGATCTCCCGGTTCGACCAAAATTTCACCGAGGAAGGCCGCTTGGTCCGCCCTCGTCATATACAGATCGCCGTCGTGGGGCACCCGAACGACCAGGCCGCCTTCCTCCGCGCCGAAGCTTCCATGCTCGCCGCCCGTGATGCGGATGGACGGCGCCATGGGACATCCGCCGCTGAAGCCCGGTGCCATGAAAAACCGCACCTTCTTCGGGCTCGTCACGTCCACCGTCAGATCGATGTGGTAGACGACGCCGTAGTTGCCGGCCAAGTACGTTTCCTGACCGAACACGGCATCACGGCCCAGGATCCAAGGATCGGTCTCGTTCCCGGCGGAGACGAGTATTCCCGACGGGACATCGCCCACGGTCGCGTTTACATAGCGTTCTGTAACCGCGAAAATCCCCCGTCCGAACCCAACTGGCTCCTTGGGCGCGAAGTCGGGCAACGTGTCTGGATCCCGCTGCACCGAGGCCGCCACCACAGCGACCTCTACCGTGCCGTCCACTGCGATGTCGTAGATGCCGTGCACGAGGCCGTACTGCCGTGCCGCGCGCCGGGCCGCTTTCGGGTCGAGCAGCTCCCGCTCGCCCGCTGGGATGACGATCGTGCGCTCCGTCTGTGGTCCAAAGTAATCCTGCAGCACGCTCTGGCCGATGAAACCGTAATCGACGCCCGGACCGCCGAAGGCTTCTCGCAACACCCGCACGGTTACAGGTTCATCGCCGCGGTTGATCAGCCACGTCAGGAAGTACTTGGGTTGGAGTTCTGCGTTCGCGTGGTAGACGTACACCCGCGCGTAGCCGGACACCTCGTCGCGGTATGCAATTCCCTCTCCCGTGATGCTCTCGGGATTGTCGCTGAAAAGGAGCGGGCCGTTTACATCACGATAGGAGAGCGTACCCGTCGCCAGCATAAACCCGGGCACAGGCAGCGTAACCATAGCGCCGATGTTGCC
>JAAYLA010000074.1 GCA_012522135.1 Bacillota bacterium | reverse complement strand
GGGGCGACAAGGCGCCGACGATGTCCAGCTTGACCTTGACGATGTCCTCATAGGTGGGATTCGGGTTGCCGGCCTGTTGCAGCATGCGAATCATATTGCCCCGCTGATCGCAGGCGAGGATGGAGAACCACCCCCGCGCGGTGGCCAGCTGCGAGAGGCCGCGAATTTTGCCGAGCGTCATACTTTGGTTCAAAGTGATCCCTCCACGTAGTACGGTGCCTCCGGCTTCCGCCCCGGCTGCACACCGAACGATGGGTTGCGTGGTTCCGAGCGCGCAGACGAAGCGTCGGAGCACCCCCATCGACGTATTCGCTTCTCGTTCCCGCCGTCCTGCCGGTGGCGCGAGGCCGCAGCCTCCGGGACGCACTTCACGACTCCTTGCAGTAGGCAGGATTTCACTCCGTAGTGCATAATACAAGTTAAGATGTGCCCGGAACTCGGTGCCGTGCACATGCAGAGGGGGACGTATCTTTGAGCAAGTTCCGCGATATCTTTCGCGGACGGCCCAAGTATGTTACGGTCCGTTCGCAATCTGAAGAAGGCCAGGGGTCGAGGCGCGAGCTGCCCGACGGCCTGTGGACCAAGTGCGAAGGCTGCGGTACGCCCATCTACCACAAAGACTTGGCCAAGAACCTCTTCGTATGTGAAAAGTGCGGGTTCCATCACCAAATCGGTGCACGGGACCGCATCGCCCAGATCGTGGACGACATGGACGCGTTCGAAGAGTTCGACCGCGAGCTGTGGCCGGCCAATCCTTTGCAGTTCCCCGATTACGAGAAGAAGACCCAAGCGGATCGGGAAAAGACGGGCCTTAGCGACGCGATTATGACGGGCAAAGGTACCGTAGGGGGATATCCTGCCGTGCTGATCGCCTTTGATTTCTTTTTCCGCGGCGGCAGCATGGGCTCGGTCGTGGGTGAGAAAGTGACGCGGGCCTTTGAGCGGGCGACGGAACAGCGCTTGCCCGTCATCGCCTTTCCTGCCTCCGGCGGCGCACGCATGCAGGAGGGCATCTTCTCGCTGATGCAAATGCAAAAAACGGCGTGGGCGGTCGAGACGCACAGCCGCGCCGGGCTGCTGTACATTTCCGTGCTCACCGACCCTACTTTGGCGGGAGTCTACGGGAGCTTTGCGGCATTGGGCGACATTATCATCGCGGAGCCGAAGGCGACGGTAGGCTTTGCGGGTCCCAGCGTCATTACCGAGACCATCCGCAGGCCCATTCCGCCCGATTTGCAGAGCGCCGAAACGGTTTTCGCGAACGGCTTCATCGATCGGATCGTGCCGCGCACCGAACTCAAGGCAGCGTTGACCCAGCTTCTGCGGTATCACGCGCCCGTCCACAGCCAAAGGGTTTAACTAGTACTTTTTCGGGCACGGTTTCCGGCGGGGGAGAAGGTAAAGGCCCCGGTCCCTCTCCCGTGCCGTCGCGCCCGCCGCAGGAAGAAAAAGGAGCCGCGGCTGGGGAAAGGGAGCGCGGGCGTGCGTGTGGAAAAAAATAAGGGATCCCGCCCCTTCGCCTTCGCCGCAGAGCGTGTTCCGGAGCCTGAACAGATTACAACCCGTGCATCCGTCGTCGTGGGGAGCGAGAGCGCATAGGGTCACTTCTTGGAGGGAACAGCAGATGCTTGTCACTCACAACCGGTCAGTCGCTTACCGGGGCGTATGGGCGCTCCTTGCTCTGGCTTTGCTGGTCGCGACGCCTTTGGCTACGGCCCAGGTATCGACCTTCGACGTGCCGCAGGCCAAGTCGGCTTTGCTCATGGTCGCGGAGACGGGGCAACTCCTGTACGCGAAAAACATCGACGAACCCTTGCCTCCGGCCAGCTTGGTAAAGATGATGACTTTGCTTCTGGCCTTCGAAGCGATTGAGCGGGGCGAGGTGCGGATGGACGAGACCGTGCGCGTGAGCCGCAACGCCGCGTCGGTGTCCGGCTCCAAGGTTTGGCTGGCCGAAGGGGACAGGCTGACGGTCGAACAGATGATGGCCGCGGTTGCGATCCAGTCCGCAAACGACGCGTCCATCGTGTTGGCCGAGCGGATCGCCGGTTCCGAGGAGGCATTCGTCGCGCGCATGAACGAAAAAGCGCGCATGTTGGGTCTTCAGGGTACGCACTTCTCGAACTCCCACGGGCTGCCCACCGTCGTGGCGGGAGATGAGCCCGGACTGATGAGCGCTCGCGACGCCGCGCTGATCGGACGCGAGCTCGTGCTGCGCTACCCCGAGGTTCTCGAGTGGACGAAGCTTTGGAATAAACCCCTCGGACCCGGTACGCGCAATCCCATCGTACTCGAAAACACGAACCGGCTCGTGCTCACCAGCTCGCTTCCTATCGACGGCCTGAAGACCGGGCACACGTCCGAAGCCGGCTACCAGCTGGTGGCGACGGCCGAGCAAGACGGGCTGCGGCTGATCTCGGTCGTCATGGGCACGCAGACGGCGGCCGAGCGGGAAGACGCGACCGAACGACTGCTCAGCTACGGATTCAACGCCTTTGACCGTGTCGTGGTTGGCGACGACGAAACGTTCACCGTGCGCATTCCGGACGCTCCGGCGGACAGCGCGGTGCGCACCCTCTCGCCGGTGACCGTTCTGGTGCCCAGGACTCAGGTGGCGCAGCTCAATACCTACGTGGAGCTCGATTCCGAACTGCGGGCGCCGGTCGAGGACGGGCAGCGGGTAGGCGAGCTCGTCGTCCGCATCAACGACGAAGAGGCGGTGCGGGTGCCGGTTTACAGCGACGGCGACGTGCCGCGGGCCGGATTCTTCCGCCGTCAGTGGATGGCGTTTACCCAGTGGCTGAGCAGTCTCTTCAGCGGTGACAACTAAGGCCGGCCCGGCGGGCCGTGCCCGAACAAATGGATCCGAAGGAGGCTGCTACAGCGTGTATTGGCAGCCCGGGCCGACGCCGGGTAGCGTGGTTGCGTCGGCCCCAGCGAAGCTCAATCTGACGCTCGAAGTGGGGCCGCCCCGGCAGGACGGGTACCACCCCATCGTCAGCGTGATGGTGCCCCTTTCTCTGACGGATGAGCTGCTGCTGTGTGAGCGTCGGGATGACGAAATCGTCCTCGAAGTGACCATGGCGGACCCGCTGGCCGCTCCCCTCGGGGCCGACCAGGACAATCTTGCCTGGCGGGCCGCAAGGCTCTTGCAGGACTTTGCCTGGCAAGCCTTGGGCGTGCGCAAGGGCGTGTCCATTCACCTTCACAAGCGTATTCCGGTGGCGGCCGGGCTGGGCGGCGGAAGTGCGGATGCGGCCGCCGTGCTCGTGGGGCTCAATGCACTTTGGCAGCTCGGACTCGCCACCGGGGAGCTGTCGGCCCTAGGAGAGCGGCTCGGAGCAGACGTTCCCTTCTGCATCCGCTCTAAGGCGGGTCTGGTCGAAGGGATCGGAGAACAGTACACCCCCTTGGCCGTGGTACCGCGCATTCCCGTCGTTCTGCTCAATCCACGCCGCCCTTTAAGCACCGCGCACGTCTTCCGTAGCTTTGACGCAGTGGGCGAGCCCCGCTCGCCCGGCGAGCATACCGCGCAAATGGTACGGGCCCTTTTCAGCGGTGACTTACGCAACATTGCCAAGGCCGTGTATAATGATTTGGGACAGCCGGCTCGCCATCTGATAGCCGAAATTGGGCAAATGGAAGCTTTTCTCCGTACGGCGGGGGCTTTGACCGTGCAGGTGACCGGCAGCGGCCCAACGGTCTTCGGTATCATGGAAAGCGGAGAACACGCACGCGAGGTATTTGAGCTCTGCCGCTCGGACGCAAGGGATTGGTGGGCGTGGTGGGGATGGGCCGGTTCCGTGGAGAGCCTGATCTCTGAAACCGGCAGCCGGGAATTGGGCGCTGCCACGTGCAAAGGATGATGCTCAATGGCAGGAGCGCTGCACCCTATCAAGCTCGTCGATCATAAGCCTTTGCGTGAGTTGGTCTTCGAGACACTGCGCGAAGCGATTATAAGCGGCAAGTTGAAACCGGGACAGCGGCTCATGGAAGTGCAAGTCGCCGAGGCGCTCGGGGTAAGCAGGACTCCGGTACGCGAGGCCATCCGCATGTTGGAACTGGAAGGCTTCGTGGTCATGATGCCGCGCAAAGGTGCCTACGTAGCGGATATTTCCATCAAAGACATCACGAGCGTGTTCGAGATCCGCCGTGCCTTGGAAGGGCTGGCGGCGGAGTTGGCTGCAGAACGGGCGTCCCCCGAGCACTTGGAAAGGTTGGAACGGCTCCTCGTAGAACTGGCCGATTGTGTCGAACGCGAGGATGTGGCCCGGTTCGTGGAGCTCGACACCAAGTTTCACGAGACGGTGTACGAAGCGAGCCGCAATGAGCGCTTGGCGCCGATCCTCAGCCTATTGCGGGAACAGATACAGCGTTTTCGCACGCGGACGTTGTCGAATCCGGGCAGGATGCGCGTTGCGCATGACGAGCACCGAGCTCTCGTGGAGGCCTTGGCCGATCGCGATGCCGAGCGAGCACGTCAGCTTGCCTCCGAGCACATCGAAAGCGCCGAGAACTTGTTAATGGCTTTGATTCAGGCTGAAGAGCAAGGGGCGGGAGCCCAGCCGTGATGGATGCTATCATTTTGGCAGGGGCCGGGAACACCGGAAAGCTGCGGGAAGTGAGCACGGCCGCGGCCGAAGCGACCATTCCCGTGGCGGGACGGCCGATGGTATGGCACGTGGTGTCCGCCCTGCGCAAGTCCCGATACGTGGGCCGCATCATCGTCGTCGGGCCCGACGAAGTCGCTCGGGTGGATTACGGAATCGAGCCCGGCCGCGTGGTGCACTTGCCCAGCGGTGAGACGATGATCGACAATCTTCTCAAGGCCGTCGACTACGCGCGCGAGCAGCCGCACGTCCTGGTGGTGACTTCAGACGTCCCGCTGCTCACTCCGGAAGCCGTCGACGACTTTATCGAGCGGTGCAAGCCGTTCGAGGCGGACATCTACTACCCCGTCGTCAGCAAAGAGACGAACGAGGCCCTTTATCCCGGCGTGCAGCGCACTTACGTACGGCTGAGGGAGGGCACGTTCACGGGAGGCAACCTGGCCCTTGTAGCACCGGAGGCGCTGCGCCGCGGCCGGACGGTGATACAACAGGCTTTTCTTATGCGCAAGAAGCCGATCAAGCTGGCGCGGCTTTTGGGTTTTCGCTTCATCTTGAAGTTCGTGTTCAATCGACTGGGCCTGCACGAGATCGAGGAGCGCGCCGCCACGGTTCTGGGATGCACGGGTCGCGCCGTGATCTCACCGTACCCGGAGGTCGGTATTGACGTAGACAAGCCGAGCGACTTAGAGCTTGTCGAGCGCGTGCTGGCCGGCAAAAACCGCGCCGCGTCCGGGGGCGCGGGCCCTCAGGCGTAGGAGATAAGCATGCGACGAAGTCAGAGATTGCCTCTTATAACCAAGACGTTGCTCGATCGCCCCGGCCAGCTCATCTCCCTGACCGAGCTGGCGCAGTGCTTCGGTGCCGCAAAGTCCACCATTTCCGAGGACGTGGCGATCATTCGCGACGCCTTCGCCGCACGCAAGATGGGCCGCATCGAGACCGTGGCGGGCGCAGCCGGCGGCGTGCGCTACATACCCGGGCTGAGCGACGAGGCCATCGTCGAAACCGTTTCGGAGCTGTGTGAGGCGCTGTCGGACCCTCAACGCATCCTGCCCGGCGGCTTCCTTTACATGTCCGATCTTGTCTCGTCGCCGACGCTCATGAGCCGGGTGGGCGAGCTGTTTGCCGGGCGCTTTTACTCGGAAGGACCCGTCGACGCCGTCGTCACGCTCGAGACCCGCGGCATTCCCATCGCCCTCATGACGGCCCGGGCCTTGAACGCTCCTTTGGCCATCGTGCGCAGGGCCAGCCGCGTCACCGAGGGGACCGTGGTTACGATGAACTACGTATCCGGGTCGGCGAAGCGGATCGAGACGATGTCCCTCTCGCGCCGAGCTTTGCCGCCAGGCGCTCGGGTGCTGATTATCGACGACTTCATGAAAGCCGGAGGATCCGCCAGGGGCCTCGTCGACCTGATGGAGGAGTTCGGCGCGAAGGTCGTCGGCATGGGCGTTCTCATCGCGACGGCCGAGCCGCGGCAGAAACTGGTCAAAGAATACGTCGCGTTAGCTGTGCTGGAGCTTGTGGACGAGGAGCGGCGGGAGGTCGTAGTAAGGCCGAGCGGGTGGGTAGAGCGCCTGCGCGAGGGCGGGCCGGGCCCGTAGAAGGACAAAAGGCCTCGCAGGGCGAGGCCTTGCTGGCTGGGGATCCAGGATTCGAACCTGGCCTGACGCAGATCCAAAGTCTGCCGGGCTACCGCTACCCTAATCCCCAACGGTGCATAACCTGGAGCAGCATTCAGTATAGCAGAGCGGCGGGCCGTTGTCAAAGGGTAGCGACGCGGCCGGGCACGACATACCATAGCTGGCAGACTTCAAGGAGAGGGGTCTTGCCGGCCTATGGCTTTGCCGATCCTCTTGGCCTTGGCGCTGAGTGTCGATGGCCTCGTCGCGGGAGCGGCGTACGGCATGCGGGGCATTTCGGTGCCCAAAAGGTCGCTTGCCGTCATTGCGTTGTGCACCGCCCTTTGTCTGGGCGGCGCGATGCTTGCGGGCGGCGTGGTCCGGGAACTGGTCTCCGAAGGCGCCATGCGGCGCCTGGGCGCCTGCATCTTGGGGGCCATAGGCTTTTGGCAGCTGTTGCACGGTAGCCTCGAGTACTTGCGTCAGCAGGCCACCGGCAAGCCGCGGGGCGTTTTCAAGGTCCGCGTGCGGGATCTGGGCATTGTCGTGCAAATTCTGCGTGAGCCCGCCTTGGCGGACACGGATTCCTCCGGCCGTATCGACCCGAAGGAGGCATTCCTGCTCGGCACCGCGCTCGGGCTGGACGCCTTCGGCGCCGGCCTTGCGGCGGCGCTGCTGCAGCTGAGCGCCGCGGCCTTGGTGCCGGCCGTGGCGGGTGCACAGGTGGTGGGAACGGTCGCGGGTCTTTACCTAGG
>JAAYLA010000007.1 GCA_012522135.1 Bacillota bacterium | reverse complement strand
GTACCTTGCACGGAGAATACTCGAAACGGCTTTACGTAGGCGGCGGAACGGAGCGCATCGACCTTGAGTTCTCCCCGGGCTCCTGGTTCGACCGCTCGCTGTTTCTGAGCCTGTCGGGCATCCGCCGCTGGTATTTCGACGGCGACCGGCTCGTGTACCGGGACGACGGCGAGCTGGCCCGTTGGGAGCAATCCCGGGTGCGGGTGTATTTCGACGGCAGCCGCGTGCCCGCGTGGAGTGCCAACCAGTGGGCGAAAAGCTACATGAACTACGTCCAAAGCTACTGGGGACCTCTGCTGCGGCACACGATTGCGTTTGAGCGGGTGGAGTCGTCGACCGCGGCCGACGTCGTAGTGCGCTGGGTTGAGCCGGGTACCTTGACGGATCCGGAAGGGTACCGGGTCGCCGCGCAAAGCTTCTATTACTGGCAGGACGGCTCGCTCAGGAAAGTGGTCATCGAGATCGATGCCGACTGGGCGGACGTGAAGGGCCTGTGGGAGCACGAATGGGCGCGGGCTATGGGCGTCGGGTACAGCGACGACAGCCAGTCCTTGATGTATCCCGCCTTCACCCCGTCGCAGCGGACGTCTTTGACGTCTCGGGAACAGCGGCACGTGCAGCTCATGTACGACCTGCCCTCCGGACTCAGCCGGGCACAGGTATGGAGCTTGGCGGCGGAGGCCGGGGGCTCAGCAGTAGTGGAAGGCGACGAGGCGGACGCGCTGCCCCTCGTGGCCCTCGATGCGGGTCTCGGCACCGGCTACGGCGGACACGTTCGCAGAGTCGACGGCCAAGTGGTGCCGGTCGATTCTCTGCAGGCCGCGGACAAGGTCTTCGGTTCGTAAAAGTCCAGCCAACCTACCCTGAACGAGAGCATCCCTCCCGCATACCATAAGCCGGGGAGGGATGCTCTTTGTCTGCGGCGCGTGTGGTCGAACCGGATTGGACCGTCGTAAAGGGTGGATGTTACACCGCGCTCTTGCTCTGGGCGGCCGGGCTCCTTTGGCTGTATGTCGTTCTGACCCAATAGCGGGGCTTGTCACCAGACCGTGGCGCCGCCCTCCACCGGCAGCACGGCACCTGTGACGAAGCTCGCTTCATCGCTGGCCAGAAACACCGCCGCACCGGCTACGTCGTGCGGCCTGCCCATGCGGCCTAGCGGATGGCGGGCGATGAGGGCCGCGTAGCCTTCGGGGTCGGCCTTCAGATCTTGTGTCATCGGCGTCTCGATCCAGCCGGGGGCGATGGCATTGACGCGGATGTTGTAGGGAGCGTAGCTCACGGCCATGGCCCGGGTGAGCGCGATCAGGCCTCCCTTCGCGGCGATGTAAGCGTGGGTATCGTGGGGCGGCGGGGGAATGGCCAGGGCGTCGTCGGATGCGATGTGAATGACGCTGCCGTACCGGGATTCCACCATAGGCGGCAGGAGGTGTTTGCAGACGAGGTAAGCGCCGGTCAAATTCGTGCGCAGCACCGTCTCCCAAGTCTCTTCCGGACACTCGGTCACGGGGCCGTCGCCGAGGGGTCTGCCGCTGATTCCCGCGGCGTGGACGATGATGTCGAGCTTGCCGTGGGCCCGGAGCACCCGGTCGCGAAGGCGGGCCATTTGTTGCGATTCCGTGACGTCGGCCTCGACAAACAGCAGACGGTTTGCGTCCGCCGGCCCGGGGCCTGTCCTTTGCCGCGCTCCCGACAGGCGTTCGAGCAGCCTTTCGCCTGCCGGACGGTCGGTGTCGACGATCACGACCTTGGCGCCGTGGGCGAGAAAGGACTCGACGATGGCACTGCCGATGCCGCCGGCGCCTCCCGTCACGACGGCAACCCGCTCAGCCAGTCTGGGCATGACATTCCGCACGCGCTGTCGTCCTCCCTTTGCAGGTTCCGTTGGATGGTCCCCTTCGATTGTAGCAGGGTTCCCCTTAACGTGCAGGGAATTGTTTTCGGCGTGAAACACTTCGGTAAAAGACTTCGCCGTGGGATACCGTTGGACAGGGAAGGGGATCGCCTATGAGTCAAGTGGAAAAGCGCCTTGCAGAGCTCGGCCTGGAGCTTCCTCCGGCGCCAAAACCCGCTGCCGCCTACGTGCCCGCGGTGCGCACGGGCAACCTCATCTTCGTTTCCGGGCAAGGACCCGTCCGCGACGGAAAGGCCGTCTACACGGGGAAAGTCGGCGGTGAGCGGACGGAGGAAGAAGGATACGAAGCCGCCCGGATCGCCGCGCTGAACGCCTTGGCAGTTGTAAAGGCCGAAGTCGGCGACTTAGACCACGTGACGCGCATTGTGAAGCTCGTCGGCTGGGTCAACAGCGCGCCCGGCTTTACCCGCCAGCCTTGGGTCATCAACGGGGCTTCGGAACTTCTGCAACACGTTTTCGGCGAGAAGGGCACCCATGCCCGCAGCGCGGTGTCCGCCCACGAGCTGCCTCTCGATTGGACGGTCGAGCTGGAAATGGTGGTCGAAGTAGCGCCGTGACGGCATCCGGCGGGCGCAACCCGACGACGGTGGTAAAGGTTTTGGGCGAGGTCTGCGACGATCCCGCGGCCGGCGTGGCGGAAGACGACCGTCTTCTCACCCGTACGGCGCAGGACGGTGTGCCCAGACTGCGCCTTTGGTACAACCCCCACTGTATTGTGCTCGGACGTGGCTACGCAAGGCGACTGCCGAGGCCGGTATCGCACGTGGGCGGTCTGCCCGTTCTCGTGCGCTCGAGCGGCGGCGAGATCGTCTTGCACGGCCCGGGAGTTCTCAACATAAGCCTCGCCGTGCCGGCGGTCCTATGGAACGGCTCGATCGAGGAGATGTTCCGCGCCTTTAGCGCGGGCGTAGCCGATGCACTGCGGGCGCACGGATACGCGGTCGGCGTCGGCATGGTGCCCGGATCGTATTGCCCCGGTGACTACGACGTGGCGATCGCCGGTCGCAAGGTGATGGGCATCAGTCAGCGCCGCACCCGGGAGGCGCTCATGGTGCACGGCTCGTTGAACCTGCACGTGATACCCGAGATATATGCCTACGTCTTGGACCGCTTTTACGCTGCAGCCGGCATCGAGAACACGGCCGATCCGGCGCTGATCGGCAGCGTGTTTGCCGAGCGGCCGGACCGCGCACGGGTCCTGCCGCTCGAGCAAGCCGTGGCGGAGCGCCTGTTTTCCGCATGGTCGCGGCTCACAGGAACGTCGTGGGTGGAGGGGTAGGACCCGGCGAGAGCCAACCGGACTTCCCGCTGTGCACACCACGCCCTGCATCGATGCGCATCTCGTCCCGACGGATTCCTCTCCATAAAGTGTGGGCGAATGTCTTAGGTACTCTCTCCTATTGCCACGACCGTCAGGGGGGCTTATACTAGGTATTAGATAACAACGTTTGTTAATAAACATGTGCTAGAGGCAAGAGGTGGCTCGTTTCCGGAGGAGACGACCCGACCTGAAGCGTCCGATCGCGACGTCTGCGGCAGGGTTGTTCGCTCCGACCGGTAAGGCCGGAACGTTTGCCGGCCGGTGTCGCCACGGCTCGCTTGCTCCCTGCCGGCGCCTCCGGAGCGGTACAAAGGAGACTGCGCATCATGACAGAAGCCTATTTAATAGAGGCTCTGCGATCCCACGGGCTGAAAGTTACGCCTCAACGACACCTTATCTGCCAACTCATCGCTCAGGCGGAAGGGGAACACCCCAGCGCCGAGATGTTATACGAACAGGCCGCGCGTGTTATGCCGACGCTTTCTTTGAAGACGGTTTACACCACCGTCAGCGAGCTGGCGCAAATCGGTGCGGTGCGGCTCGAGCGGTTCGGCACGGACAACCTGCGCGTGGATACGCACATGGCGCCCCACGCCCACGCCGTCTGTCAAGAGTGCGGGCGGCTTGAGGATATGCCCATCGCCGAGGAGGCCCTTGCGGCCTTATGGGAGGCCGTGGGCGAGAGCTCATTCCGCATTGACGACTGCGAAGTCATTTACCGGGGCCTGTGCGCACAGTGTAGTGAAGCGAAGTGTACCAAGAACGGCAGGGAAGGGTGGCAAGCGGGATGGCAAAGAAGGAACCAGTACGGTCGGAAAAGACGGAAATGTATCTGAAAGCGATTATGATGGTCGGCCAGGAGAATCCGCCGGCCACCGTGACCCGGGTTGCCGAGTTCCTTGGCGTCTCTCCGGCTTCCGTCTCCGAGATGGTCCGTCGCATGGAACAGGCCGACCTGGTGGTGGCGGGAGGCAGCGAAGGAATCACCTTGACGCCGACCGGCGCGAAGGAGGCCCGGGCGCTCGTCCGCCGCATGCGCCTGGCCGAGTGCCTGCTCAGCGACATCCTCGGCCTGCCGTTGCACGACCTTTACGACGAAGCGTGCAGGTTGGAACACGCGATCAGCCCGCAGGTCGAAGAACGCATCGCCGCTGTCCTCGGCGATCCCGAAACGTGCCCGCACGGATACCCCATTCCGTCCGAAAAGGGCAGGGTCGACTGCCCGCTCGGCGAGACGTTGCTCACCCTCAAAGAAGGGGATACGGCTACGGTCGTCACCCTACCCGAGCGAGATTCGGAGCTCCTGGAGTACCTGACGAATATGGGCATCTATCCGGGCGTTGAGGTCACTTTGGAGGAGGTCGCTCCCTTCAATGGCCCGTTGTTCATCGTCGTCAACGGCGTGCGCCACGCCATCGGCCAAGAGGCGGCCGAAGGGATCCGGGTGCGCTCGCTGAAGACGGCGGAGGTGTCTTAAGGCAAGGCATAGCAGCTGCACCGGGCTGAACGCGGGGGTCACCCGTTCCGTTGGGAGACGGGTGACCTCGACGCGTCATGCGGCCCAGGCGGCAGGAGTCCGGGCGCCCGACAGCGTAGCATCTATTGGACCCCGCTGGGAGTATCTGACTTCGACAAGGAGAGTGTGGGCTGTGCTGGAAATTGGCGTATTCACCAACTCGTATGGACCCCATGGCGTGCGGGCTGCTATCGAAGGCGCGGCGAAGGCCGGGATCAAGCACGTCGAGATCGCGATGAAGGCCCACGATCAGGGCGGCCTCATTGTATCGGAAGGCGCGGTGATCACCGAAAAGACTCCTATGGAGGAGATCGACAAGCTCCGCGACTGGATGCAGGAGCTGGGAGTTTCCCCGACCAGCTGCAACGGAGGCGGCGATCTGACGACCGACGAAGGCGTCGCCGTGGTGAAAGCCAGGCTCGACCGCGCGAAGAGGCTGGGCAGCAAGTACTTCGTCATGTCGGTAGGGAACGAACTGGACGACACCGTGGTCAACAACATCCGTGCGATTGGTGATTACGCAGCCGAGCTGGGCATCAAAGTCGCGCTCGAGACCCATCCGCCCCTGGTGACGAATGCAGATGTCGGCATCGCTACCATGCAACGCATCGACCATCCGAACGTCGGCATCAACTTCGACACCGCGAACATGTACTTCTATAACGAGGGCATCGACGCGGCGGCCGAACTCGAAAAGATGGTAGAGTACGTGGTGCACGTGCACCTGAAGGACTCCAATATGGGATTCAAGGAGTGGTTCTTCCCGGCCATCGGCGACGGCAAGATCCCGTTCCCGCGGATGATCGAGACGCTCAACAAGGCAGGCTACGACGCGCCGCTCTCCTTGGAGATCGAAGGCATCGGCGGAGAAGGCCAGCTCAGCTTCGAGCAGTACCACGAGCGCATCGTCAAGTCGGCGGAGTACCTGCGAGCCAACGGACTCGCGAAGTAGCATGAAACGTCCCTTCGGCCTGACGGCGGCTATCTTTGGCCTCTTCACTGCCCTGGGCGTCAGCAGCACCCTCTTCGGGCTCATTATCTCCGAAGCGACGACAGCGTTGGGCATCAGCCTGGTTGCGGCCGGGCTGGTGACCACGCTGTTTGCTGTTGGCCGCATCGTCGGATCCTTCGTCGGCGGTCCGTTGACCGACCGGGCGGGAGGAGCATGGGTCACGGCAGCCGGCACGGCGACGATGTTGCTCGGATTGGCAGGACTCGGCGCTGCTCCTTGGGCTTCGGTGTTCTTCCTCGGCAGCTTCGTCATGGGCGCCGGCTTCGGCGCGCTCGACGTATCCTTGAACACCGACATCAGCGCGCTCCATCCGCAGCGCCGGGGTTCGATGCTGTCGCTGCTCCACGGCTTCTACGGCGTCGGTTCCTTCGTTGGCCCGCTGCTGATCGGCCTCGTCATCGCCTGGACCGGGTCGTGGCGTGCTGCACCGGGTCTCGTGGCCTTGTTGTTCGTGGGCGCGGGCCTGTGGTATCGGGCGTTCACGGACAGGGCGGAGCGAGCGGGCAGCGCGGCGGGTGAAGGCAAACCGGCTCCTTTGCGGGTAGGCTTGCTGACCTTGCTGCAACAGCCGGCGTTCCTGCTCATCGTGCCCGTGGGATTCATCTACCAAGGCGTTTCTTGGAGCCTGAGCCTGTGGCTGCCTACCTTCATGGCCCAAGTGCACGGTGCGGCGCCGTTGCAAGCTGCTTCCGCCGTGTCGATCCTTTGGGGCGGACTCACCGTGGGCCGCTTCGTCAACAGTGCGGTCATTCGCGTGCTGGGCGACGGAAACGCGCTGCTCCTCGGCGCCGGCGGCTCCTTTTTCGCTCTCACATTGGGACTGGTAGCGCCGAGGCCTTCCCTGCTGCTCGTCGCCTTGTTCGTGACGGGTCTTGCGCTTTCGACCCTCATCCCGACGTCGATCTCCGTGCTCACGCGCCTTTGGCCCGAGACCGCGGGAACCGTCTCGGGCGTGTTCATGACCATCAGTGCCGCCGGGGTGCTGTTCTTTCCCTGGTTTCAAGGTGTACTGGCCGAGCTTTGGGGCATGCGTGCCGGTCTCGGAACCGGCATTCTCGCGCTGCTCCTGCTCGTCGTCATCGTCGCGGCGCTGCGCAGGCTCCTGCGGACGGAAGCCCGTGCGGTCGCCTAGTGTAGCCCTTTCCTCCGCACCCTAGCCCTCTGCCAAGTCAGCCGGCGGCAGGGGGCACGGGCAGGGTGCCGGCGGCTGTCAGGGGTTGAATGACGCCTTCTACCGCCTCGTCCACGCTGTCCACTATGCGGAACAGGTCGAGATCCTTCGGGCTGATGCACCGTTCCGCGAGGAGCTGCGCGTTGATCCACTTCACCAGATCTTGCCAGTAGCTCGATCGATAGAGCAGGATGGGCATGGGGCTGACTTTCTCGGTCTGAATGAGGGTCAGCACCTCAAACAGCTCGTCGAGGGTGCCGAAGCCGCCGGGAAAGATGATGAAGGCCCGGGCGTACTTCACCAGCATCACCTTGCGGATGAAGAAGTACCGGAAGGTGAGCGAGATGTCTTGGTACGGATTGGGTGTGCTCTCGAACGGAAGTTGGATGTTGGCCGCGACGGAAATGGTACCGGCTTCCTTCGCACCCCGGTTGGCGGCCTCCATGATGCCCGGTCCGCCGCCCGTGACGATGGCGAGGCCCTCTTTGCCGAGCCGGTACGCGACCTCGTAAGCAGCCACGCAGTCGGGGTGGTCTTGAGGGAGCCTGGCCGAGCCGAAGAGCGTGACGGCGGGACCAAGGCCCGCCAGTTTTCGGAAGCCCCTTAAGAATTCCTCTTGGATCCGGACGAGCCGCAGCGCGTCGTCGGCATCGAGCACGGCTTGTTCATATCGCTCGGGTGGACGAAGTAGCCCTCGGTCGTTGTCGTTCCGTACGAATTCCATGCTCTCAACCTCACAATATCCAGAGATGTCGATCGATCACGGCCGCCGCAAACACCAGTGCTAAGTATATGATCGAGTAACCAAAGAGGCGCTTCGCCGCACGGTCGCCGGGGTCCTTTAACGTCAGCCAGGCCAAATAGATGAAGTAACCGCCGAAGGCAGCGGCCAAGACGGCGTACAGCCAGCCTGCGGCACCGGCGGGCACGAGCAACAAACTGACGACGGCGAGAAGCACGGTGTAAACGAGGATCTGGACCTTGGTCGCGTGGCTGCCCTTTACGACCGGCAGCATCGGCACTCCAGCCCGGGCGTAGTCCTCATGCCGAAATAGGGCCAAGGCCCAGAAATGCGGCGGCGTCCAGAGGAAGATGATCAGGAACAAGATGACCGCCGGCCAAGCCACCGTGCCGTGCACAGCGGCCCACGCGATGAGGGGCGGAACCGAGCCTGCCGCGCCGCCGATGACGATGTTTTGCGGAGTCGACCGTTTTAGCCACATCGTGTAGACGAATACGTAGAACAGATTGCCGGCCAGCGCCCAAAACGCAGCCAGAGGGTGCACCAGCCACGACAGCAGCACGACCGACAGGACGCCCGTTACAATGCCGAATACGAGAGCCTCGCGGGGTGTCACTTGACCCGCAGGCACAGGCCTTTTCCGGGTGCGGCTCATGACCTGGTCGATGTCTCGGTCGTAGTAACAGTTGATGGCGTTGGCCGAGCCTGCCGCAAGGGCCGCGCCCAGGACCGTCGTGAAGGACAGCCACAAGGACGGCGGGCTGTCGGACGCGATCCATAACGTGGCGTACGCAGTGACCAGTATGAGGAGCACGATGGTCGGTTTTGTAAGTTCGTAGAAAGCGCGGGCTTTGCGCAGGATAGGTCCTGTAAAACCAGCTTGGGACGGAGAAGCCGTTTGGTGTCCGGGAACGGCCATATAAGAATCTCCCTTCGAAATAGAATGCCGGATCGGTTCGATTCATGGAAAAGAGTAGCCTACCGCCGGTCATTTGGCAAGGGAATGTGGCGTGATGACGACAAGGGCGGTGCCCTCCCGTACCGAGAGCCGGGCGGTGGGCTCGGTCAGCTCGTTGCTCAGGCTGAGGGTAGAACCGAGATGCAGCGTGGCTCCGTCGAGCGGCCAGCGGACACCTGCAGCGCACACCCCGGCTACGGTTTCCGACAAAGGCACGATAGAAAGCTGGTCGCCGATGTTGCCCGGGATTTCTAGTTTCCCGGTCAGCAAGTACACGCGCTGCACTCCGTCGGTGACGAAGCCCGTAGCGCCGGCCTGATGCGCCCGGTGCAGAAGCAGGACGTTGGCCAGGCTGTGGTCAAAGCGGTTGCCGAGCCCTCCCGCCAAGACGAGCCGGCGCGCTCCGAGGGAGAGGGCCATATCGACGGCCGCCTGCCCGTCCGTAAGGTCTTTGGCGGTCGGCAGCCGCTGCGTGGCCGTTTGAGCCGTCTCGAGCGCCTCCTGATCGGCCCGGCTCAAGGAGTCAAAGTCGCCCACTACAAGGTCGGGCATGACACCTTGTCGCAGGGCATGGGCGGCACCGCTGTCCGCCGCGATGACCTGTTCGTAAGCATCCTTGTCGATGGGGAAGTCGCGCAGGTCGCCCCCGAGCAGGACGAGGGTCGGCTTAGTCGTCGTTTCGCGCATGGGCAGCCTCCTTGACGTTCATCTGGCTCCGGATCGTGCGGGCGCCGTACCCAGAGTGTCCTACGTATGCCCCTTCTGAGCATATACTGCAAGGGACCATTCTCTTCCTAGGGATGTGAGCGATGTGTCGTACCAAATGTGCCGTGTGCGCGGATCGGATACGTTTCAGCTCGTGGTGACGCGCCCGACGAGCCTGGATTTGATCTGCGAGTCGCTGGGCATCGACCGGGAACGGCTGCTTGCTTCCAATCCATCCTTGGATAGCGAGGAGCTGGAGGTGGGGCAGGAGCTCGTCGTACCGGCTGCAGACGTAGACCTGGCGGCGGAGACGGCCCCATTGCAGGCCGGCGACGTTCAGGCAGGACTAGTTCAGGGCGCCTCGTCGCAGGAAGGGGCATTGCCCGGACAATCCTCGCGGGATGGCGGATTCCCGATCGGTACGCAGGGGAACGGGGACGCCGGCGGACGCGACCCGTGGCTAGCCGAGGACGAAGAGGAGCAGGGCGCTTCTGTTCGGTCCGTCACCGGCGGCGACACGGCAGTGGGGAAAGCGGCGGCGCTAGGCACCGTGGAGGCGGACGTGGCCGCGCTGGGATCCGTACCGGCGGGGACGGTTGCTTCACGGCCGGAAGAGAGCCCGGCGGGCGGCGACGGGAAGGCGCGCGAGGATGGCCTAGAACAGACCGAGGCAGGGCGAGACGAAGCCGGGCAGCAGGCCGAGATGGGCCCGTCACCACCCGGAGAGGCCGAAAAGCCGGCCTTCGGAGCCTCTAAGACCGTTGCCGAAGATGTGGCGAGCGGGTCCCCTAGGACTGTTGCCGACGGGACGAAGACCATTACGTGGCGGCCTTTCCCGAAGAGCGTGTTGCAATGAGCGTCTGGGCACGCCGGCCCCTGCGCAGGCTGCGCGGGAGGGGAGGGGCAAGGGACTGCATGGAGGGCAGCCGCATGCGCCCCCGTGAGGCGAAAGAGGAGGATCGGGCAAGGAGTAGCCTCCCGGCTGCCGTGCTCGAGGTTCGGTTACCGGGGGGCGCCCGGGTGCAGGCAGCATGGCCGGGGGCAATGGGGGCCAGCGGGTTTTCGCAGCGCAAGGCATTGGAACGTACTTCCATGTGAGCGGGTGCGTAGCGCGCGACCCACGCATGGGTCACCCGACGATCGATGTGACCCATGGATGGGGCACTTCGCGTTTGGGATGACCGAACGATGGGTCACCGGGCACGGACGTCGGCATGTGCGGTGCCAGCGGCCGGTGCCCATGCCGCGTCACTCCAGCTAGGGGCCTTGGGGCAGGCCGTAGGTCCACACCGGACCCGAGGTCTTCCGAGAACCCGAGGTCCACAGCGGGTCCGGAGTCCATACCTCCGTCCAAGCGCACGGTGCGATCCGTGGATGCTCCTCCCGCTTCGCATCGCCGATGCCTTCACGTTCTTTTAGCTAACCCCCGGTATCTCCGTGGCCGGCCGAGCCACCGATCACCCGAGACGTCCACTCGAGCATCGAACACAACCGGCGCCCGGCAGGAGATCTTGGTACCTGACTGAATAGAGTGGTCGGGAGGGATGCCGATGATCTCCGACTACTTGAAAGGGTACATCGATGCGCTGTGCTATCCCATCTACCGGGGGGCACGCAAAGCAGGTTGCGTCGAGGTGCCCGTCGATCAAGTGGACGAGGCCACGGACCGCATCCGTCGGATCGGCTGCATTGCGGTTGTCGGTCGGGAGGTGCAACCGGGGATCGTCGAGGTGTGGGCCGTGCGGAACCACAGTGTGCGGCTTGAACTCGAGGACCTCCTCGCCCAAGACGCCGCGAGTCCTGAATACCACGAGGCCGTGGGGCGTCTATTGGGCTACAGCGAAGACCACATCCGCATTTTCCTGGAGACTCAAAGGCCTACCGTTTAGCGCCTGGCCGGGGGTACGGTGCGGGAGGTACCAGGGGATGCGCTGCGGGGGCAGGTGGACGGGCAACAGGCGGTCTCCCCTGCAATCCATGGGCCCACGGCCTTCGGCACCGTAGCTTAACGTCTTAGCCGGACCGCGTCCTTGTACAGGCAACGATCCATCACGACCGCGATGCCGGCCTCTAAAGCAATGCGAGCCGCTTCCTCGTTGACCACGCCTTCTTGTAGCCACAGGACGCGTAGGCCGAGGCGGTCTTTCTCCGCAGCGGCTTGCCGTGCGACGGGCGGGGTGTGCTCCGACCGGCGGAACACTTGTACCACGTCGACGGGACCGGGCACGCTCGCGAGGTCCGGATAACTGGTCAGGCCCAGCACTTCGTCGTAAGCCGGGTTGACGGGCACAATGCGATAGCCCATAGCCTGCAGCGCTTTCGCTACGCCGTGACTGGGCCGGTCCGGTTTGGACGATAATCCTACCACCGCCACCGTTCGGGGCTGGCCTGCTGCCCACCGGATCACGTCGTCTAGGTTCGTGCCTATGAACGCATTCGCTGGGAACGTCACGGCAACCGTCGCTCCTTACCCGTTTTACCTTAAATACGGCAGCGAGAGGGCATACTTGTAGTTTTCGCCCCGGTACGCTTTTAGGGCCGCCCGTGCCCCGGCGAACAGTGCATAGAGGGCCACGAGAAGAAAGACGCCCAGATGACGCACGCCGCCTTCAAACAAAATGTTGTCGAGTGCCAGCAAGATGCTCAAAGTGATCTGCACATTGGTGGCCTCGCGGGCATGTCTTTCGATATACGGGGACTGTTTGCGTACGCCGAGCCATAGCCCTAAGGGAGCCAAAACGTTCGCAATTACGAAGTTGCCTACGGGAATGAGGAAGCCGAGCAAGGGCACCAGGTGGGCAATGCCAGCCAGTATGCGTTCGGTCTGGTTGGAAGTTCGGTTTACGGGATCACCTGACATGGGGGACTATTCTCCTTGCAGGCGCGAGCCGACCGGACCGCGTTCGCTGCACGGTACGGTCGGCCTGCACCACGTGATGTCCGTCTGCTCGCCGGGGTCATTCAGGAGACTGCAAGTAGCGGAAAAGCGGCGAGTCGGCGGAGAGAATTAAGGTCGTGTCTTCGTCCAAGATAGCCTGGTACGCTTCGAGGCTCCGGATGAACGCGAAGAACTCCGGATCCTGTTGGTACGCCTCGGCGTAGATTTGGATCGCGCGGGCTTCGCCTTCTCCTCGGATCTTCTGGGCCTCTTCGTACGCCTGAGCCAAGATGATCTCCCGCTCTTTGTCGGCCTGGGAACGAATCTGGAGGGCGCGCTCGTCGCCTTCAGCCCGGTAGCCGGCCGCTACGGCGTGCCTTTCCGCTTCCATCCGGTCGAAGACGCTCTGCACCGTCTCTGCAGGCAAGTCGGCCCGTTTGATCCGCACGTCGATGATCTCGATGCCGAACTCCAAGGCGCCGGGGCGGGATGCCGCGGTGACCTCTTCCATCACCATCTCGCGGCGGCTGTCGATCAGTTCGCTAAAGGGATGGCTGTTCACCGCCTGGCGCAATGCCGACACGATGATCGCGTCGAGCCTGCCTTGCGCGCCGGCCTCATTCGACACCCGCTGGTAGAAGGTGAGCGGGTCGACTATGCGCCAGCGGGCAATGTAGTCGATGACGATCCGCTTGGAGTCGCTGGTCAGGTATTCCGCCTCGGCGCCGTCCGCGCTGAGCACCCTCTTGTCGAAGCGCAATACCTGCTGGATGAACGGCATCTTCACGTGCAGGCCCGGCTGGAGCACGGTGCGCATGGCCCGCCCGAACTGCAGCACGATTGCTTGCTCGTACTCGTTGATCACGAACAGGGACTGGCTGGCCACAATCAATAGGGCGACGATCAGGACCAGGGACGCAGCCGTCGCGACGGACTTTCCTCGCATGTTAACGCACCCCCTCTAAGCCGCCGAGCGGAAGCAGGGGCAGAAGCGAGGCGGTCGCGCCATCGCTGATGACGTACAGTTCCGCCCCGGCGAGCACCTTTTCTATGATCTCAAGATACATGCGTTGACGTGTCACCTCGGGCGCTTCCTTGTACTCGGCGAGCATCTGCAGGTAGCGGTTGGCTTCGCCTCGGGCCCTGCTTACCCGCTCCTCCCGGAAAGCCTCGGCCTGGTTGATGAGTTGCGCCGCCTCACCCCGGGCCCTGGGCACGATGTCGGCCGCATACGCCATTGCTTCGTTTACCTTGCGCTCTCGCTCCTCCAAGGCCCGCAACACGTCGTGGAAAGCGTCGCGCACCTGCTCCGGCGCGTCGGCCAAGGTAAAGTTGACTTCGATCACGCGCAGGCCGGTCCCATAGGTGTCGAGCATCTCCTGGAGCTGCTCTTGCACTTCGATGCGGTGCCTGGTGCGCTCCGCGCCGGCCGTAATGATGTCATCGATGGAATTGGCCCCGACGACGTTGCGCAACGCCACCTGAGCCGCGGCGTGCAGGGTTTCCTCCGGATCCCGCACGTTAAAAAGGAACGCCACCGGGTCTTGGACGCGGTACTGTACGACCATGTGCACTTCCACGATGTTCTCGTCTGCGGTGAGCATTAGGGCCTCGTCGGGACGGGGGCCCGGTGCGACGCCCCGGGTGCGTTCCGAGCGGAAGCCGATCTCGGCCCGCCGCTGCTGTTCGACGTTGACGATGTTGTGGGTTTGGATCGGGTACGGAAGCCTCAGGTGCAGCCCGGGCTGGGTAACCTTTACGACCTTACCGAACTGGCGGACGACGGCGACTTCACCCGGTCCTACGGAGTAGAAGCCGCTCAAGATCCACAAGGCAAGTAGGGCCAGTGCGACACCGATGACGATCGGTCCGCTCCAACGCCTCCTGAGCTCACGCCACCGCGGATCGGCGCGTTGTGGCTGCGGCTCACCCCACGGGTTGTACTGATCCACGCACGTTCACCCTTTCCCTCTGCGTAAGCATAAATGAGCCGGTACGAAACGCAGGCGGTCACATCCACACTTAACGATATCAGCCCGGCTAGGGAGCGTCAACCAACGGAGCTTGGCAGTTATCGGCGCCTCGGTCCGCCCAAGGCGAAAGGAAGGGTCTCGTCACGGGACGAACTGAGAGGAGAACAGAGATCTCCGCGGAGGGGGCCATTTCAGCATGGGTCGGAAAGTGGCAGGGTACGGGGAGCCGCAGGCAGGCGACGTCGTGGACCTGCTGCGGTCGCTCGTGGCGCGGCCTAGCTACGGCGAGGGTCTGGGCCCGGAAGACGCCGTCGTGCGTTTTTTGGCGGCCCGGTTTGACGCTCGGGGTATTCCATACGTGATCCGGGAGACCGGCGGCAAGGCGTACAATCTGCTGGCCCGGACGGGCGAGGGAAGGCCGTCCATCGTGCTCAACAGCCATTTGGACACCGTGCCGCCCGGGGATCCGGATCGCTGGGATGTACCACCTTTTGCAGCGCGGCTTGCGGACGGCAAAGTGTACGGCCGGGGCGCCTGCGATGCGAAGGCTTCCGTCGCCGCTATGGTCGTTGCCTTCGAGCGGCTGTGGACAGAACGTGACCACCTGGGCGGAGAGGTCATTTTGAGTTTGGTCGGCGCCGAAGAGACCGGCGGCCTCGGAACCCGGCGCGAGATCGAGCTCGGCTTGCGGGCCGACGCCGCGATCGTCGGCGAGCCCACGCGGCTCACACCGCACGTCGCGCACAAGGGCCGCATGGTGATCGAAGTCACGACGCGGGGTGTTCCCGTCCACTCGAGCAATCCCGACAGGGGAATCAACGCGATCAGCAAGATGGCCCGGCTCATACGCGAGTTCGACGCGCTCCACGAGCGGGTGCGGCAAAGACGCCATCCGCTGCTCGGGAACGCTTCGTCGGCGGTCACCCGCATCGAGGGCGGCGTGGCGGTGAATGTGGTGCCGGGGGAGTGCGTCCTCCACATCGACAGGCGCCTGTTGCCCGGCGAGACGGCGGACGAAGCGTTTCAAGACTACAAGGCCATCGTGGACGCAGTCGGGTCCGAGCTGCCGGGACCTGCCACCGAGCTTCGGGTGGTCCACGCCACCGCACCGGCCGAGACTGCCGGCACCGCGCTTTCCGACGTGCTGGCAGAGGTAGCCTCCGAGGTGCTCGGCCGGCCCGTGGAACCGGCGGGGTTTTCCGCCACCTGCGACATGACGTACCTGGTCAACCAAGGCGGCATTCCTACGGTGATTTTCGGTCCTGGAGACATCGCCTTGGCCCACGAGTACAACGAGCATGTTGCCGTGGAAGAGCTCGAGCTGGCTGCCGAAGTCTATTACCGGGTGTGTCGTGCGTGGACGAAGGGTTAGGGGACATCGGGCGCGTCAGCGGAGCTCTCGCTGTTCGGCTTGGAGGGCAGCAACATGTAGTCGCTCTCCCAAGGTATGCTCTCGACCGTGTCGCCGTCTAGCACGCTCAGGATCATGAAGTGAACGCGCACGAATTCGGGAAACCAGTGGATGGCGATGACTTCCCCGACGGCAAAGTGGAGGGCGAAGCCTTCGCGGGCGATCCAGTATATGTCGACGCGGCCGTGGGAGGGAGGACGGGACTTCAGCCTTTCGAACAGGTCCGGGTGGACTTGCGTGTTGGCGTAGGCCAGGTGATAGAACGCGCCGCTGCCAAGACGCCGCAAGTTTTCCAAGACCCAGGCACCTTTCACGGCTAGACGCAAAGCGACCACCTCGCTACAGGTTACGCGAGGTGGTCCGTAAGGGTGCTACAAGCGTCGGAAAAGAAGAGCACCCCCTGCGTTCCGGGGGTCGGGGGTTGGATACGTTCGGGGTGCTCATCTGTTCGTTGCCTTTATATTACAAGACCCAGCATAGCGATACTATCCGTCTCGGGACTCAAATTAAGTAGGACCTTTGCCTCATACCCTTCGGCCTGCAGGAGAGGTGCCAGCTTCGCCTCGGGAACTAGGCTCCGGCCCTCGCCAACTCGCGCACGATCTGGGCCGTGTCGCGGGCAATCACGAGCTCCTCGTTCGTGGGAATGACCCAGGCGCTCACCTTGGACCCGGGTTTCGTGATGCAGCCTTCACGAACCTGGGCATTGGCTTCTTCATCGAGTTCTACGCCGAAAAAGGTGAGCCTTCTGCACACGTCCGCCCGCACGTGGGCCGCGTTCTCGCCGATGCCGCCCGTAAACACGATGGCATCGACGCCGTCCATCGCGGCTACGTACGCGCCGATGTATTTGCGCAACCGGTACACGAACATCTCGTAGGCGTCCTTAGCCCGCGCATCGCCTTGCTCCATGGCCTGGGTGATCTGCCGCATGTCGCCCGAAATGCCCGATATGCCCCGCAGCCCCGAGTGTTTGTTGAGCATGCTGTTCATTTCGCGGATCGTGATCTCTTCCCGGTTCATGAGGTACGGTATGATGCCCGGGTCGATGTCGCCGCTGCGCGTGCCCATGACGAGGCCTTCCAATGGAGTGAAGCCCATCGAGGTGTCGACCGACTTGCCGTCTTCGATCGCGCAGACGCTCGCGCCGTTGCCCAGGTGACAGGTGATCACCTTCATCCCGGCCAAGGGGCGGCCCATCAGTTCGGACAGCCGGCCCGAAACGTAGCGGTGCGACGTACCGTGGAAGCCGTAGCGGCGTACCCGGTGCCGCATGTACATCGCGTAGGGCAGCGCGTACAGGAAAGCCGTGCGCGGCATGGTCGCGTGAAAGGCCGTGTCGGTCACCGCAACTTGGGGAACGTCGGGCAAAATGGCCTCGACCGCCTCGATGCCCGCGAGGTTCGGCGGATTGTGGAGCGGAGCAAGGTCGATGTTTTCGCGGATCATCTCCTTGACTTCCGGCGTGATGAGGGCTGACTCAACGAGACTCTCCCCGCCGTGGACGACCCTGTGGCCGACGGCCGCAATCTCCTTGGGATCTTCAACGACCCCGTATTCCGGCTTGGCCAGGTCGCTGAGCAGTCTCCGGATGGCCGCCGTGTGGTCGTAGATGGCCGCGGTTTCCTTCACGGCTTTCGGCTCTTCGTTGCCGGTGAAGAATTTGTGGCTCACGACCGCGTCGTCCATGCCGATGCGCTCGATTTGCCCGCTTGCCAGAGGCTTTTCTCCGTCCATGTCGATGAACTGGTACTTGATGGATGAACTTCCCGAGTTGAGAACGAGGATCTTCATAACAGTGTCCCTCCCGTGCTGCTCTGAACCGCGGGCTCTAACCGGTTGCCCTGTTCGTCGTAGAAGTAAAAGCCCCGGCCGGTGCTGACTCCCAGGTGGCCCGCCCGGACCAGCTTCTTCAACAGCGCGTTCGGCCGGTACTTCGTATCGCCGTACTCACGCCATAACCTCTCCATGACGATGAGAACCGTATCGAGACCCATCCGGTCGACCATCTCGAGCGGCCCCTGGCGCATCCCGTAGCCGAGGCGCATGGCCAGGTCGATCTCGTCTACGTTGGCGACACCCTCGACTAGGGCGAGGATGGCCTCGTTGATCAGGGGAATAATGAGACGGGTGGTGACGTACCCCGGCGACTCGTAAACTTCGATGGCGACCTTGCCCAGACGCTGCATGAGGAGGCGGGTAGTCTGCATCGTCTCGTCGGACGTCATCAGCCCCCGCACGAGCTCCACGACGTCGGCCCGGGAAACAGGTTGGAGGAAGTGGGTTCCGATGATGCGCTGGGGACGTTCGGTCGCCGCCGCCACTTCGGTGATCGACAAGGTCGATGTATTCGAGCTGAGTATCACGTGGGGCTGGCAGATCTTGTCTAACAGAGAAAAGATGCGCTGCTTTTCCTCGAGGCTGTCGACGGTGCAGTCGAGGACGAAGTCGACGTCGGACAGTTTCTGCAAGTCCGGCGTGATGGTGATACGGCCCAAGGTCGAGCGCATCTCGGCCTCCGTGATGTCCCATTTCTCCAAGCGTTGCTGCAACGAGCGTTT
>JAAYLA010000388.1 GCA_012522135.1 Bacillota bacterium | reverse complement strand
TTCCGGACCTATGCACGTTCGGCAAGGCCATGGCCAACGGCTACCCCATTGCGGCCATCGGCGGCAAGGCGCACCTCATGGAGTATTTCGTGCACGGCGATCCGGAAAAGCGCGTCTTGATCGCCGGCACGTACATCGCCCACCCCATCCCCACTGTCGCCGCGATCGCCACGATCCGCAAGCTCCGGGACCGTGGGGAGGAAATATACGGTAAGCTAGAACGGCTGGGTGCGCTCATGGAGCAAGGCCTGAGGGACATCGCGCGACGCCTCGGGCTCACGGCGACGGTCTGCCGGCAAGGTTCGGCGTTCTGCCTGTACTTCATGGATCACGCGCCTTGCGACTGGCACGACCTGGCGGAGCACCACGACTTCGCTTTCGACCTTGCGTACAGGAGGCACCTGATCGCAAACGGCATCTATCATTTCCCCCAGGCGACGAAGCAATGCAGCATCTCCTTCGCCCATGGCGAAGCCGACTTGGAGCAGACGCTGGCCGTGACCGAGAAAGTGCTCAAGGATCTGATGTTGCAGGCGGGAACAGACACTGCGAGGTGAGTGGGTTTGCCGGGCAACGATCGATCATCCTTTAGTCTCACCACCTCTTGCCGAAACGCCCTCGTCACCGGCGCCTCCCGGGGAATCGGGCGCGGCGCCGCCCTGGCCCTGGCGGAGATCGGGTGCAACGTGGTCATCAATTACCTTTCCGGAGCCGAAGAAGCCGAGGCTGTCGCCTCCGAGATCGCAGCGCGCGGCCTCAGAGCGCTTACCGTGCAAGCCGACGTGAGCGACTCCGCGCAGGTGGAGGAGATGGTCGAGCGGGCTGAGCGCGAGCTGGGGCCGATCGATTGCCTCGTCGTGAACGCGGCCTTCTCGATCCGCAAGCCTTGGGTGGAATATACGCTGGACGAGATCGCGCACACCCTGAACGTCTCGCTCTTCGGCGCCATCTATGTGAGCCACGCAGTCGGTAGGCGCATGGTGGCCCGCCGCACCGCCGGAAAAGTCGTGTTCATCTCGAGCCTTCACGCCGAGGCCCCCTTTGCCAACTGTGCCGCCTACAACATCGCCAAGGCAGGCATGCAGCAGTTGGCACTTTCCCTGGCCGCGGAGTGGGCGCAGTACCGCATTAACGTCAACGTCATCCAGCCGGGTTGGATCGACACACCGGGCGAGGAGCGTATGAAAGGGCGCGAGGCGATCGAGCGGCGGGGACTCACCCTGCCTTGGGGACGCCTCGGCACCGTCCGGGAGATCGGCGAGGCCGTCGCGTTCCTCTGCAGCGACCAGGCGGGTTACATAAGCGGAGCGGTGCTGCGGGTCGACGGCGCGCTCGGGGTCACGCGCCGCATATAGTCCACTGCGCATGGATCAGCTTGAGGGAGGCATGGCAATGTCACAGCCACTGTTCGCCGGAGTGGCCCGGGCCGACATCACCCCTCCGGTCGGCATTGCGCACGGCAACTGGGGCGCTGCCGTGCACGAGCGGGCCGAAGGGATCGACATGCCCCTTAGAGCCACTGCCCTCGTCTTTTTCCAGGGCGGCGTGCATGCAGCCATCGTCGACCTGGACCTTTTGAAGCTGTCCGAAGATACAGTAGATGCTATGCGCCGGCGGATCACGGAACTGGCGGGCATTCCCGGAAACTGCGGCCGTATCTCGTGTTCCCACACCCACTCGGGACCGACGACAAGCACAGCGACCTGGATACGGCAGGGCGTCGAAATGGTACCCGTCTACCTGGCCGAGCTCGTGGAGAAAGTGGCCAGGGCCGTGCACGAGGCGGCGATGTCGCTACAGCCGGTGCACCTTACCGCCGGCCGGGGCACTTGCGAGGTGAACGTGAACCGGCGGTACAAGCTTCCTGGCGGGCGCATCATCGTCGGCCAGAATCCCGAAGGCTTCGTTGATCACGATGTAACCGTCGTGCGCGTCAACACCCTCGCGGGCGCTCCATTGGCCACCGTGGTGCACTACGCCTGCCATCCGACCATCATGGCACATACCAACAGGAAGATAACTCCCGATTATCCCGGCCCTCTGCGCCGCGTCGTCGAAGCTGCAGTAGGCGGCCAGTGCCTTTTCCTCCAGGGTGCGGCGGGCAACGTGGCGTCGATAGAGGATCTGGCGAACGATCCCGTCGCGTATCGGCGGATTGGCGCCATCATCGGGCACGAAGCGGCCAAGGTCGCCCTGAGCCTGGAAACGCCGCCGGGCAGGCCGGAGCTCGAGGCCGTCATCGAGTCGGGGGCTACGTTGGGCATCTTCCGCCGACGCAGGGAGGCCGCAGCGGCACCTAAACTGGTGGTGATCGAGGAAACAGTCGTCCTGCCGGGAGCGCAAACCCGCCCCGCGACGGAAATTGAGGCGGAGCTGCGGGACCAAACGAAGAAGGTGGAGCGGCTGCGCAAAGAGAGTGCGCCGGAACGTGAGCTCTTGGAAGCCATCTACAAGGCGCGGCGCTTGAGCTTAGAGTACGGCAAGGTACGGAATATCGGACCCGACGGGTATGTCCGCGTGCCGGTCCACCTCGTCTGCATCGGCGACATCGCCGTTCTCGGGGCGCCCGTGGAGATCTTCGCCGAAATCGGAGCCGAGCTGAAGCGGCGCTCGCCGTTTGCTGTGACCCTCGTGTCTGGCTACACCAACGGCGCCATGGGATACCTGCCGACGGAATCCGCCCACCGGGAAGGCGGATACGAGG
>JAAYLA010000387.1 GCA_012522135.1 Bacillota bacterium | reverse complement strand
GTACAGGGCGGCCGGCGTGCCGGAGCCACCGATCGACTGGGACGGCGACGAGTGGTTGTGGGACGAGTTCGTCCAGACGATGCGCCGCCTGACCGTCGATACGGACGGTGACGGCGTCCCCGAGCGGTACGGCCTGCAGACCTCCGGCTGGGGCGGCGGAGCAAACCACATCGGGCTGTGGGGGCAGTACTGGGTCAACGAAGACGTGACCGAATGGAACGGCGACAGGCCTGAGGTGATCGCGGCGCTGGAGAAGACGGTCGGCCTGCGCACGGTCGACAAGGTCATCGGCGGCAACCTGGTGAACGGTACCGCGGACGGTCGGCCTCGACGTGGTGAACCCCGGCTTCGAGACCAACGAGGCGTGGGTGTTCGACACGGTCGATCCCCTGACCGCCGCGATCGCAATGAAGTAGGAGCTGTCGCCGTATGGTACCCATGGCACGGATAAGTACCCTTGCGTTACTGGCCGTAGCCGCGTGCGCCCTGTTCGCGGGCGCCGCGGCTGCGCCACCGGAAAACCTGGCGCTTCATGCAGCCTGTGAAGTGTTGGCGGGAGGCTCTTTGTGGAGTGAGGGCTGCGCGGCCATCGTCGACGGGGATCTTTCCACCGAATGGCGAACGTATCAACGGGGCCTTCCGGAGCGGCTGCCCGCAGCCGTGCGCATCGATCTGGGCGAAGTCCGCCGGGTAGGCCACCTGGTTCTTACCGAGTACGGGCAAAACGCGGTCGATTTGGTGATCAAGGTTTCGGTCGACGGAACGGAGTGGACCGACGCGGCGATGCGCCACTTCGACGTGCACGGCAAAGGCGACCGGACCGTCTCCGTGCCCCTAGGTGAGCTGCAGGCACGGTACATCGAGGTACACGCCGTCGACGCACTGTATCCCTTCGGCATTTACGAGGTCGAAGTCTACGAACGGGGAGTGGAAGATGTGGCACCGACGTCCCGCACGCAGGAATTCGGCGAGCCGCGAGCCGTGAGCGTCCTGCCGTTCGCCAAGGAAGACTTCCATATTTACCTGTTCATCGGCCAATCGAACATGGCGGGCCGGGCACCCGTCGAACATCAGGACCTGGCCGTAATCGAAAGAACTTACGTCCTCAACAAACGGGACCAGTGGGAGCCTGCGCAACCGTGGCCGCTGCCCGAGTCCAGCTTCCAGGACATGCAGGGCCTGAACCGTTACTCTACCGTGGAAGTGTTGACCAAGCTCAACGGCCTGAACCCGGCTTCGTACTTCGCCAAGACGCTCGTCTTGAACTTGCCGGAAATCGGCGTGGGCATCGTCTCCAACGCCAAGGGCAATACGGCCATTAGCGAGTGGGCACCCGGATCGGAACTGTACCGGGAGGCAGTCCGCAGAACGCGCGAGGCGATGAGATACGGCACGCTCAAGGGGATTCTGTGGCACCAGGGCGAAAGCGACCGGACGAACCCGGCCTACATGGAGCGCCTGGCCGCCTTGATCGAGAGCCTGAGGCGAGACTTGGGCGTCCCGGACCTGCCCTTCATCGCCGGCGAGATCCTCACGGCCGGTGATCCGCAGAAGGTAGAGGCGTCGAAGCAGTTCAACAGCCGCTTGGCCACGTTGCCCGACCTCGTGCCGCATACCGCCGTTGCGAGCGCTGCGGGGCTAAGGGACATCGGTGATGCCACGCACATCGACGCGGACGGACAGCGCCTCTTAGGTCAACGCTACGCTGTGCTGGCTCTTGAGCTCGTCTACGACATGGCAGGGGACGAGGTCCAGACGCCCCTGATCGATAAGGCCGTCACGCCGCCGCGGTAGGCGAAGACGGGAACGACACGACGGGAAGAACAACAAGAATGGCTCCCCACCTGCGTGACGGGGAGCCTTCTGCTTTCGGGCCGCACCACCCGATCCGACGTCGGTTAGGCGGCTGCGTTACTCCCACTCCTTGTCGGGACGGGGCAGGCGCTGCTCGACGGGCGGAAGGGGGCCTTGGGGCTTGTGCGGTTCCGTCTGGTACCAGTAGGCCGTGCTGGACCAATCGTCGCTCCGGTGATTGTTGTGGCCGTGTTCGATGGTGACGCGGATCGACCTGTTGAACATGATCGGGTCGACGATGTGGTAGCGGTACATCGTGATCTTGCCCGACCAGTTGGGGCCGCCTCCCAAAATGATTCCGTGGTACGGCGCGCAGAACTCTTGCTGCGGGCACCACGCCGTGTTGAAGTAGTCTTCCGTTCCGGTGCCGTGCAGTGAGGGCGGGAAAGGCTCGCCGTCGATGAAGATCATGTCGTCGCCTTCGCCGTACCAGTTCCACTTCGGTGTGTAGCGCAGGTTATGGATGTTCAAATGGCAGCCGACGTAATGTCCGCGGCCTTCGGCGTCGAGGATGACGTAGTTGCCGCTGCCGTCCGTATTGCGGCCCCCGAAGCTGTACTCGGTGTTTTTCAGGCCTTCGTCCGATAGGCCTTCGCAGGGATTTTCGCGGCGCCACACGGCATGGAAGCGCAGCTGGTCGTCGGGGAGCTTGTCGTAGGCCTCGTAATCGATGTAGTAATACAGGATCAGCTCGTGGTCGCTGCACTGGTTTTCCACTTCAAAACGCGCGCCGGTGGCGTAGGGCATGGGGAACCAGCAGTTAAAGCCCTTGCCGTCTTCCGGGCTCATTGAAAAGGGCGCGGAGCTGAAATTTTTCGTCATGGCGTGGCCCATACCGAAAAAGTCGCCGATGGGCACTTCGACGCTCGGGTCATCCTCTCCGTCCCAGTACATCCGCAGAACCACTTTGCGCAAGAAGTCCTTTTCCTCGCAGGCCATGGTCATCCAGATGTGGGTGACGCAGCCCGCTCCGGACATTTCGGCGATCACGCGGGTTTCGCCGGGCTGCATGTACACGCGGTCGTCGTTGCCTCCGGTCCCGTCGTAACTGGAGATGCGTTTGCGGACTGCGGTGCGCAACGTCGCGATTTCCCGTATAGAGCTACCTACTAAGACCTTCGACATCAAGTGACCTCCTCGTGTATTCTGTGGCTGCCGCACGATCCCCGCACCAGGAGGGACGGGCGGAAGATGATCTCTTGCGGCGGCCCCGTCACCTCACCCGAAATGCGCTGCAGCAAGACGTCGATCGCCGTCGAACCGATTTGGGTAGGGTTCTGCGCGACGACGGTCAGCGGAGGGTTGAACAGCTCGGCCGTATCCAAGTCGTCAAAGGCTACCAGGGCGATGTCTGTGCCAACCTGAACGCGGAGGCGCTTCAAGTCCACCAGAACCGCCACCGTGACGACCGGGTTCGTGGCGAAGATAGCCGTCGGCGGTTTCGACAGCGCGAGCAGTTCATCTACCGACTCGTGCCCCGTCTCCCAGTCCCGCCGCTTGACCAGATCCGGATCGAAGGGAATGCCGTGCTGTTCGAGGGCCTGGCGGTACCCGTCGACCCGCTGTTCGTGCACGCTCTCGGAACCCGTTCCCACGACGATGCCGATGCGCCGGTGCCCTAACTTGATCAGGTGCTCGGTGGCGAGGAAGGCGCCGGCTTCGTGGTCGGTCCGCACGGTATCAAAGGGCACGTCGCGCAGTTCACGGTCGATCAGTACCACGGGGGCCGTAGAGCGCTTGAGGGATTTGTGCACGTGTCCCGATGCGGCGGAGCTGGCCACGATCAAACCGTCGACGCGCCGCTCGTACAAATCTTGCAGGTACGCCTCCTCGCGGTCCATGTCGTTGTCCGTGTCGCAAACGAACAAGCGGTAATTTTCCGTGTGGGCCCGCTTCTCTATGG
>JAAYLA010000386.1 GCA_012522135.1 Bacillota bacterium | reverse complement strand
CCGCGCTCGGGCTGGACGCCTTCGGCGCCGGCCTTGCGGCGGCGCTGCTGCAGCTGAGCGCCGCGGCCTTGGTGCCGGCCGTGGCGGGTGCACAGGTGGTGGGAACGGTCGCGGGTCTTTACCTAGGAAGGCGCTACGGCGAGCGCGTCGCCGGAGGGCGGGGACTGCTCCTTCCCGGTGCGCTCCTCTGCTTGCTGGCGTTGTTCCAACTGCGCTGAAACGCCGTGCGTATGGCGCAGGCATAGTCCGGCGGGGAAGGCCGCCGGGCTCACGGGCCAAGTGCAGGCCATGAAGTAGCGGAGGTGCCTATGTGAGCGGGTTTACTTCCATCGTGTTGGCAGCGGGCATGGGGACGCGCATGCGCTCGGATTTCCCCAAGGTGCTCCATCCCCTGTGCGGCGTGCCGATGATTGAACACGTCATCGACGCGCTGACGCAGGCCGGGGCTGCCCGCATCGTCGTCGTGGTCGGACACCGCGCCGAGCACGTACAGGCGACAGTTGGTGATCGGGTCGAATACGTTTACCAGGCCGAGCAAAAGGGGACGGGCCATGCGGTCATGCAAACGGCCGGCCTTCTGCAAGGCACGAAGGGCCCTATCCTCATCACTTACGGCGACGCGCCGCTCTACCGGCCCGAGACGTTCCGAGACTTCGTCGCGGCCCATGTGGAGTCCGGCGCGGCGGGCTCCATCCTCACCGCGATCGTCGACGACGCGACGGGCTACGGGCGGATTGTGCGCTCTGCGGAAGGCCAATTCGTCCGCGTTGTCGAACAGAGAGATGCCACCCCTGAGGAGGCGGCGATCCGTGAGTTCAACACGGGTACGTACTGCATCCAAGGGGACAAGCTTTTTGAGGGGCTGGCGGCGTTGACACCGGACAACGCACAAGGGGAATACTACCTGCCCGACGTCCTCACGTGGCTGAAGAAGCGAGGTTTGAGCGTGCGAATTCAGGTCTTGGATGACGCCGACGAGGCGCGCGGCATTAACGACCGCAAGCAGCTCGCCGAGGCGGAAGCCATCATGAGGCAAAGGATCCGCGAGTATTGGATGGAGCGAGGTGTCACGATCGTCGACCCGGCCACCACGTGGATCGACAAAAGCGTGCAGATCGGCCAGGATACCATCCTCTTTCCCGGTACGCTCCTCGAGGGGGACACGGTGGTCGGACGGCGTTGCCGTATCGGCCCGTTTGCGTGTGTTCGGAGCGCCCGGATCGGCGACGATTCGGTGATCGACAGGAGCAATGTGGAGGACGTGGACCTTCCGGCGGGCAGCGCCGTGGGGCCCGGCACCCATCACTCGATTGGGCCGTCGCAGGCGCGGTGCGCCTGGCTGTTCGCGCGCGCTAACCAGCAGTGACCAAGAGAGGAATGACTACGATGACGCTCGACATGGCGCCTCACAAGAAAATTAAGGTGTTCACGGGAACCGCGAATCCGTCTCTCGCCTACGCGATTACGGAAAGCCTCGGCGTTCCGATGGGCGACGCGACCATCTCCCGGTTTCGCGACGGCGAGATCAACTTGCGCATCGGCGAGACGGTGCGAGGAGCAGACGTGTTCGTCATTCAACCTACGTCGTCACCCGCCGATTCGAACTTAATGGAGCTCTTGGTGATGGCCGACGCACTGCGCCGGGCCTCGGCCAAGAGCGTCACGGCCGTAATGCCCTATTACGGGTATGCCCGCCAAGATCGCAAGAACAAGCCGCGGGACCCGATTTCGGCCAAACTGGTGGCCAACTTGCTCACTGCGGCGGGCGTCGACCGGGTGCTTACCCTCGACTTGCACGCGGGCCAAATTCAAGGTTTCTTTGACATTCCGGTGGACAACCTAAAAGCGCTGCCGATCCTGACCCGTTACTTCATTGAAAAAGGTTTGGACAACGTGGTCGTCGTCGCGCCCGACGTGGGCGGAGTGGCCCGGGCGCGGGAGTTTTCCACCCGTCTGAACGCGCCCCTGGCTATAATCGACAAGCGGCGCCCCGAGCCGAACGTATCGCAAGTGATGCACGTCGTCGGCGATGTAAGAGGAAAGGTCGCGATCATGGTCGACGACTTGGTGGATACCGGCGGCACGATCGTAAACGGGGCCGAGGCGCTGGTCAAGGCGGGTGCAGCCGAGGTGTATGCGTGTTGTACGCACGCCGTTTTCTCGCACCCCGCGGTCGAGCGGCTTCAGGCCTCGCCCCTCAAAGAGGTTGTGGTGACCGACAGCGTGCCCATTACGCCGGAAAAACAGTTTCCCAAGCTAAAGGTTCTCAGCGTGGCGAACCTTTTCGCCGAGGCCATTCGCCGCATCTTCGAGGAGCGGTCGGTGAGCCTTCTGTTCGATTGACCCATTGTTGGCATCGGGTGTATAATGCACCCGTCGATTTAAGGGGGAGATTTCGTGTCTGAAGCAAAGATTGTTGCCGAGATGCGCAGTGAACGGGGGAAGGGGGCGGCCAGACGGGCCCGGCGCGCGGGTTACGTCCCGGCCATCGTCTACGGTTCCGACATCGAGCCGCTGCCCCTGCAACTGAACAAGCTGGCCTTGGAGCGTTTCGTTTCCAGCTTCGGGACGGGCCGCTTGGTCGATCTGCAAATCGGCGATAAGACCGACTTGGTATTGTTGAAGGAAGTACAGCGCGATCCGGTGCGGGGCGACATCATTCACGTCGACTTCCATAAGGTCCGCCTGGACCAGGAAGTGACCGTTACGGTACCCATCGTACTGGTCGGCGAACAGACCGAGCGCACGCCCGACGGGGGCCTCATCACGCAGCTGATGCACGAGGCGACCGTCTCGTGCTTGCCGACCCGGATTCCGGAGAACATCGAGGTTAGCGTGGAGGGTCTGACCGTCGGCAGCACCATCACCGTTGCCGACCTGCAGGTGCCCGAGGGCGTCACATTGACCGACGATCCCGAGCAAGTCGTCGTCTCGGTCGTCGTGCCGCGTGCAGAGGCCGAACCTGAAGCCGACGAGGGCGACGCGGACGCCGAGGCGGCCGCAGAGGGCGACGCGGAGACTACGGAGGACTCGGAGGACGAGTAGGGGAATAACCTACATTGAAATTGATCGTTGGGTTGGGCAACCCCGGCGCTCGCTACGAACGAACTCGCCACAACTTGGGTTTTCGCGTCGTAGACGAAGTGGCAGGCAGGCTTTCCGTTGCGTGCGACAAGAGCGAGTGCCACGCCAAGACGGCGCATGTGCGCTGGCGTGGGCACTCCCTCCTGCTTGCCAAACCGCAAACTTATATGAACCGCAGCGGCGAAGCAGTGAGCGCCCTGGTGTATTATTATAAGATTGAACCATCGAATATCATGATCGTCTACGACGATCTGGCACTTCCACCCGGACGCCTGCGTGTGCGCGCAAAAGGAAGCGCAGGTGGGCATAACGGTGTGCGTTCTATCATAAACTACCTGCGAACCGACGGTTTCCCGCGCATCCGCATCGGCATCGGCAGCGTGCCGGAAGGGTGGGCCGGAGCCGATTATGTTCTCGCTCCGTTCTCGAAAGAAGAAGAGCCCCTCATCGAGGAGGCCATACAACGCGCCGCCGATGCGACGCTTTATTGGGTGGAGGCCGGCATTGACGCCGTGATGCGCGAGTTCAATCGGACTCGCGAGCCACAGGCGTAGCTTGTTCTATGGCAAAAAGGAGCACGTCCCGGGCTGTCGAAAGGCAGGTTCGGTTCGCGCGCCCGCGCAAGCCGTTGG
>JAAYLA010000385.1 GCA_012522135.1 Bacillota bacterium | reverse complement strand
TCCGGCTCCGAATTGACAGGCGCTCTTCCAGGAACGAAGCTCTTGCAAGCTGCGTCCCCCTTGACCTGCTGTTTAGTTTTCAAGGATCAACCGCCGATCGCCATCAAAGCAAGGCTTTCCGACCCCGTCTTGGCCAACCGGCAAATTGCATTCTACCACGGCTTCGATCTTTCGTCAATACCATCCTCTGCCACTAAAGTCCCGCCTGCGCCCCGCTCCGGGCCTGGTCTACCCGGGCCCCAAGCCGGCACCGGCCGGCTCCGTGCCAGCCGCAGCGAAACGTAGCATACCACGCCACGAGCGTCGGCACAATCCCAGTTTATGCCAACGCCCGCTTGCCTAACGTTTGGTTCCAAATTGGTACCAGACAGATTCCACTTGAAAGGAGCCCCCGACAACGTCGGGTCGTCAAACCTTCCGCATGTGGGGGAATAGCAGCACGTCCCGAATGGACGGCGAATCGGTCAGCAGCATGACCAGACGGTCGATTCCGATGCCCAACCCCCCGGCCGGAGGCATGCCGTACTCGAGCGCGAGCAAGAATTCCTCGTCCATCATGTGGGCTTCTTCGTCACCCGCAGCACGCAGCGCAGCCTGCGCCTCAAACCGCGCCCTCTGATCGATCGGGTCGTTCAGCTCGCTGAAGCCGTTGCCGACCTCCCACGTATTGATGTAGGGTTCGAACCGGTCGGTGAAGCGCGGGTCCTTCGGATTCCGCTTTGCCAAAGGCGAAACTTCGACCGGATGTTGGGTAATGAACACGGGCTGGATCAGGTGGGGCTCTACCCTCTCCTCGAACAGCGCAGTGACGATCTGGCCGTACGTTGCCTTATCGTCGATCTCCAGACCGTGCTTCCGGGCCATTTCACGCGCCGTCTCATCGTCCGTTACGTCGTGCAAGGAGACGCCGGCGTATTTCTCGATCGCGTCGAGCATGGGCAGGCGCGGCCACGGCGGCGTCAGATCGATCTCGCGGCCTTGGAACGTGATCTGCGTGCTCCCTAACACCGTCTCGGCCACGTGCGCGATCATCCGTTCCGTAAGTGCCATCATGGTCTCGTGGTCGCCGTACGCCTCGTAAGCTTCGAGCATCGTGAATTCCGGATTGTGACGCGTGCTGATCCCTTCATTCCGGAAGTTCTTTCCGATCTCGAAGACGCGCTCGAACCCGCCCACGAGCAGCCGCTTCAAATAGAGCTCTGGTGCAATGCGCAGATAGAGGTTCATATCGAGCGCGTTGTGGTAGGTAATGAACGGACGCGCGGCGGCACCTCCCGCGATCGGATGGAGCGTCGGGGTCTCTACTTCAATGTAGCCCTTCTCCACAAGGAAGCTGCGGATCGTCTGGATGACCCGGCTGCGCACTTCGAAAACTTGCCGCGACTTCGGGTTCGTGATGAGGTCGAGGTACCGGCGCCGATAACGCAGCTCCACATCTTTCAAGCCGTGCCATTTCTCGGGCAGAGGACGCAACGCCTTGGCCAACAACGTAAAGGCCTTGACCTCTACGCTCACTTCGCCCCGGCGCGTCTTCATTACTGTTCCGCTGACACCGAGAATGTCCCCCAGGTCAAGGCGTTTGAACTGTTCGTACGCTTCTTCACCCAGGTTGTTTACGCGCACGAAAAGCTGAATTCGTCCCGACTCGTCCTGCAAATCGGCGAAAGTGAGCTTCCCCTGCGTGCGCAACAACATCAGGCGCCCGCACACCCGCACTTCCTGGCCTTCCATCTCGTCGAAATGGTCGACGATGTGCTGCGCGTGGTGGGTCGGGCGCATGTTGTTGACATACGGGTCGACGCCTTCCGCCCTCAGTTGCTGCAGTTTTTCATGACGGACGCGCACCTGGTCGTTCTCGATCGCCTCGTCGAAACTCGCCTCGGACGGGCCGGTGGCCTCCTCCACTCGGACGTCGGCTGGGCTGCTCTGTTGGCGGTCGGTCATGTCACATGCTCCTTTTGCAAATGCGTATCGCCGCTCAACTGCGAGGTACCAGTGAACGAAGGTTCGCGCCTCCGGCTAGCGACTGACCTCGAGGATCTCGTAGCGAATGACTCCGGCCGGAACGGTCACCTTCACGACGGCGCCCACTTCTTTCCCCATGAGAGCGCTGCCGACCGGCGACTTGTTCGAGATGAGGTTCTCGCTTGGGTTGGATTCAGCCGGTCCGACTAACGTGAACTCAAACTCCTCGTCCGTATCCAGGTCTTTCACTCGAACACGGGAGCCGACTGTCACGACCCCCGCTTCGAAGTCGTCCTCGCTCACAACGCGGACCTGGCGCAAGGTCTTCTCTAACGCCGCGATGCGGCCTTCTATGAAAGCCTGTTCGTTCTTGGCATCGTCATATTCTGAATTCTCGGATATATCCCCGAACTCGAGCGCCTGTTTGATCCTTGCGGCCACCTCGCGCCGTCGAACCGTCTTTAGGTGATCCAACTCCTGCTCCAATTTTGCCAATCCGGACGGGGTTATAAGCAAGGTGTCTTTCTCCGTCAAGGCGGGTCTTCCTTTCTGGTCCATTTTGGGCCCCTACACTGCGCCTGATGTATTATGGGAACTGGGTTTTCCTGTGATGCACGCATAGCCTCCATAGCAGACAAGCGCCACGCCCGGTCCGGGCTGTCAGCGCTTGACGGGTGCTATGCAGGCAAGACTGAGTGATGGGGAAGGAGAGTCAGTCAATCCGTATCGCTTTCACGGCGCAGTTTATACCACGGTTTCCGCTTTGTCAACTGCTCGAGACGAAGATAGGTGTTTTGACCCTACCCGAGGCAACACGTACCCGATGAATGTACTCGTCAGTCACCGCCCGCTCGAAGCTGCGCAGGCCGGCCAGGCGAAATCCGTGCTTCGCGGCCAGGCCTTGTATCTCGCGGATCTTGTCGACGTCCAGGTCACGTCCGAGAGAGAAACTTTCGTACCTGTTCTCCAACGCCAAGATCATCGTCTCCGACATGCAAGCGTAAGCCGTGCCCGGAGGGAAGCCGAAGTTGAAGCCGAAGTCCACCTGTCCGGGCACCTCGATTACACCGCCTTCGAAGACGAAGACGTCGTCACGCGCCTCGGCCACGGCGACCGACACGTTGCGTGGCCGGGATACGTCGCACACGATGGCGCCGCGCTTGAGGTCCTCGGGGCGCACGACGGCGTCGATCGCGCTGGTTACCGCCACCACGACATCGGCCCTCGGCAGGCTCTCGCTCAAATCCGTGCTGACGGCAGCCGGCACGCCATATGCAGAGCGCAGTTCGGCGGCGAGTTCTTCGAGGCGCACCCGGTCGCGACCCACGAGCTCCACGTCCCTGCCCTGGGAAGCCAAGATCCTGGCGCACGCCTTTCCTATGCTTCCCGTAGCCCCCAACACAGCGATGCGGCTTTTCTGGAGGTCTTGGCCGAGCAGGTTGGCGGCGTACTCGATTCCCTCCAGGGCCGTGGCCACCGTGTAGCTGTTGCCGGTCGTCACGGGAATGCCGAGGGCCCTGGCCACGGTGATGCCCGCATCGCCGACCACCGCAGTAAACGCCCCCAAACCGAGGAGCGGCGCGCCCAGTTCCTCTGCCTTCCGCCCGGTTTGAATGATCTTATCGAGTACAACCTTCTCCGGCAGCTCCACCATCTGGCGCGCCGTCATCGGACAGGCCACGAACCAACCTTCCGCCTCTGCACCCGTCGCACTGCGAATTCCCGTAATCTTGGAAACGGTAAGGGGCGGCACGCGACGGAACAAGCCCTCGAGGACAGACTCGGGCATTATGTTGGCGAGGGGGAACTTCCTGGCGATGTCCTTGACCTTAAGCGGATGGATCATGAACGCAAAGCGCTGCATGGACTGGCCTCCCAACGGTACGACTCTAGATTGGCGGATGCAAGCCGGGATTAAGAGGTAAGCTGCACGATGCGCGGCGCAAATCCGAGGCGCTGCAAGAGATCGAGGTACATGCCGGGATCGGGCATACGGCCGTTGGAACCGGATACGGCAACCAACGCGGCCTCGACTACGTTCGTTCCAAAAGAGCGTCCGCCCAGATCCGGCGTAGTGGTGATTAGCGTCGCGACCCCGCGGCGCCGCAGATCTTCTATGTCGCGCGGGGTTACGGTATTCGTAAGGATCGTCTTGCCCTCCATGTTCTCCGGCATGTACCGCTTAATCAAATGGAAATCGCCCGCGACCATGTCGGCCCACTCGTAGTAACGGCGGTACTTCGGCACACTCTTGCCTTGCCGCTCGCCTGTCGGATAAATCCACTTCGACGGCAGCTGAACGACGACCGGAGCCAACACCCGTGCCAGGCGCGACAGGGAACTGAGCGACTTGAGCGGATAGGGCAACCCGAGGATGAAGATGACGTCGCCGAACATGACGTCGGCACCGGTATCCAAGAGCGCTTCCGCCATTCCGAACCGGTCTACCGCCGCCACCATCAAGATCCGCTTGCCGGCGAAGGAAAAAAGCCCCTGCTCCTGTAAGTACGGAATCACCCATCGCTCGAGCGTGTCCTTCAGCCCGCTGCCGTCGACGATCGGCGAGCGTTGGGCGGTGCGGGCAATGCGGTCTCCTTCCCGCAGCGTATACCGGCGTCCCCCGGCATAAATGTACCGATCGATGCCGCCCAATCCGAATGCGTCGACCTTACCGTCGAGGGAGCTGATCAGCCGAATGGCCTCTTTGACACTCCCGTCGGTCCCGCGCCGCTCGATCGTTACCGCCTCGCCGAACAGCTCGACCTCGGCAACATGGTCTCGCTCGCTCGACCCCAAGCTGACGCTGACCACGTGCTTTGCCACTGACGTCCCTCCTACACGCGCAGGCTCCGGATCAGGCTCGCCACCGCCTCGGGATCTACTCGCCTGTCTCCTTTGATCGGCGACGGGCCCAGGCTCATGCCGATTACGATGTCGGAGCCGAGGACCGCTTCAGCCAAACCGATGCGCATATCCGAACCGATAAAGATCACGGAATCGAACTCTTTGAGCTGGGCAATCCATTCCAAGATCTGGTTGAACAGCTCGGCGCCCGATCCTTCGGTGACCAGCTCCCACCGCTCGGCGTCGCTGAGGAGCAAGAGGAAATCGACGCCCGCTTCCTCGGCGGCTTGCCGGACTTCGTCCTTGTTGGCGATGGGAAAGCCGATGAGACCTATCCGTCCACCTTTCCGCACTTCTCCTAGACTTTCCAGCCGGGAGATCAGGGTACGGTCAATCCCGAGGATGTCGGCTACTTCCTGCTGCGAATGGCCCTCCATGCGCAGCTCCAGGATGCGGTCAATGCTGCTGAGGATACGCCTCTTGCTTATCAGCTTGTCGCCGATCCGCAGTAGATCCAAGGCTCAACCCGCCCTTGTGCACAACTTTGTGCATGACATTGCCATTGTACCAGAGATGCCTCCTAACTACAACAACAAAAAAGAGGCCATCGGCCTCTTCCGTATCCAAAAGTTACACGTTTGTCTTTAAGCCTCGGCCGGATCGCCGTACTTACGCCGGAACCGCTCGACACGGCCACCGCTTTGCACCCGCTGCTGACGGACGCCGGTGTAGAACGGGTGGCACTTGGAGCATACTTCAGTGCGCAGCTCGGGCAGCGTTGAGCCCGTCTCGAAGGTCTCGCCGCACGCGCACGTGACCGTCGCCCTGTAGTATGCCGGGTGAATATCCTTCTTCAACGTACTCACCTCTTTCCGCTGTCGTCGGTCCGCAAGATTGACAACCCAAAGGGTCAACGTTAGCTAGTATACCACCGCAGGCAACACGGCGCAAGGGGAACTCTTCAGCCACGCTCGTCCTTTAGGCCAAGCTTTTCTGAAGGAAGATCAGCGCAGGAAGTCCAAAGGATCGAGGGCGACCCCGTTGCGCCGGATCTCGAAATGCAGGTGTGGCCCAGTGGAGTTTCCCGTATTGCCGCTGTAGGCTATGATGTCGCCCCGGGCCACGCGCTGGCCTACCCGCACCGCCACCCGGCTCAGGTGTGCGTAGCGCGTTTCCACTCCATGGCCGTGGTCGATCATCACGAGAATGCCGTATGTACCCATCGAACCCGCATAGGTCACCGTTCCTGCGGCCGCGGCGCGGATGGGCGTACCCGTGGGCACGGCAATATCCAGCCCGTAGTGCATCCGCCCCCACCGTTCGCCGAAGCGCGACGAGATGCGGCCCGTGGTCGGCCAGCTGAAATTGCGGAGCAGCTGTCCAGTGGGAGAGACGATGGCCTCACGCCTGCGCAGTGCTTCCAGAGCCTGGGCGCCCGGCACGACGAGCTTTTGCCCGATCTGGAGCCGGTTCGGGTTTTCGATGTCGTTTGCGTCTAGGATGGCATCCATCGATACCTCATAGTAGTTCGCTATTTGCCAAAGGCTCTCGCCCCGCTGCACGGTATGAATAACGCCTTTGACGTTCGGGATCGAAAGGGTCTCCCCCACTCGGATGCGGTTTGGATCGGCGATGGCATTAGCCGCCAAGATGGTATCGATGTCGACGCCGTACGCCTTTGCGATGTCCGACAAGGTTTCGCCGGCGCGGATCGTGTGCTCATAGATTTCCGGCTTCTTTTTCGCCGGCTCCGGTGCAATGTCGGCCGGTGCCGGAGTCTCGCGAGATGCCGCGCCGCTCACCGCCTGCAATACGGCAGCAGACTGCTGCGCCTGCCCTCGTGCGTCGGCCGCCGCCGCCAGGTCCGCCTCCTGCAGCTTGTCCGGCGCGTCGTCTACGGTCACCACGGTTTCGGTCGTGGCACCGGGGTCACCAACCTGCACGGGGTCGTCGCCCTCAACAGCGCCCGGGGCTACCGAGCGCTCAATGGGTACGTAGAGTTGCCCGAAGTCCGGCTGCGGCAAATCGAGCGAGACGACACGGGCCGCGTCCTCGCCGGAAGGACCTCCCTGGGGATTGCGCCCAACGGTAAACGTATAAACAAGGGCCAGGACAACAATGAGCAGAGCTGGGTGAGCGAGTTTGGATAGACGTCTGATTTTCTCCATGATTTCATCCCTAAACTAGGCTGCACGGGGCTCGCCCAAGGAAATGGAACGGTCGCGAAAACGAGCCGACGGGACGTTCGGCTGCCGTCGCCCGCCCTTCGCGATCACGCGCGCACGTTTTCGGCAAAGCTGCTCGCCAGAACCAACTCCATGAACTCGGCGTTTGACTTCGTGTTGGTGATGCGCTCGATCATGAGATCGGTAGAATCGGCCGGTCCCAGCGCGCTCATTGCCTTGCGCAAGAGCCACATCATTTCCAGTTCCTTCTCCGACAGGAGCAGTTCTTCCTTCCTCGTGCCCGATTTATAAATGTCGATGGCCGGGAAGATACGCCGCTCCGCCAGACTGCGGTCGAGATGCAGCTCGCAGTTGCCTGTACCCTTAAACTCTTCAAAAATGACCTCGTCCATGCGACTGCCCGTATCGATGAGGGCCGTCGCCAAAATCGTGAGGCTGCCGCCTTCTTCCAAATTACGCGCCGCGCCGAAAAACCGCTTCGGCCGGTGCAAGGCAGC
>JAAYLA010000073.1 GCA_012522135.1 Bacillota bacterium | reverse complement strand
TCGCGGAGACTCCGGTTGACCGGTTCGTCGAGCACTACAAGCAAGTCGATGTCCGATCCGGGTGTACCTTGCCCACGGGCGTAGGACCCGTACAGCACAACTTCGGCGACAGCATAACGCTTGTTTAGTCGGCGGGAGAACTCAACTACTGCTTGCCGTTGCTGATCTGAAAGGTTGGAGCGGTCAAGAGCTTGCACGAACGATCTCCCTCCCTCGGTGCGACGCGTCCTACTCCCATTATACCTAGACCTGATTAGCGCGTTCTGCCACTTAACGTGTCTTGCCCGGGCGTGATTTAGCCGGCCTTCAGTCATCCCTTTCTTGCTTTCGGACCGAGGTCCGGCATCATGCGGACGCTTGCACTTTTGGGAGAGCCCCTAGTTTTTGGGAGTCAGGTCTTGACCGAAGGAGGAAGTACGATGTACGAGTCGGTCTTCTAGTGGCTGCACCTTAGACGACGTGATTTCACATCGCGCCCGCATCGTCCTTATTCCTTCAACACTTGATCGACCAGGCGGGCCGCTTCGGTCAGGGCGTTCCGTGCGCTGACCTGGCCCGTCACGGCTTTCCAGAACGCGCCTTGGATGATTTCTTCGATTTCATTGTAACGCGGGTGGGGGGTCCGTGCCTTCGCCGTCAACAGCTGCTCCAGGTAGACCGGGTAGTAGTCGCTGTCGCGGAATTCCGGTAGGGAGATGGCCGAGCGCAGGACCGGGATTTGGCCGGCAGCCGCGAGAATGCCCTGGGCTTCCTCGGACAGCATGAACTTCATGAACGCCCACGCCGCGTCCTTATGGCGGGATCCCGACGTCATTACGATGTTTTCGCCGCCCACGATCGACGTCGACTCGCCGTCCGGTCCGTGGGGCATGAGCGCGAACCCTGCGTTGAAGTCCGGATTTTCCTCCTCCAGCCAGCGTGCGAACCAAGGGCCGTCCTGCCGGGCCGGGACGATGCCGCGGACGAAGCTGCCCCACTGGTCAAAGCCTTCTCCGAGCATGTTCGGCGCCAGGATGCCTTCCGCGGCCCACTCGCTGATGGCCTCCAAAGCCGCTACGGTCTGGGGCGAGTCCAGATAGCCGGACGCTTCGGTGATCGACGGGTCTGTTACGTCTCCGCCGTTGCTCCAGATCCATCCCAGCAAGTTCCAGGCCCACGGACCGCCCATGTCGTATCCGTACCGAACGACCACGTCGCCGTCGCGCTGGGTGAGCCGCCGCGTGACCGTCGCGAACTCGTCGAAGGTGGTCGGTACGGATACTCCCGCGGCAGCGAAGGCGTGGCGGTCGTAGATGTAAACTTGGGTGTTGGTAGTCAAGGGAAGGCCGTAGTACGATCCCCTAAGGTACGCGGTGGAGAGGGGACCGGGATAAACTTCATCCAGGATGTCCGCGAAGCCGGGGTACTCGTCGAGCGGTTCGAGGAGGCCTGCCGCGGCTAGGCTCGGGTTCCATATGATGTCGACGCGGGCGACATCGGGACCCATGCCCGTGGCGGCGGTGGCGACCAGTTTGTCGCGCAGATCGTCGTAACCGAGCCGGACGGCTTCGACTGTGATACCGGGATGGGCGGCCTCAAATCGAGGAATGAGCTCCTGTTCTAACACGACGGTCTCCAGTTCGCTGTATCCGTGCCAGAATGTGATGGTCGTCTGAGCTGCTGCCGGCACTGCCAGCAGAAGGGACAGAATCACGGCGAGCCTCCAAGCGGCCGGAACGGACTGCCTCATTGTCTCTACTCTCCTTTCTGACTGCTAAAATCCTCGAGTACGACGGTCGACGAGTGGTGCATCAGCCCGTCACGCGTCACCTCCTTCGCTTTGCCCACCGGCGGTTTCGATGCAGATAACGGTCCAGTGAGCGACGTCAGCGGAAAACTGCACGGCGTACCCATCGGGGGTCTCCGTCGTAGTGAAATTTACGGGTTGAGCCGCTAGAGACGGACGGTCTGGTGATGCGAGCCACACGCCGGTGGGCCGGTGATCGACGAGCACCGTGACTTCCAGATCCGCAGCGGGACGGGGCGCGGGCTGTTCGGCCTTCCACTCGACGGTATGCGTGCTGGTCAAGTTGATCAAGCTCACGACCGTGCGGGGCGTACCCAGGCTCCGGTAGATCACGGCGTGGACGCGGCCGGGCACGGGACGGGGCGCGGCAGCCTCCCCGTCGATCAGCACGTGCTTTTCAGGCGAAAGGGGACGGCGGGCACCGTAAAGCCAGTCCTTGTACCAAACGATGAAGTCGTAGTACCGGATGAGCGCCTGCCAGAGGGATGCGTCGACCCGTTGAAACTTGGGGGAAATAGGGGTCGACGAGCATGCCGTTGCCCTCGCCCAGCTCGATGTGGGTTGCACCGTGGGCAAAGATGAACGCGTCGAGCAGAAGCACGGTCGGCTCGTGGGGACGGTCGGGATAGGCGGCGATGACGGTAGCCTTTCCGCCCGACCGCTCATACGACGCTTGAATGATTGTTTCCAAGTCGCCGTAAGTCGTGTAAGGCGGCCAGACCTCGATGTAGTTGAAGTCGTAGCTGCTTTCGGCGACGAGGGCCGCGGGCCAGTTGGCGACGGAGTTGAACGTGATGCGGCTGCGCTGTGGCATCTGCTCTGCTAGTTTTTCTTTCGTCTCGTCCAGGAAACTGCGGAAGGCGGGACCGACCATGACCGTGCGTCCTCGAGCATCGTACGCGACTTTCGGGTAGCCGTACTGGTCGATGTGGAGCCCGTCAAAATCGTACGTCTCAACGATCTTCAGCCACTCGCGGATCATGTGCTCGCGCCATCCGGAGCCTTGTGCGGGATTCATGATGTACAGGTACCCGTCTCCGAAGTCGATCGGTTGGCCCTCGCGGTCGTACAAGCCCCAGTCTTTGTGCTGTTCGTAGAAGGCGGGCGACGCGGCGTAGATGGCCACGTACGCCATCGGCGCCATACCGTAACGGCGCGAGAGGTCGATTTTCCTCCGGATCGTGTCCGCGTAAAGGCGGCGTCCCAAGGAGTCGGTGAACACGTCGGAGGTGGGGACCGGAGTCTCATGCCGGTACAGCCAGTCGTAAAATTGCACGGCGTTGAGGTGCAGGCGGGCCATGCTTTGCACCGCCCGCGTTTCGCTCTCTTCGTTCCATGTGCCGAACTCGCTCATGAAGCCGTAGCGGGGGATCTCGGTCCAGTCCCCGGTTACGTCGAAGGCGGACTCGGATGTAGCGAGCGGACCGCGCGGGCCGTGCAGTACCGCCCGTACGCCGTACCCGGCCGGCTCGGCGGGTGGCTGCCACGTAAAGCGCCAGACCTTCTGGCCCGGATCGGCGGGGAGCTGAAGCCGCGCCGCCGGTTCTGTCAAGCGCATGATTTGCAGTTCCATGGACCCAGTATCCAGCAGAAGTTCGGGCTCGGTTAACTGAACCGTGATGTGGACCGGCATGCCGATTCCATACGCTGCCTTATCTAGTTCAATGGCGAGAGCGGGACCGGCTGCTGCGGACGGTCCGCCCGCGGTAAGCTGTGTCATGTAAATAACCCCCAAGCAAGAAAATGCGAGACCGAGCAACAAGGCGGTGCGCAAAGGTGCCTCACGACGGCGCATTGCCCATCACCCTCTCCAGGACCGGGTTCGTCGTAGCGTAGATCGGCGGCGTATAGAGGGCTTCGAGGACGAGCGCGGCCGCCCCGACTTGCCACACCGCGTTGCCGAGGCGACTCGGCTGTACCACGACTTGCTCACGGGTTTCCGCGAAAACCAAGTCTTTCAGGATCCGGCGCAGCACATCCACGAGCAGCGGCCCTCCGGCCACGGCGGACTCACCTCCCAAAACGACTCGGCTGATACCGGTCACCTTGACCACGTTGGCGATGCTCAAAGCCAGGTACGAGGCGGCTTGTTCGATCGCGGCCCGAGCCGCTCCATCGCCTGCCCGAGCCGCCTGGAATACCTGGGTCACCGAGTCATAGCGGGTGTGGCTGCCGGCGTTGGCCGCACGTAATAACGCCGCATCGTTGGCTACGGTTTCTAGGCAGCCGCGCAGGCCGCAGTGGCAAGGGAGTCCGTCGAGGACTACGGTGGTGTGACCCAGGTGGCCCGCGCCTACGAGTCCGCCTTCCATCAGCTCGCCTTTCAGCACGATACCGGCGCCGATTCCGACGCCTACGGTGACGAACAGAAAGGACGGGTCAGCATCGGAGGATAAAGCCCACTTCTCGCCGAGGGCGCCTGCACGGGCGTCGTTTTCCACCCAGACGGGAAGCTGCCACATCTTTTCCGCTGCATCCCGGAGAGGCAGGTTGCGCCAGCGGAAGAAGTGGGGGTCAATGGAGAGTCCCGCCGCAGGATCGACCAAACCTGGAAGGGCAATTCCTACGCCCAAAACGGAGGAGGAGGGCAGCCGCACTGTCAGTTCGTCGTACACGGTGCGCAGGCCGGCCAACACGTGGTCGCTCTCCTTGCCGTGTAGGGAGGTGACGGATTCGGCTATGACGGCGCCCCGAAGATCGGTCAGCGCGGCCCGCACGTGCTGCGGTTCGATCTTTATGCCAACGGCGAAAAAGGCGTTTTCAGCGAGGGCGAGCAAGT
>JAAYLA010000384.1 GCA_012522135.1 Bacillota bacterium | reverse complement strand
GGCCATGCGCAAACTCGTAAGTGGACAGCCGATACCTGTAGGGACTCCCGACGGCCGTGGCCCTTTGGCCGCAGGTTTAAGCAGTGTTCCGGTAGGTGCAGCGTATGTGTACGGTTCGGAGCGGCCCGACCTTTTTGTCACGGCAGGCAACTTTAGCGCCGATCCGGGACTATTCCTGTACAAATGGACGGGAACGGGCCCTAATGGCGAGCCCGTATTTGGAGAACGTCGCAAGGTAACCGTGGAGGGCGGCCATGGCGTCGGCACAATCTTTCAGACGGAAGACGGTGTCATTCATGGACTGTGGCTCGATGGCGGCGCGCTGCGGCACACGGTCTACGATCGGGACCGACACGCCTTTGTGAACGCGGTCGCCGTGCGGCTTTCGGGCTTTCCGAATTTCTCGGGATCCCAAATTGCCGCTATTCCGAACGGTGACGGCAGCCTCGAGTTCATCGTGAGCGTTTCCGACGGGACGTCATGGCGTCCCGAAGGCGATCACCGCAGCGAGGCTTACCGGCCGTACGATGCTGCCGGGATCTGGCGCGGTTCGTTTACCTACTCGACGTTATACGGAGTCACCATGCCCAAGCTGCTGCAGGAGCCAAGGGGATTGGCCCGGCGCGTGGCGACAACGGACCGCGAGGCTCTTTACGGCTATGGCGGCTTCGCGGTAGTCGACTTAGGTACGGGAACGGCGCGCGACTTGATCGGAGGAACCCGCTTCGGCAACCTCATTTACTACGCGAACCAAGCTGAAGTCGGTGTCGACTTTGCAGCGAAACGGTTTGTCGTGGATGCCCACGGGATCACCATGCGGCATCCGATAATCGGAGGTGCGGCGACGTCTTATCCGAATCCACAGACGGGGCACTGGGCGGATCTGATCGTTGGCGGCGAGGGCGCGCTGTACTATTACCGCTTCACGGGAAAGTTTTCCGAGCACGGTGCGCCCGTATATGCGGATCCCGTGCCGGTGCTCGAGGAGAGTGCGCTGCTTTATCCAGGCTCCTTGCCCGTACCCCATGTCATCGATTGGGATGGCGACGGAATCGTGGATATCGTGGCTGGGAACTCCGAAGGCAGAGTGCTCTTCTTCAAAAATATCGGCACAAACGAAGAACCGGCGTTCGCAAACGGTGTGCCCGTTCAGGCCGCGGGCCGTGACATTCACGTGCAGGCCGGCTACAGCGGAAGCGTTCAAGGCCCCGGGGAGGCACGGTGGGGGTATACAAGCCCTGCGGCTTTCGACTGGAACGGTGACGGCTTGCCCGATATCCTGATGGGTGACATCACCGGCGACTATACGGTCTACATCAATCGCGGTACGGCGGCAAATCCCCGGTTGGACGAGGCCCGGCCCCTGTACCTGGACGGCCTGAACCTTCATGGAACGTGGCGGGCCAAGCCCGGTGTCGCTCGGATCGGAGAGCGTGTAGCCTTCATTGCCCTGGACGGAGACGACGAGCTTCATTTGTACTGGCGTCTCGATGATTACAACGTCGTCGACGGCGGTAAGTTGCGGCTGGATACGGGCCAGACCATCCGGGCCAACTTCCTGCCGGCCGGCGGTACGGGGCGCCTCAAGATCAACTACGTCGACTGGGATCTAGACGGCAGGCTGGATTTAGTGCTCGGTACCCCCCGACACGGGTCCGTGCCTGATCCTGAGTTCGGCTTGCCGCAGGCGTTGGGACTGCCGGGTGCCGCGGTCCTCTTCCTGAAGAATGTGGGAACGAACGAAGAGCCGGTTTTCAGGTTCCCGCAACTGATGGCGTTCCGGGGAAAGCCGATCTTCCTTGGGCAGCATGCAGCCGGTCCTGCGGTAGCCGATTTCGGTAATCCCAACGGTCCCGACCTCATCGTGGGGGATCAGGAGGGCCGCATCTGGTACTACAGCCGCGAGGACATCACCCTCGAGAACGTGCTGTTTGTGAGGTTAGGAACGGGCAACGCCAAGCTGCCGGTGTCGCAGCAGTTCCGCCCGGAAATTAGGATCGTGCCGTCTGCGGAGCATGTCCATCGCGTTGTCCTCAGACTTGACAACCAGGTACTGTACGACGGAAACACTGTACCCCGCGACCTCGAGATCGACACACGTAATCTGAGCGATGGAACCCACACGCTTCAGATCACGGTTGTGGACAGCTTGGGTAACCGGGTTTCCGATTCTCTGGAACTGCCGGTGGATAACACTTGGCAGATGCGGGATGACTTGTTGCCGCCCCTTGCGTCAGGATGGCTCGGCTCGGTCGACCGCGCGAAGACGTACGAACGGTCATCCGGCTGGGAGTACGCCACGGACCATCCCGATCAGTTTGCCGGCGATGACAGCCGGCTGGTCCTCCGGGGTTCGGGCTATGAGTTTTTGGCGTGGAAGGTGTCCAACTTGCGCTAGTTTACCGTGACTGCCTATGCGACCGAGGAAACCATGGTCGATCACCTGAAGTTTGAGGTTTCGGCCGACGGCCACGAGTGGCAGGAAGTGACGCAGGTATCGGTGGAATCGTTCCCGCTTCCGGGTAGCTGGACGGGCGTTACTGTAACCGGTCAGGTACCACGGGACGTTACAGCTCAATTCCTCCGGCTCAGCGCAGATGTGGGCTTGATCTCCGAAGGACTGCAATTGGGTTGGGTCGAGTTCTTGGGACGTCATTAGCCATACTGCGTTTGATACAGACAGAGGAGGTTCGCCCACATGTTGAAGAGAGTCGTCAGGATCACGCTCCTAACGGTCTTGCTGGGCGGCGCGCTGCATCCGATGGTGACGGCCGAAGAGGTGACCATCCGGATAGCCCACTGGCTCGGCGATCCTATCCACGGTTC
>JAAYLA010000383.1 GCA_012522135.1 Bacillota bacterium | reverse complement strand
TACCGTGCCGGTGATCGAGCTCTTCTTGGAATAGGACATAGCCAAAACGGGGCCGCGTCCCTGGCAGGAACACGGCCCCCTTGTCGCCTTTTCGAGTTCTGCTCCGTCTCCGGTGCGCCGTTCTATACCCAACGTGCAAAAATGCTCCTGAGGAGGTCGAGGGGTAGCTTCGGACGGCGGTCTATGGTGAGCAGCCCGTTCACCTCCTGCTGCACATCGGTTAGCTGGGTATAGCAGAAGCCTTGGATCCGGGGAACAGAAAGCACGGCGTCGACGAGAGCGCGCAGACGCTGCGCCATTTCTTCATAGTCCTTGGCCGCTTGCCCGTACCCCCAGCCGTCTACCTCCGGCGCCTCCACCTTCGTGCCGCCGAACTCAGTGAGAAGGATCGCCGCCCCGTCGACTTCGTACCCGGGCAGCAATACGGGGCGGTCGTGGGAGAAGGCCACGTAATGGGAATCTTCTAAGAAACGCCTAAGCCGCGCCGCGAGGTCGTCCGCATCCTGCGTATACTCGTGAATGGTCACGATGTCCGTACGCACCTGGTGCCATCCGTCGTTACTAATCACAGGGCGTGTGCCGTCAAGAGCATGCGTTGCGTAATACAGCGCCATGAGGTGAGCCTCCGCCCGGGGGCAAGTCCGCTCGTTGAGTACGTCGACGCCCCAACTTTCATTGAGCGGCACCCACGCGACGATGCACGGGTGGTTGCGATCGCGCCGCACCGCAGCCTGCCACTCATACATGACGGAACGCGCGCCTTCCTCGGAGAACTCGTATGCGGCGGGCATCTCGGACCACACGAGGAGGCCGAGTTTGTCGCAGTAATAGTAGAAATACGGGTCCTCGATTTTCTGGTGCTTGCGCACGCCGTTGAAACCCATGGCTTTAATGAGTTCCACGTCGCGGCGAATGCTCTCGGCCGAGGGTGCCGTGTACAAACCTTCCGCCCAGTAACCCTGATCGAGGACGAGGCGTTGGTAGTAGCGGCGGTTGTTGAGGAAAAACTGCCCGTCGGCGACGTGCACCTTGCGCATGCCGAAGTACGTCTTGACTTCATCGACGGTCTCGTCCCCGCGTCGCAAGCACAGCACAAGGTCATAAAGGTACGGGTCTTCCGGCGACCAGAGGCGGGCATTCGGAACGGCCAGGCTAACGGTGCCCGTCTCACGGGGGGTGATGTCGCTCCAGCGGTCAAATTGCTCTTGCAATGGCACCACGGCCGTTGCGACGACCTTCCCGGCGTCGAGGACGGTCGCTTCGAAGGTGAGCCCTTCTTCCACGCCGCTCAATTTCTAGTCGATGCACACGACGTTGTTATCGATGTCCGGCCGCACGAAGACATCTTCCAAGTGGACGGCACGGACGGGTTCCAACCAGACGCTTTGCCAAATTCCCGTCACTGCAGTATACCTGCAAGAAAAGGGCTCTCGCCGCGCGCTCTGCTTCCCCCGCGGCCGGTCGGTACGCGCCGGATCAAAGACCCGCACGACCAAGGTGTTCGTTCCCAACTGCAGTAAATCCGTGATGCCCAGGTGGAACGGAACGTAGCCGCCGCAATGCTGCCCCGCGGGTAAACCGTTTACCCAAACCGCCGCTTCGTAGTCTACGGCACCGAAATGCAGAAGTACCCGCCGCCCCGCCCATGTCTCTGGTACGGTGAACTCTCGGGCATACCAGACTATAGGGTGATAGTCTTGCTCGTTGATACCGCTCGCAGCCGTCTGGTAAGCATACGGCACACGTATGCGGCGGGTCAGGTGCGATGCGTCTGCAAACCACCCCTCACGCACTCCCCGGTCTTCATCATCGAAAGCGAACTGCCAAACTCCGTTTAGAGTGAGCCAGTCCTTGCGCACGAAGGCGGGTCGAGGATATTCCTCTCGGAACGCAACGATCACTGCTTCCAGAACTCCTTTCTGATCCGACGCTCTGCCAGCCGAGGCTGGTAACCGGTTACATCAAAAGGTCTCTTTGACGCCCGGCGGCAGATTCCTCCCGACCCGCCTGCCGGGAAAAACGAGGTTTCTAAGACGAGCGGGGGGCGCGGGTTGATTCCCTCACGATCAGTCTTGTAGGCAGCGCGTGGAGCGTGGGAGGCGATTTGTCTCCGTCGATACGCTGAAGAAGGCGCTCTACGGCTTGGCGCCCGAGATCTTCGCTCGGACAGGCAATCGTGGTGAGCTGCGGGCGAGAATATGCCGACACGGTATCGTCGAATCCGCAAATGGAAACCTGCTCGGGTGCCTGGATTCCTTGACTTTCCAAGGCGTCAAGGGCTCCCACCGCCATAACGTCGTTAAATACGAGCAAGGCGGAAAACGTGCATCCCCTTGCCAGAAGCTCCGTCACGGCCGTAGCGGCATCCTGAGCGTCGTAACTGTTTACGGTGACGAGCAGCCTGTCGTCCGTCTCCAAACCCGCTTCGTGAAACGCACGCCTAGCTCCCTCATACCGCAGCTCGGTGGTCTTGCTCTGCGTCGCACCGATGAACGCAATATGCCGATGGCCTAGCCGGATCAAGTAGGTGGCCGCCTGTTGTCCGGCACCAACGTCGTCGCTCACAAAGCAGTCGATTTGCGGGACCGGCCTTCCGCCTGCTACGCCGACGACAGGGACACCGCGGCTTTAGAACATATCGATCAAACCGCTCTCGACGATATCCCACGAGAGAACGACCAAGAGCCCGTCCACGCCCATCGCAAGCATGCGGTCCGCATACGCCCGGCTCTTTTCCGGATCGCCGTCGGTATTGCCGACGAATACTGCGTAACCTTTCTCGTGCGCCGTTTCTTCGGCAGACTTTACGACCGCGGCGAAAAACGGATTAGTGATTGACGGAACGAGGAGCCCAACGCTTTGTGTCTTTCTCGTGTAAAGGGCCCGCGCGACGAGGTTCGGGCGGTAATTGAGCTCCGCGATGGCCTGTTCTACTCGCCTGCGCAGCTCGTCGCTGACCGGCCTGCTCCCGTTAATCACCGCCGTAACGGTTGCCACGGAAACACCGGCCCTTTGGGCAACGTCGCGAATGGTTGCGATGGCGCATCGACCTCCTATGGAGAAACGAGTGTGGTAACGCGGAGCAGCCCGATCCCGGTCAAGACCGGGCGGATGGACGAGTCACCTCGCACCATGCATTCTACCATAGTCAGTCCATCCATGTGCCTCGGCCTCGAAGGCGGATGGTACATCGAGTAGGGTGACGCTCGCTGC
>JAAYLA010000382.1 GCA_012522135.1 Bacillota bacterium | reverse complement strand
CGGTATACGAGGGATCGGTGAGGACTTCCTGGTATCCCGTGAGCGCGGTGTTGAATACGACTTCGCCGTAAACCTCGCCGTCTCCGACGAACGCTTCGCCTTCGACGTGAAATCCGTCTTCGAGTACAATGTAGGCCCGCACAGCATCCCGCCTCGCTTCCGCCGAACATGGCGCCCGGCCCGGGAGGTATATTTATTCAGGTCGTGGTAGTTTTTTATACCACAACCCGCGGGCCGGCGCAATAAAAAATGTTGAGACGAACTGGTTGACAGCGTATCATGGGTCCCTTATAATGGCGCCAATACGGTGGATGAACATTCAACGTACCCGAGCAGAGACCAGACGAGACGAGCTGAGACGAGACGAGATGCGCCGCGAACCCCGCGCACCTCCTCTCGATCGACCGTCCGCTCAAGAGGAGGTTTTTTCATGCTGGTATTGATCGACAACTACGACTCCTTCACGTACAACCTCGTGCAGGCCTTCGGCGAACTCGGCGCCCGGATGGCCGTCTTCCGCAACGACGAAATCGAGCCGCCCGCGCTCGAGGAACTCGCGCCGAGCGGCATCGTCATCTCGCCCGGACCCGGTACCCCCGACGAAGCCGGCATATCCAAAGACGTTGTCCGCCGCTTCGCCGGGCGCGTCCCCATCCTCGGCGTTTGCCTAGGGCATCAGTGCATCGCCGAGGTGTTCGGCAGCCGGGTGGTACAAGCGGGGCGGATCTTGCACGGCAAAACGTCCCCCGTGCACCACGACGGCTCGTCCCTCTTCCACGGCGTCCCGTCCCCCTTCACTGCGACCCGCTACCATTCCCTTGTCGTCGATCCTTCCGCCCTCTCGCCCGATCTGGCCGTCACGGCTTGGACCGCGGAAGGCGAGATCATGGGCATTCGCCACCGGGCATACGATGTCGAGGGCGTGCAGTTCCATCCGGAATCGATCCTGACGACGTACGGCCCCGTGCTCCTGGCCAACTTTCTGCGGCGCACGGGAGCGGCGGTACCCCAGGCTGCGCTGCGGCCCCGCCTGCCCGTGGAGAGGGTCGGGACGGCCTCCTAGTTTGCCGGGACCTTTTCGTCACGCTCGACCGGCCCCACGATTATACTGTCGTGTACCGTCTACGGCTCGCGGCTCACCGGCCCGCGTCCCTTGGTGCCGCACGGGTCCGGATGACGCCCGCCTGGACCGGAGGCGTGCCTTGGCATGTGTGGAATTGCCGGCGGGGGCGATTTTCGCGGTTCCGTGCGCACGCAGGCGGCCACGGCGGAGGCGATGGGCGAAACGCTGTCGTGCCGCGGTCCGGATGCTTCCGGGTCGTTCTTTTCCGATTGCGCCGCCTTGGTCCATCGCCGCCTGGCCGTGGTCGATCCCGCGGGCGGAACGCAGCCCATGGTGCGCAGTCCGGCGGGCAACACTTTCGCCGTCACCTACAACGGTGAACTCTACAACGCCCCCGAGCTGCGTTCGGAACTTGAAACCCGGGGCTGGCATTTCCAGACGCATTCCGACACCGAAGTGCTGCTCCTCGCGTACATCCAATGGGGGCCCGACTGCCTCGAGCGCCTCAACGGGATCTTCGCTTTCGCCATTTGGAACGAGGCGGAGAGGACCTTGTTCTTGGCAAGAGACCGCCTGGGCGTAAAGCCGCTCTTCTATGCCGACCTGGGCGACGGCTTTCTCTTCGGCTCCGAACCCAAGGCGCTCCTGGCCCACCCGCGTGTACGGCCCGTCGTGGACGCGGAGGGCCTCGCGGAGATCTTCGCCCTGGGACCCGCCCGCACCCCCGGCCACGGCGTCTATAAACAGCTGCGCGAGGTGAAACCGGGATGGTGCCTGACAGTCTCACCGAACGGCGTCTCCCACCGGCGCTATTGGCAACTGGAGAGCCGCCCCCACGAAGATGACTTCCCGGCTACCGTGGCGCGGGTGCGCGAGCTCCTCGCCGACGCCGTGCAGCGCCAGCTTGTCGCCGACGTTCCGGTCTGCACGCTGCTTTCGGGCGGACTCGACTCCAGCGCGATCACGGCGTTCGCTGCTCAGGCCTTCGCACGGGAAGGAAAAGGGCCCCTCAATACCTACTCCGTCGATTACGCAGGGAACGCGCGCCATTTCCAGCCGAATAGCTTCCAGCCGGAGGCCGACGCCCGCTACATCCAGCTCGTCGCGCAGCAGTTCGGCACGGTCCATCGTGATGTGGTGATCGAAGGCGGACAGCTCGCGGCGGCCCTGCCCGCGGCGGTGCGGGCCCGTGACCTGCCCGGCATGGCCGACATCGACGCTTCGCTGTATCTGTTCTGCCGGGAGATCCGGAAGCACGCGACGGTGGCCCTCTCCGGCGAGTGTGCGGACGAAATCTTCGGCGGCTATCCCTGGTTCCACCGGGAGGAGCTGTTGGCCGCCGAAACGTTCCCCTGGTCGCGCGCACTGCACCTGCGCACCGCCTTGCTCGCTCCGTGGCTCCGCGACCTCCTCCGCCCCGCGGAATATGCCGCGCAGCGCTACCGGGAGAGCCTGGCCGAGGTGCCCCGCCTGCCGGACGAGCCGCCCCGCGCACGCCGCTTGCGCGAGATCGCCTACCTGAACATCACGTGGTTCATGGCGACCCTGTTGAACCGCAAGGACCGCATGAGCATGGCCACGGGCCTCGAGGTGCGGGTTCCCTTCGCCGACCACCGGTTGGTCGAGTATGTGTGGAACGTGCCGTGGGAAATGAAAGCGTGCGACGGCCGGCCGAAAGGACTCCTGCGGCGGGCCTTGTCCGACGTGCTGCCCGCCGAGGTGCTCGCACGGCGTAAGAGCCCGTATCCGAAAAGCCATCAGCCCGAGTACGCCGAGGCCGTGCGCCGCTGGCTCCTCGACATCCTGGCCGACCCCGCATCGCCCATCGCCCCCCTCCTCGACCTGCCCGCCGTGCGCCGGCTGGCCGTGACAGGGATGGCACCGGACGAACCTTGGTTCGGACAGCTCATGCAGGGGCCGCAGCTTCTCGCGTACCTCATCGAGATCGACACGTGGCTGCGGGAGTACCGGGTGGAGCTCGATATCTGAGGTGCCGCGAGGGGCGGTGTCCGTACCGTGCCCGGCGCCTGGAAGAGGAGCGGGCACCCGCGGCTTGTATACATGGCGACGGCCGGTGCAACCCACTGTAACGCTCCAGGCCAGTGTGCTACCATAGGAACATCCAAAAACGCACGGGCCGGGCAGGGGTTCGGCGCGACGAGGCGGGCAGCGTCCGGCGGGCCGCCCGGCACACGGAGGAGCAGGCATGATCGCCATCATCGACTACGGCATGGGGAACCTGCGCAGCGTGCAGAAGGCCTTCGAGCACGTGGGCGCGGCCGTGGCCGTCACCCGGGACCCGAAGGTGCTGCGGGACGCCGCGGGGATCGTGCTGCCGGGCGTCGGAGCGTTCGCAAAAGCGATGGACAACCTGCGGGCGGCGGGCCTCGTAGAGGGCGTTGCCCGGGCACTCGAAGCCGGCAAACCGTTTCTGGGCATCTGCCTCGGGATGCAGCTCTTGTTCGAGTCGAGCGAGGAGCGCTTCTCCGAAGGCGACGCGTTGCCCCGGGGCTTGGGGGTCTTGCCCGGCAGGGTGCTCCGCTTCCCGCAAGGGCTCAAGGTGCCGCAGATCGGGTGGAACAGCCTCTCGTTCCCGAAGCGGACCCGGCTATTGCAAGGGATCGAACCCGGAAGCCGCGTGTACTTCGTGCATTCCTACTACGTCCGGCCCGATGCGGCGGATGTCGTTGCCGCGACCACCCATTACGGCCTCGACTACTGCTCGGCGCTCGAGACGGGAAATGTCATGGCCGTGCAGTTCCATCCAGAAAAATCGAGCCGGGTGGGACTTCGGATATTGAGCAACTTCGCAAGGCTGTGCCGGTGAGAGGCAACCGGCGCAGAGCAGCGGTCCGAGGCTCTTTTCCCTTGGCCGGATCCGGCCCTGTGGACTGTGCCCCGCTGCCCCGAGCCTTTGCCCAAAACTTTGCCCCCGGGACGGTGTGTCGTATGCTGGCCACGCGGATCATCCCGTGCCTCGACGTGCGGGATGGACGGGTAGTAAAAGGAACACAGTTTGTGGAGATTCAGGACGCGGGCGATCCGGTGGAACTGGCCGCCTTCTACGATCGTGAGGGCGCGGACGAGCTGGTATTTTACGACATAACGGCGTCGGCCGAAGGGCGGCGGACCATGGTGGACACCGTGCGCCGCACGGCCGAGAAGGTCTTCATCCCGTTGACCGTAGGGGGCGGTGTGAGGGACGTCGGCCAGATGCGGGAGCTCCTTGCTGCGGGTGCCGACAAAATCTCGGTCAACTCGGCCGCCGTGCGCCGGCCGGAATTGATCGACGAAGGAGCCGAGCGGTTCGGCAGCCAGTGCGTGGT
>JAAYLA010000396.1 GCA_012522135.1 Bacillota bacterium | reverse complement strand
CCTAGTACATTAATGTCGTGGAACCTTGACAAGTGAAGAAGGGTCTCGGGGTAGCAGAGCTAACGAGTTTGTAGAGGCTGGGGCATTTCGATCATCCTCCATGGGAAGCGTGGCTATCCCGAAAGTGAGACTGCTACCCCGCCTCTACACGATGTCTCGAATGAGCACGTTGAGAATGCGGCAGTGCTGTATGTCTCGAGTCAACAGCTAGGTTGGGACGTGTAGAGGCATGCGGGTTCCCGGCCTACTTTTTGCACAGGGCGGTGGCTACCATGTTCTTCGCAGGTGTCGACATTGCCAAGAAACAGCATGAAGTATGCGTCTTGAACGCAGACGGCGAACAAGTGTTGTCCATGCCAGTGACCAACAGCGTAGCCGGAACAGAGCGACTGTTGCAGGCGATCCACAACCGCATCAGCCCCGATCCGGGGCTCGTCACCTTCTGCATGGAAGCCACAGGCCACTATTGGCTTGCTCTCTACAGCTTCCTTACTCAACGGGGCTACACGGTGCACGTCGTCAATCCCATTCAGTCCGATGCAGCCCGGGATCTATACATCCGCAAAAGCAAAACAGACCGAAAGGATGCGTACATCCTGGCTGATCTGATGCGGATGAACAAGACGCAGCCAACGTCCATGGCGTCGGAGCCCGTGCTTAGACTTCAGACGCTCTCCCGCACCCGCTTCGCCTTCGTTGACCAAGTCTCGAGCCTCAAACAACGTGTGTTGGGCATTTTAGACCGCATCTTTCCGGAATATCCGCAGTGCTTCTCCGACGTGTTCATCAAAACGTCTCGAGAACTTCTCAAAACCTTCTCCACTCCGGAGGAACTGGCAGAAGTGGACCTGTCAGAGCTTGCAGAGTTCCTAGCGGAGCATTCCCGAGGCCGCCTGGGTGCCGAGCGTGCTCGTCAAGTGCAAAGCTACGCCCAGAGCACGTTTGGGATCTCCATTGCGGTCGACGCGTTTGCCCTCGAACTCAAGCTGTTGCTGGACCAGATTGAGTTCATTGAGAACCAAATCAGCGCCATTGAACAGGCCATCGACGAAGCCATGGCAGAGCTAGCTGCCGTGAATCAACCCCAGGCCCTGCCGAAAGGTGTTTATCATGTGATCGAGACGATTCCCGGCATCGGGCGAGTACTGGCTGCGGCCATCATTGGCGAGACCGGCGAGATTGACCGATTCGCCAGTGCCCGTAAGTACGTTGCCTTTGCTGGCCTCGATGCTACCGTACGTGAATCGGGCCAATTTGCCGGAACGCGCAACCGTATGTCCAAGCGCGGTTCACCCCATTTGCGGCGTGCCATCTGGCTTGCGGCCATCAACGCTCGTAGGTTCAACCCTGAACTCCGCGCCTACTACGAGGCCAAGCGAGCGGAGGGGAAACATGTCGGCGTCGCCACCGGGGCTGTTGCCCGACGCCTAGCACACCTGATCCATGCCCTATGGCGTGACCAACGAGTGTTTGACCCAGATTACCGATGGGCGCCATCCAGGGCTGATGCCAACACCTGAGACCCTATATCACTTGTCAAGGTCCGGTTACGTGCTTGACTTTTCATAGCACGTCTCACTAGGCCCTCGAGGCTTGTAGTACAGATGTGTTCGGTTCAAGCCCAAAAGCTCTGCTTGGGTCTTTATCGGCAGTTCGCGGTTCTCCCAATCGATGAGTGCAAGCCGCTCACTCCGACTCAAATGTGAGGCCCTTTTTTTTAAGCCAGCTCAGCTGCGCGCTGAGCCGCCCGATCTCGGTGTAGAGCTCTTCAATCTTCTGCTCGTATTCCGCCTTTTGCGCTGCCCAGCTCTCTTTGCTGGAGAAGACGATGGGAAGGCTGTCGAGCACCTCACGGCGCCAACGATGAAGCAAATTGGGATGGACCCCGTATTCGGACGCCAGTTCGCTGACACTCTTCGTCTCCTTGAGCAACTCGAGAACGACCTTGGCTTTGAAACTGGGTGAATGCTTTCTTCGGATCTGGCCCATGGCTACTTGAGAGTAACTTAAAACCCCGCGCTATTGTGTCCGATTTTATGGGTCCATTATATGCCCCGGCGGTCTACCTCCACCTGGGTCACCATGCAGTCGCTCAACACTTCGGCCCCGTGCTCGATCGCCTTCGGGATGTGGTGGATTAAAGTACTGAACTTGGAGTTGGGCTTACATCCCTGGTTGCAAAAACCCCGGTT
>JAAYLA010000072.1 GCA_012522135.1 Bacillota bacterium | reverse complement strand
GTCGCCTTGGCCAACGAACCCGAGCTGCTCTTGGCCGACGAACCGACGGGCTCCCTTGACTCCCGCACCGGCGCCGCCATGCTCGACCTTTTCCGGCAGGTACGGGATGAGTTTGGTGTCACGGTCATCATTGTCACCCACGACCCCGCCGTGGCCCGGGCCGCCGACCGCTACGTGGAGATCCAAGACGGAAAGCTTAGCACGGAGGTGGTCCGGCAGCAGACGGCCGATGCGGTGGCAGCTGCCCTGAGCGGCGAGATCCCCCTGCAACCCACGGGCTCTGGCGCAGGCATCGGCGTCGACCACACTACCCACGAGGCCTTCGCCCTGCTCGATTCCGCCGGCCGGATCAAGCTACCGAAGGAGTTTACCAACCGGCTCGGAGGCAGCAGCCGGGTGAAGATGGTCGTGGAGGGAGACCGGGTGATCATTCAAGCACCGGGCGAGCGGAGGGACGCAGGCTAAGCTTGGACACTGTTTCACGGCGTGTGGGAACGGCGTAGGATGAACGCTCCCCGGGGCGCGTCGGCCACTGTTTCCTAGCGTGTGGGTTGGGGCACCGGACGCGCCCCACACGCCATGAGACGTGTGAAAAGAATCAGCTCACCGGCATGCGAGGTAGGTACCCTTGCACAGAAATCGACGCGCCGTGAAACAGAGGAAATCGCCGGCCGAGAACGAACGACCCTGGGGCTTCTAAAATATTGCGTCGGGAGGGGTGTCGTAATGAGACGCCTGTCGGTAGATTCCGCGGTAGTGTTCCTTACCCTTCTGATCATTGCGCCGGTTGCAGGCGGTCAAACCCACTTGCACATCACCACCGGCTACGGCGATATGGAGCAAGTGATGACTGTACTGGAGAACATCCTGACGGAGTTTCAAAAGGATTACCCCGAACTGACGTACGATATCGAGTACATCGGCGGAGGCCACCTGGTCGGACAAATTCCCGTGCGTACCGCCGCTGGACTGGCGCCTGACATCGTCTTTCTTTGGAGCTTTGACTTTGCGAACCTAGCGCGCCAAGGATTCTTCCTGCCGCTCGACTCATACTTGCGCACAGACTTGGAAGATGTTTACTTCCCCGGGCTGGTCGACGACGGCAGGGTGAATGGCCAGCTGTTCGGTTTGCCGCTCTACGGTGGACCGGCCGGGATCAATTACAACGTCGACCACTTCCACAGCGCGGGGATCGCACCGCTCTCGGCACAGGATACCTGGGATGATTTTGTGTCAAAAGCCAAAGCACTTACCCGTGATCAGGACGGTGACGGAGTCGTCGATCGCTTCGGCTTCGTGTGGTACAGTTTCGTCCTACGCGACTGGATCACTTGGGTCTGGCGCAACGGCGGCGATATCTTCAATGCGGACCGCACCGAGTTCCTCCTGCACGAGCCAAAGGCCGCCGATGCTCTCCAGTGGCTCGCCGACCTAACCCACGTGCACGCTGTCACGCCCCCTTATACCATCCTATGGGGCAGTCCATGGACATACTTCAACAACGAAACGGCGTCCATGTACCCGTCGGGAGCGTGGGACATGCGCCGCCTGAACGAGCAGCCGTTCCCGAATGACGTGGCTCCGTTCCCGCGCGCGGCGGTGGATCGCACGGCAGCGGAGGCGTATTTTGTCGCCGTGCACGCTCACACCCGCTATCCAGAACTCGCCGCCAAGCTCGTGGAATTCATGGCCACGAGCGACTTCGCGCAGCGGCAGTTTTACACACTCGGTAACGGCATCCCGTTCATCATCGACGCCGCGGTCGAGTACTTTCTCCGTCCAGACGCCGACTGGAACCGGCTTGCCTACATCGAGCCGCTCCAGCACGGCACGACCCGCGTCATGCCTTACCCCGCCAACTGGGATCAGGTCCAGGCAATACTGCGCGCCACGTACCACCAGCAACTGTGGAGCGGAGCCCAGCCTGCGACGACGGTCGGCCTGGAAATCAAACCGACTATCGATGCCCTAATCCAGGATTTCTAGTGGTCGACTGCGCACTACATCGGTAACTGTTTCACGGCGTGTGGGTATATCGAAGGGCCGCAATCCCACACGCCATGGAACAGCGGCATAGCTTGGGAAGGTACATCCCGAGACGACCCGTCCATTACATCCGCCGCGCTAAGGTGCCTACGACGGGCAAATGGTCCGACGCCAACGTGTGCACCGGCAGGACGGGCTCGGCGAGTTCCAGCTCTTCGGAGGCCAGGATGTAGTCGATGCGCTTCTTGGGATCGCGAGACGGAAACGTGTTGCCGCTGAGTCCGTTGTGGTGGGCGAAGAGGCGTTCCCTCTGTTGCAGGGTCCAAAGCTCGCGCATGGTGGCGGGAAGTTCGTTCAGCCAGTCGACGAGGCTGGCATCGAAGTTGAAGTCGCCGGCCAGGATCTTGGGGCCCGGAGTCGCCTCGAGCACCTTGGCGATCTGCCGCAACTGGGCCCGCTGTTCGTCGTCGCAAAGCCCAAGGTGCGTGACGAAGCAGTGCAAGGGCTCGCCGTCCCATGCGATGCGGGCGTAGAGCAACGTGCGCACCTCGGGACCGAGCTCGGGCAACTTGTAGACGTGCGCCGCCTCGATGGGCCAGCGGCTCAGTACGGCGTTGCCGTACTGACCGCCCTGGTACTCGATGCTCGGGCTGAACGCGTATTCCATGCCCAGAAGATTTGCCAACTCTTCGACCTGGTCGACGCCGCCGCTCCGTCTCGTCCGCCGGTCGACCTCGTTCAAGGCGACCACTTCCGCGCCCGCGTCCTGGATTACCCGGGCGATGCGAGGCAAGTTAATTTCGTTGTCCACGCCTCGGCCGTGGCGTATATTGAAGGTCATCACCCGCACGCTTTTCAACTTCAACGCCAAATCCAACCTCAATTCTTCCATTCAATCTCGGCAACGACGGGCAAGTGGTCCGAAGCCTGGGTCTGGATCGTGAACACCGCGCTCTCTCCGGTAACGGCCAGATCGTGGGACAAGAAAATGTAATCGATGCGCCGGTTCGGATTCGTGCTGCTGAAGGTACTCCCCAACGTGCCCAGAAGCCGCAGCGGACTAGACGGCTCGGACATGTCGACGGCCTGCAGCCACGCATCGACCGCGGCATCGGCGAAGAGGGGCTCCTGACCGGGACTCCAACTTTCGTTCATGTCACCGAGCAGCACGAATGGTCCGTCCGTGCCTCGCAACCGGTCGACAATCTGCCGTCGCTGGCCGTCCCTCTCCCGTGCGTCCAGACCCAGGTGCGTGACGTACACGGTGAGCGGGCTGCCGTCCACATCGACCACGGCACGCAGCATACCGCGGGGCTCGCCTCCGGCCCAGTAAAGATTGATGTTGTTGCTGGAAAGGATCGGGTACCGGCTGAGCAGAGCGTTGCCGTAATACCCGCCCTGGTACAGCAGGTTCCAGCCGAAAGCGCTCTCCATGTGCAGCAGCTCGGCCAAGGCCGCCAGCTGGTCGACGCCCATGGACCGGCGAGTGCGCACGTCCACTTCCTGCAGGCCGATGATGTCGGCACCGGAATACGCCATGACGTCGGCGAGGCGCTGCAGATCGATCCGGCCGTCCATGCCCTCGCCGTGGTGGATATTGTAGGTCATCACCCGCAGTGTGCCGTCGGGCTCCGGCGGCGCCACGGCGTAGACCCGGATCACGTCCTCGTACGTTCCCGTCCGCACCCCGGCAGCCGTCGACACCTCGGGCACCAGGGCCAGCTCCCAGATGCGGTAGGGCCACTGCACATCGGAGACCGACAAAGTGGCAGCGAAGGGGAGCCTTACCTCTGTTTCATCGAGTGTGGGAATGGACCGCTCCAGAACCCGCCGCCTCGACTCGAGCTCCGACGTAAACACAAAGGTTGTCCCGTAGTCCC
>JAAYLA010000381.1 GCA_012522135.1 Bacillota bacterium | reverse complement strand
GTTCACGTGACGCGGCATGCCGAACCGCAAACCAGCCTTAGGCCCGAACTGCAACTGGCCGCCTTCCCACGTGGTTGGGAAGAAATCGGCAATATCGTCCGGCGTGAGATCGCGTTCAACGAAGGGACTCAGATCGAGAAGCAAGCCAGCCTCGGCCCAGGCTACATGAAAGGGTCCCCAAGTGCGCATGATGTCGGGTGCCGTACCAGCAGCCAGTTGGACATAGGTACGATCGATCCAATCAGCAGTACCGCCGGACAACTCCGCTTCCAAACGTATGTGGGGGTACTGTCTTCGAAGGCCCTCTTGACCGCTTCGAACTGAGCAATTTCAAGGCTCGAACCCGATATCTGCACCGTCAGAGTTGTCTGTGCATGGGCCAACGACACAAAGCCTAGCAATACTACGGCCACTAGCGCAACAGATGTCGACTTGCGACACACAATGTCCCCCCTCCTTTGCTGATTCGCCGGGAGTACTGCCTACGGATCTACGGTTATCCTTCTACAGAACGAGTATCGGACCTTCCCGTCAAGTGCGAAAATACCAATTACAAACACGACAGTTTGAAGAACATGTCTAACGCGGATGCTCGTTAATCAGTTATGAGGAAGAGCGCTGCTCACTGTGGGATCATTGCCGGCAGAAGTGCGTGTCAACGAGGGGCATGGGTCACCCTGATACCTTCCAAGCGCTGCGCGACCTGAACTGCGACATCCTGACAGTGCAGGAAGGTCATGCGGTCGAGATGATGAAGGGGATCGCGCATCGCCTGTGCCTGAACCTGATCGCGTTTGCGCCGGCCACGAGCTTTCCAGGATGCATTTTCACTCGCTACGAGGTCAAAGAGGGCCGTATCTTCAACCACGCCGGACCGACCAACCAGAACGCTCCCTTCAGCCGCTTCGTCGCAGCAGCCCTCTTGACCGTAGAAGGAAAGGACGCCTGCGCGGTCAACTTCCACGCTTGGCCCCACCACGAAGCGATGTGAGCCCGTGAAGCGGAGATCCTGGGTGAGCACTTGCGGCGGCCGCTGGTGCTGCTCCATGTTGGCGCCGTAGACTGGGAAGCCAACGTGTGGGTGAACGGAGGGCATGTGGGCGTGCACCGCTGGGGCTTCGTACCCACGTCACTACCGGCACATCGACATCAGCGCGCACGCACGGCTGTTGCGGGACAGGCAGAACGTGCTCTGCGTGCGTGCGGTCAAGGCGGAAGGGGACCGCGGCATCGATGTGGGATTGTACGGGGTGTAGACGCGGGGGCGGGTGGATCTTGTCAGAACAAATACACGATTTGAGTCAGGAGGATCGCTATGCGGAAGCTTCTTCCTTCCCATTTCGCGCCAGTGGACCCGAGGGAGATCAAGCCTTCCGGTTGGCTACTGCAGCAGCTGAAGACGCAGGCCGCCGGCCTGACGGGCAATCTGGACAAGTTCTGGCCTGACATTAAGAACAGCCGCTGGATCGGCGGAGATGCGGACGGTTGGGAGCGCATGCCGTACTGGCTCGACGGCTTCATTCCCCTCGCCTGGCTGCTTGACGACGAAGATATGAAGTCGCGGGCCATGAGATACGTGACATACATCATGGACCACGAGCAGGAAGACGGCTGGCTGTGTCCCGATACCGGCCGGCCGCGGGATGCTTATGACCTATGGGCGTATTTTCTGATGCTCAAGGTGTTGGTCTTATATCACAGCTTTACGCGGGACGACCGTGTCGAGGCCGTGGTCCGACGCAGCTTAAGGGCGATCGAGCGGCACATGGACCGGATGACGCTCTACAACTGGGCCCAGACGCGCTGGTTCGAGGCGCTCATCTCCGTCTACTGGCTGTATGAGCGGACCGGGGAACCGTGGCTATTGAATCTGGCTTCCAAGCTGCGCGGCCAGGGCTTCGACTGGATCAGCTTTTTCGACCACTGGCCGTACACGGAACCGGACGAAAAGGGCCGCTGGAGCCAAATGAGCCACGTGGTCAACAACGCCATGATGCTGAAGTCGGGCGCGCTCTTGTGGCGCATGACCGGCGATCCGAAACATAAGAGCAGCGCTGAGCGTATGGTCGAGCTGCTCGACCGCCACCACGGCATGGTGACGGGCGTCTTCAGCGGCGACGAATGCCTGGCGGGGACGAGTCCCATCCGTGGTACGGAGCTGTGCGCCGTGGTCGAGTACATGTATTCGTTAGAGCAATTACTGCAGATCACGGGCGCTTCCCATTGGGGCGACCGGCTCGAGAAGATCGCTTTCAATGCCCTGCCGGCGACGATAAGTCCCGATATGTGGACGCACCAGTATGATCAGCAAGTAAACCAGGTGCAATG
>JAAYLA010000380.1 GCA_012522135.1 Bacillota bacterium | reverse complement strand
CGTCAAGGGGGATCGAGTTGAAGTACGCCACGGGATCGTCCACGCCGTCGATGTGTACGCTCGCCAGCTGGTCGTTCCGCAAAATGACGGTGCCGGCAGTGCCGTGCACGATGATCTCCGTCCCCATGTCCGGGTTGCAGGCCGTCGTGCCCAAAACCGTTCCCACGGCACCCGACTCGAACTTCAAAAGGCCGAGCCCCAGGTCTTCCGTTTCGATGGCGTGGTTTATGGTTTCGTAGTGCCCCATTAGCCGGCTCACCTTGCCGACCAGCCACTGCAGCAGGTCGATCTGATGAATAGTCTGGTTCATCAACGCACCGCCGCCGTCCAGGGACCATGTGCCGCGCCAACCGGCGCCATCATAGTACTCCTGGCTGCGATACCACTTCAGTCGCGCCTCGGCCAGCAGAATCCGTCCTAGCCGCCCCTCCGTTAGCAGCACCTTCGTTCGGCGCAGGTCGGGGTAGAAGCGCAGCGGATAGTTCACGGCCAGGCGCACTCCGGCGCTACGGCACGCGTCGATTAGTTCTTCAGCCTTCTGCGTGGTCACTTCCAGGGGCTTTTCCGAGATGACGTGCTTGCCGTATCTGGCGGCCATGGCACCTAACTGCCCGTGCAGACCGCTGGGCGTCGCGATCACCACAACGTCCAGGTCTTCCCGCTGTAGCATCGCCTCGTACTCGGCATACCACGGCACCCCGAACTCGGCGGACGCCTTCTCCCCCCGTTCCCGCGACAGATCCGACACCGCAACCAACACGGCCCCCTCCACCTGTTGGATTCTACGGCAGTGTCCATATCCGAATCCTAATCCCACCACGCCAAAGCCGATCGGCCGATCATTCAAGACAAAGGACCTCCCCGATACTTCCATCTCGATTCGCCTAGCCCCGACGGACGAGACGTCAAGACTACTCCTTGAGCTCCGCTAACAGAATCGACAACTGACGATGGGCTTCCTCCAACACCATGTCGACGGGCATCGTGCCTGCGAAGATGTCGTTGATGTGTTGTTGCAGCAGCTGTTCCACTTCCAGGCTGTAAATGGGCCGGGTGAACGCATCGGGATGGGTCATCATTTCGATCCAACGCGGCGCGCCCACAGGATCCGATTCCAGATACAGCTGCGTGCCGGGACCCCACGCCGGAGCATCGGGCCGCTCGTTCAGGAACAGTTCGATGGCTTCCTCGGATGTCGCCAGGAACTTGATCCACTTCCAGGCGGCTTCCTCGTGCTTCGTCCGGGCGCCGATGGCCACGCCGATGGTCGCAATTTCGCTGCCGCCCCGCACAAGCTTCGGATTATGGTAGAAGTCGATCTCCCAGCTGAAGCCCATGTCGCGATGGCGCGTGCCGTAGCTGGGGACTACGCCCGTCTCCATGGCCGACTTGCTGTTATAGATGCCGGCGTAGTTTTGGTGCGGATGCGCATACTGTTTCACGTGCAAGGCCTCGAAGATGAAATCGAGCGCCGTGCGGACCGGGTCGGTCAGCAGGCGGCTTTCGCTGGGATCGATGTACGTGTCGAAAATCCAGCCGCCCGCGTTGTGCACCCAAGTCGGCCAGCGGTAGTGGTTGTTTGGAATGCGCACCGCGTACTGCTCCACGCTGCCGTCGGCCCCGAAACGGGTCAGCTTGGTGGCCATCTCGTCGAAGTCGTCCCAGGTCCAGTGGTGTTCCATCTCCGTGGGCGGCGTCAGACCTGCCTGTCGGAACATGTCGATGTTGAGCCCCACGCCGTTGACCAAAATCGTCCGGGGTAGGCTGTAGCGGGCACCGGCATCGGGACGTCCGGCCGGCATGGTGCTCAGCTCCACGGCCACGGGGTTGAACTGATCCCACGTAAGGTCCGGGTCCTTTTTCATGAGCGGGTTCAGGTCGAGGAAAAGGCCTTGCCGAGCGAATTCATAGGCTCGTTCCGTGCTCACTTCAATGACATCAGGGAACACGTCGCTCGCCCACAGGGTGACCATTTTCTCGTACCAGTCTGGGCGCCCCGTGGTGTAAATGAACTCGATGCGGATGTCCGGGTTCATTTCCTCAAATTTGGCCTTCAGTGCTTCTCGGGTCGCCGGGCTATCCACGCGTTCTGCCATGTGGACCAAAGTGATTGTCTGGGCGGTGACCACCGGCGCGGCGACCATCAGAACCAAGGCCACGGCAAGAACGATGCGTAGGCTGCGCTTGCGGTGATTCGGCATAGTACTTCCTCCCTCCGAGCAGGTGTCACAGGGAAACGACGCTCAGCTCGATCTCGCTGGCATACTCGGGATCGATGCGGGTCTTCCAGGCGTCCAGCGATTCGAAGGTGTCGTTGAAGATCTCCGTACCGTCGATGATCAAGCGGACGTAATCGAACAGGGCGGTGCCGACGAGCCCGGCTTCCGGGTCGGAGTTTTGCAGGTTCGGCTGGTTGAGCTCGGCGGCATTCTCGAACCCTTTGCCCACGACGATTTCGGCCGGCGGAGTCATCATATTCTCGGGGCGCTTAATCCGGGCGATCATGGACCATTCGCCGCCATCGGGCCGGATATGCAGTTGGATTTCGGAATGCACCACGATGCGCAGGTCCACCCAATCACCGGAGTCGATTCCATCGCTCCGCGTGCCGCTCATCTTGATATTGAAATAATTCTCCCGGAAGGAAACATCCTGCGTCTGCCCGTGGGCGACGTAGTGCAGCGGGAACCAGTACAGCGTGATGCTCATGGTCCTCGCATAGCCCACGTTCGGGCCGAGCTTCG
>JAAYLA010000379.1 GCA_012522135.1 Bacillota bacterium | reverse complement strand
GACCTCACCACCGTGCCACCAGACGAGTACGGGAAGTACTCAGAGGGTGAGGTCGTCATGTTATCAATTCAGGATGTATGGCTGCGATTCCTGCGTGTACTTGAGGTAGTTGATGAGGCTGTCACGGCGGGCTCCTACGAGGCTCTCGAAAAGGGACTGGCACGGGAACTGAGTGCACTGGGCCGGGAGCTGATTCAACAGGCTGTTGAAGCGGTGGATGAACGCCTGCGTGAGCATGCGGGTGAACGGCCTGGATGGGTCATCGTGCGGCGAAATGACGTGAAAGAGCTTCTCACTCCGTTCGGGCCGGTTCGGTACGGCCACACGTATTTCCGCAACAAAGCGACGGGAGAGTATCGTTATCTCGCCGATGATTGGCTGGGGTTGACGCCTCATGCCCGGGTGGCTCCGTCGGTAAAGGCCACGCTCGTGGAGAAAGCCGCCGAGACGTCGTATCGCAAGAGTGGGCAATGGAGCTGGAATGCTGCCTGGCAGGTGTCGGGGCAAACCGTGATGAATGCGCAATACCATTGAAATCGAAGTGGTAAATAGTTTGCGGAACCTGTTCGGGCCCCATTACCGCTTCGAACCGATCCCCCTGGTAACGCCAAGCCACTGGTTTTACGACGGAACCGCTTCGTCCGAGATGTCATTGGTGCCGGACGGGCTCCCGGGTGAGGTTTACATTGTGCAGGGTCGCTAAGCATGTAGGTTACACGAAAACCCCATAACGGAGGTGTGCCTATGCTTCGGGAAATTGGCTTCGGCATCGGACTCGTCGTGCTGCTCGTGCTGGGGACGGCGTTCCCGGTCGGTGCGGCCGAGGTGGACGGCAAGGTGTTGCTGGGCATAGACGTGCTGCTACGGGATTACCTGCATCTGGTACAAGGCAAGCGGGTCGGACTGGTCACGCACGCAGCCGCCGTCGATTCGCAGCTGCGCAATACGGCGGACGTCCTCCATGCGCACCCAGAGGTCGATCTGAGGGCGCTCTTCGCTCCGGAGCACGGTATCCGCGGCAGCGAGGCCCACGGCGTGCACATTGCGACCTACACCGACCCCATCACCGGCATACCCGTTTACAGTTTGTACGGGTCGAACAGGAAGCCCACGCCCGAGTCCCTGCGTGATCTCGACGTGCTCCTGGTGGATTTACAAGGTGTAGGGTCGTACTGGTACACCTACAAGTTCACGATGTCCTACGTGTTAGAGGCTGCAATCGAAGCCGATCTGCCTGTCGTGATATTGGACCGGCCGAACCCATTGGGCGGGGCCATCGTGGAGGGACCGGTGATGAGTCCGTACAGTCTGTGGCGGCACCCGATCGCCTTGCGCCACGGCATGACTTACGGCGAGTTGGCCCTGATGTGGAACGCCGAGCACTTTGACGGCAAAGCCGATCTCACGGTGGTACCCATGGACGGCTGGCGGCGCGACATGCTGTGGAGCGACACCGGGCTGCAGTGGGTTCTTCCTTCACCAAACATTCCCACAGCCGAGACTGCGCTCCTTTACGCCGGAACCGCCTTGTTCGAGAACACAAACTTGTCGGTGGGCCGGGGCACCACCCTCCCCTTCCACTGGCTGGGCGGTGCAGGCATCCGAGCCGAGGACGTGGCCGCAGAATTGAATAGACGTGAACTGCCGGGGGTCGCCTTCCGCCCGGCGTACTTCAAACCGCTCGCCGACAAATTGGCCGGCGTCGAGGTCGGCGGCGTGCAAATTCACGTCCTCGATCCCCACAACTATCGTTCGGTGGAAGTGGCCCTGCACGTGGCCGACGCCTTTCGTCGAGTCGCGGGTAGCCGTTTCGCCTGGAATTCCGGCGGACCCTCCCGAACCTACGTGATGGCCGGAGTACCTATCGACATGATCCTCGACACCTACGAGCCCGAGCTTTCGCAGTGGATGGCCGTACGGGAGAAGTACTTGATTTACGAGTGAGGTCGGATGCTTGGGTAGGCGTGCCGAGTAGACGGGTACGGGGGGCGACTCCGTGGCTGGGACGCCCCCCACGCCTTCCTCAATCACATGTGATATCGCACCAATACGGGCTTATGGTCGGAAGGCACCACACCGTCCAGGAAGAAGTCGACGGGTCCAGATTCTATCACCTTGATTGGCCCAGCGTGGAATTGCCAGTCGATGATGCCTCGATACGCGGTCGTCCGTGGATCGGCGGGATATGTGTGTTGCAAGGGCGATCCATCCGTACCGACCGAATCCCGTAGACCACCGGCCCGCAGGGTGTGTATGGCTGCTCCCGACTCATTCAAATCGCCCATGAATATTACAGGCTCGTCCGGCAGCCGGAGCCTCTCGAGCGTGTCCAAGGTGCGCTTCGCCATATCAACCCGCAGGCCTGTGCCGCGTGTCTGGATGCAGTCATGGCCGTCCCAGGTGTAATGGGCGTTGGCAACGAGCAGCGTGCGCCCCAGCTCCGCTCCCTTTACCTGAAGCCGCACCCAGAAGAGGCGACGCCACGGCTCGCAGATCCCTATTTCCTCTGCGCCGTAATCCACCAGTTCGACCATCGAGTGCGGGAAGTTGTCGGTGGTAAAGATCCCCGACACGTACTGCTCCACGATGGTGTTGGCGTTCACCTTAATGCGGAAACGGTACGATACGGAGAAGGAGTTAGCCAGCTCCTTAATGCGGATTGAGGCCAAGAAGTGCCATATCCCATTTATCGGGACGGTGTATTCAGTCTCAGCCGCCCCGCTATGGACGCCCGCAGTGTCAACAATCTCCGTATCCCACTGCAGCACATTGGTCCCGGCGGCTATCGCCTGGTCGGTAGAGTGCATCCACCTGAACGCGATGCCGGTAGCAGATCCGAAGGTGAGCCGGTTCCCTGCTTCGGTGATGGTTGTCGGGTTACCAATGAACAGATCCCCCGACACCCCTGAGTTGAGCAGGTCATTGTTGGTGACGAGATTCCTGTCCCCGGCGGTCGCATCGACGGCAATCCCATAGCGCACTTGGCCTGTGAGGCCGTTTCGGCACACATTCCCCTGAATGTCATTGTCCTCGGCGCCGCCCACTACAAAGATGTTATCGTAGGTGTTGGCGCCATCGGTCCCGTTTTGCTCGATGTTGTTATCGGCCACCACGTTGTCATGGGCGCCGCCTGAGAGGATGATCCCGTACCAGCCGTTGCGGGTCACGGTATTACTCGAAACCGTGTTATTACGGGCCTGTACAGCGCTCAGGTTAATGCCGTAGGAACCATTCATCTCCACCGTGTTTCCGGTGATGCTGTTCGATTCTGAGGTGATGTTAATCCCCACAGAACCATTTTGCAGGATGGTATTCGATACGACCGTGTAGCTGCCGCCAAAGAGAAGCAGAATCCCATCCCCGCCGTTTCGGAGGATCTGATTTCCGGTCACTGACATATCAAAGCAGCTAAAAAGGTGCATCCCACTCCCATCGTTGTCATGGATCACGCAGCCCTCGATAAGCCCTTCTTCGCAGAAGTCCCAAAGGGCGATGCCACTCTGCTCCATGTTATGGATCACGACGCGCTGAATCGTGGCATTCTCCACGAAGGTGAGTGAAATGCCGTGCTTTAATCCCACAGGCGGTTGGTTCGCTTTGTTGCCGTCTATGGCAAGGTCTGCGATGGTAATATCAACGTTGCCACTTAACGGATCATCGTTGACCAGTACACTGGTCAAAATCGAGTCATCTGCATTATCGACCACCCGCAGAATCGTCACCGGCCCTTGGCCCTGCAGTACGATGTTTGACGGCAACTCAATGGGTGCCGCCACATGAAAGGTGCCCTCAGTTAAGGCCACCTTCCCGATGCCGGTATTGAGCTTGCCCCGATCCAGTGGACACCCAATATGAGGATCAGTAGACTGAGAGAGGGTGTCTAAACATGGTAGGAAG
>JAAYLA010000378.1 GCA_012522135.1 Bacillota bacterium | reverse complement strand
GTCTTCGACCTGCAGCCCGACGACATCTTCTGGTGTACTGCCGACCCCGGCTGGGTGACGGGTCACAGCTACATCGTGTACGGACCGCTCATGATGGGTGCGACGAGCGTCTTCTACGAGGGCGCGCCGACCATTCCGCATCCCGGACGCTTCTGGGAGATCGTGGAAAAATACGGCGTCACGATTATGTACACGGCGCCGACGGCGATTCGGGGCCTGATGCGCCACGGCGACGACATTCCGGCGAAGTTCGCCCTGAGCAGCCTGCGACTTCTCGGCAGCGTCGGTGAGCCCATCGACCCCGAGGCGTGGATGTGGTACTACTCGGTCATCGGCGGCGAGCGCTGCCCCATCATGGACACGTGGTGGCAAACGGAAACCGGAGCCCACATGATCACGCCGACGCCCATCACGCCGCTCAAGCCCGGATCAGCCACCCGTCCTTTCCTCGGGATTGAAGCGGACGTCGTCGACAACCGCGGCAACCCCGTACCCGAAGGAAAGGGCGGCTACCTGGTGATCAAAAAGCCGTGGCCCGCCATGATGCGCACCCTGTTCAAGGATCCCGAGCGGTACGAATCGTACTGGCGCACCATCGAGGGTTTGTACTTTGCCGGCGACTCGGCCTACCGCGACGAGGACGGCTACTTCTGGATACAAGGCCGGGTCGACGACGTGATTACGAAAGCCGGGCACCGTCTGGGCAGCATGGAGATCGAAAGCGCGCTCGTCGGACATGAGGCGGTAGCCGAAGCCGCGGTCATCGGCAAGCCCGACCCGATCACGGGCGAGCGCATCAAAGCCTTTATCATTCTAAAGACGGGCTTCGATACGAACGGCGACCTGGAAGCCGAGCTCAAGCGCTTCATCCGTGCCGAGATGGGGCCCATCGCCGTCCCGGACGAGATCGAGATCGTCGACAGTTTGCCGAAGACGCGCAGCGGCAAGATCATGCGCCGGTTCCTGCGGGCCAAAGAGCTCGGCCTGCCGCTCGGCGACCTTTCCACGTTGGAAGACTGACCGTGTACGGCCATAAGTAAACCGGCCCCACGGCAACGCGCCGCAGTCATGGGCTGCGGCGCTCGCTTTTTCCGGGCTACCGGAGCTCCCCGGCCATGGGCGTCCCTTGCTGCAGCTCACTCGGGAGGCCAAGCACCCGCTCACTCGCCTCCGCCACAGCTTCCCGATGCGAAGCAGGGGCAAAGACCCAAAGGCGCCACAAGTTCCTGTACTGCTCCTCGAGGGCCGAGATCTCGAGGCGGCTCGTTGCGGCTCGACTCAACGGCATGATGCCCGACGGTGTGACAGCGAGCATGCTGATTTCCTTGAACGTCGTCGGCGGCGGGACGTAGAGAATCACCTGGTGCGGGCCGAGGCCTGCTTCGCGAGCGATCCGGGCCTCCACCGCATCGCGCCGCGGGCCCGGGCGATGGTATGCTTCGGCCAGCTCATAACGCTCCACTTCGCTTACGGTCGCCGCGCTGATCCCGAAGGCCCGCTTGAAAAGGCGTCGCTCCTGTACCGCCCGGGCCAGCTCGGCGCAATCGTCTCCCCACTCCGTCGCCAGCATTTGCAGGAGCGTCGCGTCGGTCAGGGGATAAAGGCGCTCCTGCGTGAGGCCCCGGGTGACGGCGATCTCTACGGCTTTGCTGATCATGGCGCCGGCAATGACCTTGGCGTGGTGGAAGTAGACCCGTTCCGTGAGCACGTAGCGCATGCGAAGAAGGTGCAAGATTTCGGAACGGGCGTCGGGTCGCTCCATTCCGTGCCGTTCAAGACGCAATACCAGGCGGCCGTCGGCTACTGAGAAATACGTGTACACGCGGTCGTCGTACGTTTGGGCGAGGCCGCAAAAGTACGCGTCGCGGCGCAGGTAGTCGAGGAGATCCGCATCGACCGCGCCGGCTACGATGTCGGACCGCCAGCTGCGCTCCTCCGTGAGCAGCGCAAACACCTCGTCACGGACGCCCAGGTGCGCCAGGAGCTCCCCGAGCTCGCCCCCGTACAGGAAAGCGCGCAGGCGGTCGGCCCGGTCGTGCCTGGGAAAAACCTTGCGCTCGTCCTCGAAGGTGTGGCCGAAGGGTATGTGAGAGACATCATGTACCAAGGCGGCTAGGCGAATGATGCGCTCATCGTCTTCCGTTACGGGATGGCCGTTTGCCCTGAGAGCGGAGCAGATGCGGGAAGCGGCGTGCAGCGTGCCGAGGACGTGCTCAAACCGGGTGTGGTGCGCCCCGGGATACACCAGATAGGCCGTGCCCAGCTGCTTGATGCCGCGCAGACGTTGCATTTCGGGGGTGTCGAGTACGCCTGCTTCGTGCGCGTGGAGCCGGATGTCACCGTGGATCGGATCGCGGATGAGCACGGCACGAGGCCTCACTCGGATGGAGAGACGGTGCCACCGAGACGCAACTTAATATTGCCGTCTTCGGTGATAAGTTGCCACCCGATGCGCGTGCCCTCGGTAGTGCTCGCGTGGATGACCACCTTGGCTTTGGTGCCTGTACCGGAATCGGCCGGCGGCGGTGCGGGCACAAGGCTCACAGCGATGACGAGCAGCAGGCCTAAGAGAAAGTGCACGGTACCTACCCCCTCGAGTCCCTGCCCGTGGTCGGCCTGCAGGGATCTCCCTCTTGTACCATATATTATCGCATCCCGCGGCGCCGGTGTCTACGTTCAGTCAGAACCGGACTGAGTCAAGGGAACCGGGGTGAGAACCGCTCAACCTCGAGATGATGCGGCTTCAGGCTCGAACTGTCATGCCACTCTCGTTGATCCGGTGCATGAGGTGGGAGAGTCCTCCAGAAGCCGTTC
>JAAYLA010000377.1 GCA_012522135.1 Bacillota bacterium | reverse complement strand
GTGCGCGGATCGTACCCGCATGGTATCAAAGCCTGGCACCCGCCCGCTCGCTCGACGGAAAAGGTGTCCGGCAAAGGAGGCATGTGGCGTTTACGGGCCGGAACAAGTAGCCCGGGCGGCAGGATTTTTCCGGGCTCGAGCGAGAAACTTCCAGGGGCCGTGGGAGGATTACTTCCGGACGAAGAGTTTGCTCTTTCGCAAGCCCAGGCCCGGACAGTCCAAGACCGAAGCGAGGAGACGACAGATGAGCCAAGAGCAGGACATCAAATGGTACGCACCCTATGAGGCGCCCCTGCGGCTGAGCGGCTTTGCCTGGTTTGAACAAGACCGCATCTACCGGCGCCTGCCCGTAAAGCCTGACTGGCCGATCCCCGACGCGGTCGACCACTTGGCGAATCATACCGCAGGAGGTCAAGTCGCCTTTCGTACCGACAGCCGCCGCGTGTGGGTCAAGGTTCAGCTGGCCGGACCCGCGAACATGGTGCACATGCCGGCGACGGGCCAGTGCGGGTTCGATCTGTACCTGGGAGAACCCGGGTCCATGATGTACTGGAATACCACGAAGTGGGACGGTAAGGAAAGCGCTTACACAGTTGAACTTCTGAATGCGCCCACGTCCGAGATGCGGCATATCACGATCAACTTCCCGCTGTATCAAGGCGTCAAGGAGCTGCACATCGGTTTAGACGAAGGCGCCCGGGTGGAAGCCCCCGCGCCCTACGTGCGGAATGAGCGAATCATCTTCTACGGCACCTCGATTACGCAAGGTGCCTGCGCAACGCGCCCCGGCCTTGCCTACACCAATATCTTGAGCCGGCGTCTGAACGTGGAGATGATCAACCTCGGCTTCAGCGGCAGCGGCAAGGGCGAACCGGAACTCGCGCACCTCGCGGCGCAGATCGAACGGCCGGCCTGCCTCGTGCTGGATTACGAAGCCAACTGCGTGAGCACCGAGCTTTTTCGCGAGACCCTGCCGCAGTTCATTGCCATCTACCGGCAGTACCATCCCGACGTGCCGATCTTGGTCATCTCGAGGCTCCGCCGGGTCCATGACGAAATTTACCCCGATTCCCTCGCGCGCCGCACGGAACGTTGGGAGCTGCAGCGCGGTACGGTCGAGGCGCGGCGGAAGGCAGGCGACAGGAACATCTACTTCCTTGACGGGACGACGCTCTTGAAGTCGGACTGGGACGAGTGCACGGTCGATACCACGCATCCGAACGACATCGGCTTTCTGCAAATGGCCGACGGCATCGAACCCGTGCTGCGCGTCATTTTGGGATTGTGAATGAAGGCGCGAACAAGGTCCTCCGCTGCCCGGCGCCTAATTCATTAGCAAGGAATGTGCCGCCGCAAGTACCAACACGCGGAGGAGGACTTGCACCCATGCACCGACATCTGCTACTCGTGCTGCTCGTCACCGTAGTGTTCGGTTTGAGTGCCAAGGGCTATACCCAGGCGAATCTCATACGCAATCCCGATTTTACGCTGGGTACCCAGCCGACCGGAGTGCCGGCCGACTGGACGATCTTTGCCGGCGTTCCGGGCACGGACTTTACGCTCACGGACGAACGAGCCACCGTGGGCGGCGTTTCGCTGAAGTTGATCGACCAGTATGATGACCGCAGTGT
>JAAYLA010000376.1 GCA_012522135.1 Bacillota bacterium | reverse complement strand
GACGACGTGTTGGACGTTTTGTGCCGGGACGGAAAGATCGCGGCAATCGCCCCGGAGTTGGAAACGGAGGCGGAGCAGGTAGTCGATGCGTCGGGATGTGTCGTTTTTCCGGCACTGATCGATCTGCACGTCCATGCGGGCGAGCCCGGCCACGAGCCCCGTGAGAGTCTGGATAGTCTGGCGAGGGCCTTAGTGCGCGGCGGATTCGGCACGGCCATCGTCATGCCCGATACCGATCCGCCTAGGCAGTATGCCGCCGACGTGCGCATGCTCCTCGCCCGCAGCGAGACACTGCCGCTTCGGCTTTTTCCCGCGGCGTGCCTGACGTTGGCGCGCAAGGGGGAGGAACCGACGGAATGGGGAGAGCTAGCCGAAGCGGGCGCTGTAGCCATCGGCGACAGCCGGCCGGTGCACGACACGAGCCTTGTGCGGCGGGCGCTACTTTACCTGCGTCCGTGGGGCGTACCCCTCTTGACGGACGCCGTCGATCCGTACCTTTCCCGCAACGCATCGGCGTGGGAAGGCTATTACCCGACGGTCTACGGCCTGCGGGCGATGCCGGCCGAGGCGGAGGAAGCCATGCTCCTGCGCGATCTCTTGCTCGCCCGGCTAACCGAAGGACGGCTGCACGTACAGCGGGTCGCCACGGCCAAGGCGGTCGCCCGCATCGCCGAGGCGAAGGCGCAAGGATGGAACGTGACGGCCGAAGTGAGCTGGCTGCACCTTGTGCGTACCGACGAATCCCTCGGCTCGTACGACACGTCGCTCAAGGTGTGGCCACCTTTGGGAAGCGATGACGACCGGCGGGCCCTCATCGAAGGGGTGCGCAGCGGAGTGATCGATGCCATCGTCACGGATCACACCCCTTACACAAGTGAAGAAAAAGTAGTTGAGTTCGACTTTGCTCCCTTCGGCGCGGCCGGAGCGGAGCATGCCTTCGCCGCGCTTTGGTCGGAGCTCGTGCGGCCGGGCCTTATCGAGGAGGGCACGCTCCTTCGGAGACTGACCTCCAGCCCCGCCAAGGCGTTCAACCTGGCGTATGCCGGCGTTCAGGAAGGGGCACCTGCGGACCTGGTCGTCTTCGATCCCGCCCGCCAATGGACGCCGACCCGGGAGGAACAGGCGTCCCGGGCCGCGAACCATCCGTTCCTCGGCGTCGAGCTTACGGGCAAGGTGCGGGCCACGGTCATCGGTGGCCGGGTGCAGTACGAGGCGGGAAGGTAGGCGAAATGATGTTTGCGGATCGTGTGTTGGCTGCTGTCGACCGGAAACGGAGCGTTCTCGTGGTGGGCATCGACCCGAGTCTCGAGCGATTGCCCCGGGAGATTTTGCAGCAGGCTGAAGCGGCCGGAGGCACCTATCTCGAGGTGGCAGAGCGCGCCCTTACCTGCTTCGGCCTGGAGCTGATCGAAGCGACAGCCGATTACGCGGTGGCGGTGAAACCCCAGCTGGCCTACTTCGAACGGTACGGGTCGCACGGACTGCGGGCTTTAGAGCGGATCGTCGCAGCCGCCCGGGCGAAAGACCTGATCGTCATCGCCGACGGCAAGCGAAACGATATCGGTTCTACGGCCGAGGCGTACGCAACAGCATATTTGGAGGACGGCCCCCTGGCCGCCGATGCCCTGACCGTCAATCCGTACTTAGGCGAGGACGGGATCAAGCCGTTCATCGCCCGCTGCCGCGACAGGGGCAGGGGCATTTTCGTCCTGGTGAAAACGTCAAATCCTTCCTCGGGCCGGTTTCAAGACCTGGTGGCGGCCGGCCGGCCCGTTTTCGAGCACGTCGGCCTGGCGGTGGAAAGCTGGAACGACGAAAAAGGCGATCGCGGCTTCGGGGCGGTCGGCGCGGTAGTGGGCGCGACGTATCCGGAGGAGCTGGCCCGGCTCCGCTCGTTGATGCCGAGCACGCTTTTTCTCGTCCCCGGTTTCGGCGCCCAAGGTGCCGCGGCTCGGGATGTGGTGCCTGCCTTCGACGAGCAGGGCTACGGCGCGCTCATCAACTCATCCCGTGCAATTATGTACGCATACGAAAAGGCGCCCCACCTAAGACCCCACGAGGCACAGGCGCGTGCAGCGCAAGAGGCTAGGGCTGCCATCAACCGGGCGCTCGACGAAGGCGGCAAGCTGCCCGCAGCGTGGGGAGGGAAAGCCGGTGGCTGAGACGTTCGTAACCGCAGTCGTCGCCCAGCGGCCGGTGGCAGCTGGGCACTACGAGCTCATCGCGGCCCACCACCCCGCGTTAGACGCCGTCCAGCCCGGACAGTTCATCAACGTGCGGGTCGCGAGGCCGGGAAGCTGGGATCCTCTGCTGCGCCGGCCCTTCAGCCTGTACCGGCGCTTTGCGAACGGCGATTGGAGCATCGTGTACCGTGTCGTCGGGCGCGGCACGGAGGCGCTCGCACGCCTTCGCCCGGGCGACGACATCGACGTCCTCGGACCTTTAGGCAGGGGCTTCGTGAAGGTCCCGGAGGCAAGGCGGCTTCTCCTCGTCGGGGGAGGCGTCGGGGTTCCGCCCCTGCTTTTTCTCGCCCAAACTTGGCAAGGTCAAGCAGAAATGAAGGCGCTCCTCGGCTTTGCCGAGGCCGGGCTCGCTTTCGGCTGGACCGAGTTTGCGGCGCTGGGCATCGAGGCGGAGGTGGCGACCGACGACGGCAGCTTGGGCCATCGCGGATTCGTCACCGATCTTTTGGAGAACCAACTGAACAGAAACGAGTGGGACGGCCTTTACGCGTGCGGCCCGCGGCCGATGCTCGAGGCCGTCGCCCGCATCGCTTGCCGGGCCGGCGTGCCTTGTCAACTCGCCTTCGAAGAAGCGATGGGCTGCGGCGTCGGCGCGTGTTTGTCCTGCGTGCTGCCGGTGCGCACGGAAGGCGGCGTGCAGTACCAGAGGGTGTGCAGGGAAGGGCCGGTCTTTTGGGCGGAAGAGGTGTACGGCCATGGTTGATCTGAGCATCGAAATCGCCGGCATGGAGTTGAAAAATCCCGTCATGGTGGCCTCCGGCACCTTCGGCTACGGCAGGGAGTACGCCGAGTTTTTCGACTTGTCCCGGCTCGGCGCGGTCATGGTCAAGGGGGTCTCCAGCGAGCCGTGGACGGGAAACCCCGTGCCGCGCATCGTCGAAACGCCGTCGGGGATGCTGAACGCCATCGGCCTGCAAAATCCCGGGGTCGACTATTTCCTGGAGGTCGATCTGCCGTGGCTGCGCGGGTTTGACACCCGTATCATCGTGAACATCATCGGGCGGTCGGTGGAAGAGTACGCAGACGTCGCGGCCCGTTTGAGCGCCGCCGGAGGGATCGACGCCTTGGAAATCAATATCTCCTGCCCGAACATCAAGGAAGGCGGCATCCAGTTCGGCAGCGACCCGCGGGCGGCGGCCCGAGTGGTGGAGGCAGTCAAAAGGGCGACGCACCTGCCCGTTATCCCGAAGCTTTCGCCCAACGTGACCGACATCGCCCAAATGGCCCGGGCCGTAGAAGATGCCGGCGCCGACGCGATTTCCTTGGTCAACACGTTTCTCGGCATGGCCATCGATATCCGCCGGCGCAAACCCGTTCTGGCAAACGTGTTCGGAGGGCTGTCGGGCCCCGCCATCCGGCCGCTAGCCGTGCGCATGGTGTGGCAGGTGTACGAAGCCGTACGGGTGCCCCTCATTGGTATGGGCGGCATCATGGACGGGGCGGATGCGGCCGAGTTCGTCCTCGCGGGTGCCCGCGCGGTGGCGGTGGGCACGGCGAATTTCATCCGGCCCACGGCTGCCCTCGACGTCCTCGCCGGCCTGGAGCGGTACGTCGAAGAGACGGGCTTAAGCTATGCGGAGCTGATCGGCGCAGCGCACCCGCGTCGAACCGCGAGACAGGAACCTACCCGGCCGGAGGCGAACCAGTAGGAAAGGTTTGGCCAAAGCGGGCGGATTCTCGGAGGGGTGCAGCATGGCGCAGGCGCGGGACGGGGCAACGACGGGACGCAGCATCGAGGCGCTGTGGCGCGCCGGCATCTGGATCCTCCTCATCGCCGCCCTGTTTCTCCGGGGTAAGGTGCTTTACGTGATGCTGTATGCCTCGGTGGCGACCTACTTCCTTTCCCGGTACATCGCCAACCGCAGCTTCGCCGCGCTGCAGTTTACCCGGGACCTGAGCGCGGAGCGGGCATTTGTCGGCGAACGCATCGACGTCACCGTCTCCGTCACGAACCCTTCGCGCCTTCCGGTCGTCTGGCTTTTGGTGAGCGATGAAGTCACGCATTTGGTCAACGTGGTGTCGCCGCGCCGCGCCGTGCTGTCCTTGGGCCCTCGTGAGAGAAAGGGCTGGACGTACGGCGTGGTGGCGCGCCGGCGCGGCTTGCACAAGTTCGGTCCGCTCCATCTGGAAGCCGGCGACGCCTTCGGCCTCGCACACCTGCGCGGCACGTCGACGCTGCAGAGCGGTTTGATCGTGTACCCTCGTATCCACGCCCTGGAAGACCTCGGGTTGCCCTCGTCCCTGCCGTTCGGCGAGGTTCAAACGCCGACCCGCTTTTTCGACGATCCCGCCCACACGATCGGGACCCGTCCCTACCAAGCCGGTGACCCGTACAAGAGCATCCATTGGAAGGTGTCGGCACGGGCGGGGGAGCTGTACGTGCGCGAATACCAGCCTACTATCGCCGTCGACGCGTTCATTTACCTCAATCTCAACGAAGCGGAGTACGAGCTGCATCTGCTCGAGTACTACTCCGAACTGGCAATCGAAGCGGCGGCGTCCATCGGTTACGCCCTCGTGCGCGACCGCCAGAGCGTGGGCCTTGTGACCAACGGAGCGGTACCGGGTCAGAAGGACCAAACGGTCTTCGTACAGTCGCGCAAAGGCAGCGGAGGGCTGACCGAGATCCTTGAGGTACTCGCGACGATCGAGTGCGTGCCCAGCATCACACTGCCGCAGCTCCTTTCCGAGACGACGCCGCGGCTTAGCTGGGGCGCGACGCTCATCCTCATAACGCCCGTCGACTCGCCGCGGCTGATCGACACGCTGTTGCGCCTTCGCCGGCAAGGATTTTATCTTATCGTGATCATCGTCGGCCTCGACCCCGTACATAAGGAGTACTTGCACAAGCCCCTCGCGCCCGGCATCACCTTCTACCATGTCCAGTCGCCGTCCGCGCTGAAAGCCATCCACGCGCGGGCAGGCTGACGAGGGCGGCGCATCCCGGCGTCAAATGAGCGGTTCGTCGCCGGCGCGCAGCAACGGCCACACCCTCTCGAGCCGCGCGCACGCCTCTTCCACACTGCTTCCTAAGGCGGTGAGATGGGCCATCTTGCGTCCCGGCCGTGCCTCCCGCTTACCGTAGACGTGCAGCTTGAGCAAGGGATCGCGCAGGATCGTCGCGAGGTGCCGGCCCAAACTTTCCATGTGCTGTCCGAGCAGATTCAGCATGACGGCAGGCGTGTGCAGGGACGGATCGCCCAGGGGAAGCCCCGCCACGGCCCGGATGTGCTGTTCGAACTGGGAAGTGTAGCATGCATCGAGGGTGTAGTGGCCCGAGTTGTGGGGGCGAGGCGCGAGTTCGTTTACGAGCAGTCCCTCGTCGGTTTCGAAAAGCTCCACGCCCATGACGCCTACAAGATCGAGTCCTTCCGCAAGGCGGGCCGCCATGTGCCGCGCTTTCGCCGCACGGTCCGCGGCGGTGCGGGCCGGCGCGATGGAAAGGTGCAGGATGCCCCGGCGGTGGATGTTTTCCGTGCAGGGATACGTCACGACCCGGCCGTCCACGCTGCGGGCCACGATCACCGACAGCTCCCGCACGAAGGGGACGAACTCCTCAAAAATGAGCTCCGCGCCGTCAGGCGCGAGTTCCCGGTATACCTCCTCGGCGTCTTGACCTTTCCACACGACGCGCTGGCCTTTCCCGTCGTAGCCGCCGAGAGCGCGCTTGAGGACGCCTTTTCCGAACTGGTCCAGGGCCTTCTTCAGATCCTCCGGGCAGCGTACCGGGACGAAGTCGGCGGTCGGCACGCCTAAGGCCCGCACCGCCTCTTTCTCCCGCAGCCTGTGCCGCACCGTGTCCAAAATAGCGGGCCGCGGATAGACGGGCACGTAGGCTGCGATGTCTAGCAAAGGCTTTGCCACGACGTTCTCGAACTCGTACGTGAGGACGTCGCATAAGGGCGCGATGGCGCGGTAGCCGGCGGCATCGTCCAACGGCGACACGATCGTGCGGTCGGCGACGTGGCTAGCGGGCGCATCTTCGTCGGGCGAAAGGACGATGAGCCGGTAACCGAGCCGTCGTGCCGCCTGACCCGACATCCGTCCGAGCTGTCCGCTGCCGAGCATGCCGATGGTCGCTCCGGGGGGTAGAGGCACGGTCACGGCAGCCCAGCCTCCTCGACGACCCGGCGGTGCATGGCGGCGCGGTAAGCCTCCAGCCTTTCCGCGACGGCCGGGTACTTCGTGCCCAAAATGCGGGCCGCGAAAAGACCGGCGTTGACAGCACCCGCGCGTCCTATCGCCATTGTCGCGACGGGAACGCCTCCCGGCATTTGCACGATGGAAAGGAGCGAGTCCCAGCCGGAGAGAACTGATGACTTCACCGGCACCCCGATCACCGGGAGCAAGGTCTTCGTGGCGACCATGCCCGGCAAGTGGGCCGCACCGCCGGCGCCGGCCACGATGACCTCAAGCCCACGCTGCGCGGCCGTTTCCGCGTAGCGGAACATCTCGTCCGGCGTGCGGTGCGCCGACACGACACGTTTTTCGTACGGGATTGCGAGCTCGTCCAAAATAGCACAGGTGTGGGACATGGTCTCCCAGTCCGACACGCTGCCCATGATCACACCCACTAGCGGGCGAGAGGTTTCCACCGCTGCATCACCTTTCCGTGCGAACGTGTGAACCGGTGCCGGCGCCCGTGCCTTGCGCTGGCGGCAGCCGGTGTCGTCGTTGCGGTTTCAACAGGGGTGTTCGGGAAACCTGCAAAGACGAACATTTTGTGATTCACAACCAAAACGTTCGCCTTTTCGTTGACTCGGCCCCTTGTCTTTGCTAGCATGAGGGTGTCAATCCGGTGTAAAGGCGAACATTGCGAGAGGAGCCCGTTTTGTGCCAGAGATTGACTTTTTCACGATCAGTCCCCTGGACAGCCGCTACCGTGCGTCCAATCCGGAGATGTTTGCCGCCTACGCTGCTTATCTTTCCGAGGAGGCGGCCGTCCGTTACCAAGCGAAGGTAGAGGCTGCGTTGGCCCGTGCCTTGGCAAACCGCGGCATTTGCACGCCCGAGCAGGCCGAGGAGATCGAGCGGGCCGCGGCCGCAGTGACGCCTGCCGAAGTACAGGAGGAGGAGCGCAGGACCCGCCACAACGTCCGCGCCCTCGTCAACGTCATACAGTCCAAAGTGAGCCCTGCCTCCCGGCCCTTCGTACACCTTACGGCAACATCCGTCGATATCACGGATACCGCGAGAGCCCTGCAGTTTCGCGATGCCGTACGGCACCTGCTCTTGCCGCAGCTGCTGGAGCTATGGGACTTGTGGGCGGCCATTGCACGGCGGGAAGCGGACACGGTGCAGATGGGCAGGACCCACGGCCAGCACGCGGTGCCCATCACGTTCGGCTTCGCCGTGGCCGAATACGTAGCCCGGCTCGGCGGTCGCATCGAAGCCGTCGCCCATGCCGCCGAGGAGCTGCGGGGGAAGATGGCCGGGGCCGTGGGCGCCTACAATGCGGCAAGCCTATTCTTTGACGACCCGGAGGAGTTCGAGCGCGAGGTGCTCGCCATCTTGGGACTGCGTCCCGGTTCCGTTTCCACCCAAATCGTCGAGCCCGAATATATGGCCGATTTTGCCCACGCGCTGATCAGCACCCTAGGCGTCCTGGGCAACTTCAGCGACGACATTCGGCACCTGCAGCGCAGTGAGATCGGCGAGGTAGGAGAGGCTTTCGCCGCGGAACAGGTGGGCTCATCGACCATGCCCCACAAGCGCAATCCTTGGAACTTCGAACACGTGAAGAGCCTGTGGAAAGTGTTTACTCCCCGGATGTTGACCGTCTACATGGACCAGATATCCGAGCATCAGCGCGACCTGACCAATTCCGCGTCGGGGCGTTTCTTGGGCGAGCTGATCTACGGCACCGCTCTTGCCTCCGACCGCCTGAGCCGGGTTTGCCGCAAGCTCGTCGTCGACCGGGCGCGCATGGAGGAGAACTTCAACCGCACTAAGGACATGGTGGTGGCCGAACCGTTGTACATCCTGCTCGCCGCCGCGGGACACCCCGACGCCCACGAAGCGGTGCGGCGCCTCACGTTGGAGGCGGAAAAGCAAGGCACACCGCTCACCGAGACCCTTCGAACCCACGGCGAGCTTGCACCGTGGCTCGAGCGGCTGAGTCCTCAGCAGGTTGAGGTGTTGTACCGGCCCGAGAAGTACGTGGGCATCGCGGCGCGCAAGGCCCGCGCCGTGTGCGACGCGTGGGAGGCCCGGCTGCAGGCGCTGCGGGGCGGTCAGGTCGGGTAATGTGGGGCGCGCCGGATTAGGACGTTTCCGAACCGGTTCAGACTACGGCGGGGGTGCTGTCTGATGGAACCGACCGTAAAGCAGATTGAAGAGCGTAAGGCCTGGAGGGAGCTGGGCCTTACCGACTATGAGTATGAGCTGATCAAAGAGCGGCTCGGGCGGGCTCCGAACTGGACCGAACTCGGCATGTTCAGCGGCCTGTGGTCGGAGCATTGCTCATACAAACACAGCCGGAGCCTGTTTCACCTTTTTCCGACTTCCGGCCCGCAGATCTTGGAAGGTCCAGGCGAGAACGCGGGAGTCGTCGACATCGGAGGCGGCCTAGCCGTAGTCTTCAAGATCGAGTCCCACAACCACCCGTCCGCCGTGGCGCCCGTAGAAGCGTCGGCCACGGGGGTAGGCGGGTGTCTGCGGGACGTCTTCGCTATGGGCGCGCGCCCCGTGGCTGTATTGAACTCCCTGCGCTTCGGTCCACTGACGGAATCCCGGGTGCGGGAGATTTTTTCCGGCGTCGTGCAGGGCATTGCGGATTACGGAGCCGCGGTGGGGGTACCGACCGTGGGCGGAGAGATCTACTTCGATCCGTCCTACTCGGGTAACCCGCTGGTCAACGTCATGGCCGTCGGCATCGTGCCTCACGGTGGCGTGGCAAGGGCCCGGGCCGACGGTGTGGGCAATCCGGTCATCGTGCTCGGCGGCAAGACGGGCCGGGATGGCGTGCACGGGGCGAGCTTTGCTTCGGCGGAGCTGGGCGACGAAGCGCAGGTGCCGGAAAGCGCCGTCGCCATCGGCGATCCCGAGACCGGCAGGCGGCTGATCGAGGCTACTTTGGAACTCATTGCCGCGGGCCTCGTCGTCGGCGTGCAGGACATGGGTGCGGCCGGTCTGACGAGCTCGGCGGCCGAGATGGCGGCGCGGGCGGGCACGGGAATCGAGCTCGATCTGGACAAGGTGCCCGTGCGGGACGAGGACCTGACGCCCTTTGAAATGATGCTTTCGGAGTCCCAGGAGCGGATGCTGCTCGTCGTTGAGAATGGCGCGGAGGACAAGGTCTTGGCCGTGGCCGAAAGGTGGAACGTGCCGGCGGCGGTCGTGGGCTCCGTGACGGACGACGGCATGTTGCGCGTGCTGCACGGTGGACGGACCGCGGCAGAGGTTCCGGCCCGCGCTTTGGCCAGCGACGGGGCTCCCCTGTACCATCCCGAGAGCAGGGAGCCCGCGTACTTGGCGGCAGTGCGTAAGGTGCAGGTTCCGGCCGGCGTGCCGCTGGATCTCGGAGCGGAGCTCTTGCGCCTTCTCGCCTCGCCCACGGTCGCAAGCAAGGAGTGGGCGTATTCCCGTTTCGACAGTGAAGCCGGTGGCAGGACCGTCTTCGGACCCGGCGCGGCTGATGCGGCGGTCGTGCAGGTAGGGGACGGTGCGCGGGGCATTGCGCTGTCCGTCGCCTGCAACTCGCGCTACGTCTATTTGAACCCTCGCCTCGGCGCGCAGATCGCGGTGGCCGAAGCAGCCCGCAACATCAGCTGCGTCGGCGGCACCCCTCTGGCGATCACCGACGGGCTGAACTTCGGCAGTCCCGAAAACCCGGAGATTTTCTGGCAGCTCGAACAGGCCGTCCGCGGCATCCGGGACGCTTGCCTTGCCTTCGGGACTCCCGTGACCGGCGGCAACGTCAGCCTGTACAACGAAAGCGGCGGACAGGCCATCTACCCGACACCCATGGTCGGCATGGTGGGGCGGGTAGACGACGTGAGCCTTTGCGTCGGCAGCGGCTGGCAAGGGGACGGCGACGTCGTGCTGCTCTTGGGCGAAAACCGTAACGAACTCGGCGGCAGCGAGTATTTGGCGCTCAAGGGAATCGTTGGCCCCGAGCCGCCCAGCCTCGACCTTTCGCGGGAGCTGGCCGTGCAAAAGGTGTGCCGCCGGCTCATTACCGAAGGCATCGCCCGCTCGGCCCACGATTGCTCGGAAGGGGGCCTAGCGGTCGCTTTGGCTGAATGCTGCATTGCCGGGGCACGGGGGGCGGACCTCAAGCTCCAGGCCGACTTCCGGGCGGATGCCCTCCTGTTCGGCGAGACGCAATCGCGCATCGTCGTCTCGGTGGCGGAAAAAGACGTAGAAAAAGCGATGGCTGTTGCCCAGGCGGAAGGTGTGCCGGTCGCGGTTTTGGGTCGCACGGGAGGCGATCGCCTGGTGCTCGACGTGACGGGGACACCCGGAGCGCCCGCGAGCGGCCGTGTGGAGCTTGCCGTCGGCGAGCTCGCGGACGCTTGGCGGCGGTCCATCCCCGAGCTGATGAAGGATGTCTGAAGCTCGGTATTGAGGAGGTACGGCCATGGATGAGCGGCTCACGTACAAGGCGGCAGGAGTGGACATCGAGGCAGGGTACGAAGCGGTGCGGCGCATGCGCGGTCACGCCCGCTCGACCTTTCGCAAGGAAGTGTTGCAAGAGATCGGCTCTTTCGGCGGCCTTTTTGCCCTGGACTTGGCGCGGCATCCTGACCCCGTCCTCGTCGCGGGTACCGACGGCGTGGGGACCAAGTTGAAAGTGGCCTTCATGATGAACAAGCACGACACGATCGGCATCGACGCGGTGGCGTACTGCGTCAACGACATCATCTGCCACGGAGCGGAGCCTCTGTTCTTCCTCGACTACCTGGCCGTCGGCAAGCTCGAAACGGCCCAGGCGGAAGCCATCGTAGCAGGCGTCGCGGAAGGATGTCGGCAGGCCGGCTGCGCGCTCATCGGAGGCGAGACGGCCGAGATGCCCGGGTTTTATGCGGAGGGGGAGTACGACATCGCCGGGTTCGCCGTCGGCGTCGTGAGCCGTGCACGGATGATCACGGGCGAAAAAGTGCGGCCCGGCGACGTCATTTTGGGCATTGTGTCGACTGGCTTGCAATCCAGCGGCTTTTCCCTCGTCCGCAAGGTCGTCTTCGAACGGGCCGGGCTGAGACCGGATACGTACGTCGAGGCGCTCGGCTGCACGGTCGGTGAAGAGCTACTGCGCCCGACCGGTATCTACGCCCGGCCCATTTGCGAGCTGGCCGAACGGGAGCTCGCACGGGGCATAGCGAACATCTCGGGCGGCGGCCTGCCGGAGAACCTGCCCCGCGCCATGGCGGCCGGGACCCACGCGGTGATCGAACGGGACAGCTGGCCCGTGCCCGCCGTATTTCCCTGGCTTCAGGAGCTAGGCGACCTAGACGATGACGTGATGTGGAACACCTTCAACATGGGCGTCGCCATGGCCGTGATCGTGGCACCCGGCGACGTCGACGAGGCGCTGGCCGTCTTGCGCAAACACGGCGAACAGGCCCACGTGATCGGACGGATCGAAGCAGGCGAAAAGGGAGTCACGATCGCATGACCCGGATAAGGGAGCTGCCGCGCCTCGTCGTAATGGCTTCGGGCCGGGGATCGAACCTGGAGGCGATACTCGACGCGATCGACCGGGGTGAGCTGCGGGCGAGGGTAGTGGCCGTGATATCCGATCGCCCGGATGCGCAGGCACTCGAAAGGGCGGCGAGGCGGCAAATCGAAGCCTTGGCTCTCGACTACCGGGCTTTCCCGGACCGCGACGCGTACCACGAGGCCCTTTTGGAACACTTGGTCCGCATCGCGCCCGACCTCATCGTGTTGGCCGGTTATATGCGACTTCTTCCCGGTCGGATCGTGGCCAGATTCCCGCAGCGCATCGTGAACATCCATCCGTCCCTTTTGCCCGCGTTTCCAGGCCTCAATCCGCACCGGCAGGCCCTCGATTACGGCGTGAAAGTGTCGGGCTGCACGGTCCACTTTGTCGATGAAGGCATGGACACGGGTCCCATCATCATGCAGGCAGCCGTTCCGGTGCTGGAGGACGATACGGAAAAGAGCCTCGCCGAGCGCATTCTACGCCGGGAGCACGAGCTTTACCCCCGTGCAATCGCGGCGGTGTTGGACGGCAGGGTCCGGGTTGAAGGCCGGCGGGTGCGGATCTTTGCGCCCGGGGCGGCAGGGGATCACGAACAGGACGAGCAAAAAGAAGGTGACAGTCGATGCAAGTCAGGCGAGCCTTGATCAGCGTGTCGGACAAGGCGGGTGTGCGTGAGTTCGCCAGGGCTTTGGCCGACATGGGAGTGACACTGCTTTCGACCGGGGGGACTTATGAACACCTGAAGGAAGCCGGCATTCCGGTCCTGCAGGTGTCGGACGTCACGGGCTTTCCCGAAATACTGGCGGGCCGGGTGAAGACTTTGCACCCGACCATCCATGGAGGCATCTTAGCTCGCCGGGACGTGGCACAAGACATGGAAAGCATCGCGCGCCTCGGGATCGACCCCATCGATATGGTGGTGGTCAATTTGTATCCTTTTCGTGAGACGGCGATCCGGCCCGGCGTTACCCTGGAGGAGGCCGTAGAACAGATCGACATCGGCGGCCCCACCTTGGTGCGCGCCGCCGCCAAGAACCACCGGGACGTCCTCGTTGTTGTCCGTCCGGACCGCTACGGCGAGGTACTGGAAAAGCTGCGGGCCGGCGAGGGCATTTCTCCGGATTACCGTCGCGAGCTCGCTTGGGAGGCCTTCGCCCATACTGCAGCTTACGATGCCGCGATCGCAGCCTTCTTGCGGGAGCGCGCGGGAAAGCAGGGGGCTTACCCCGAGGAGCTGACCCTTCCGTTCAAGAAGGTAATGGACTTGCGCTACGGGGAAAATCCGCATCAGTCCGCGGCCTTGTACAAAGACGTGTTCGCCGCAGGGCCGAGCGTCGTCGGGGCGGAGCTATTGCACGGCAAGCCCTTGTCGTTCAACAACGTGAACGATGCAGCTGCAGCCTTTGATATCGTGTGCGAGTTTACAGAGCCGGCGGCGGTCGCGGTAAAGCACACGAATCCGTGCGGTGTGGGCATCGGAGCGGACGTCATGGAGGCGTACCGGCGAGCGCATGATTCGGATCCCACGTCGATCTTCGGTGGCATCGTTGCGTTCAACCGGACGGTGGACGAGGCCGTTGCCCGGGAGCTGGCCAAGATCTTTCTCGAGGTCATCATCGCACCCGGCTTCACCGAGGGGGCCTTGGCCGTCCTGACGCAGAAGCCGTCGCTGCGCCTCTTGCGCACAGGTCAAGCGGACCGGCACGATGGCCACCTGGACCTCAAGCGCGTGCGGGGCGGTCTTCTGGTACAAGAGGCCGACGTCTTAAAGGAAGATCCGCGCAGCTGGCGGGTCGTTACGGAGCGTGGGCCGACGGATGAGGAACTCGAGGCCCTATGGTTCGGCTGGCGTGTCGTCAAACACGTAAAGTCGAACGCTATTGTGCTCGTGCGCGACGGGCAGACCGTCGGCATCGGCGCTGGGCAGATGAACCGGATCTTACCGACTCGCATGAGCATCGCACAGGCCGGTGACAAGGCGAAGGGCGCGTGTTTGGCATCCGACGCTTTCTTCCCCTTTTCCGACGTGGTGCAGGCGGCGGCCGAGGCCGGAATTACCGCCATCGTCCAGCCGGGCGGCTCGAAGCGGGATCAGGAGTCGATCGACGCGGCGAACGCCGCGGGCATCGCGATGGTCTTTACCGGCGTACGCCACTTCAAGCACTGAGGGCAAAGGGGGAAATCGCATGCGGGTACTCGTGGTCGGAACGGGAGGACGGGAGCACGCTCTCGCTTGGGCGATTAGGCGCAGCCCCGAGGTGAAGGAGCTTTACGCCACGGCGGGCAACCCCGGAATCGAGCGCATCGCGCGTCCCGTTCCCATCGGTCCGTTGGAAGTAGAAAAACTCGCGGCTTGGGCGGCGGATGAACGCATCGACCTCACCGTAGTGGGACCCGAGGCCCCCTTGGCCGCGGGAATCGTCGACCGCTTTGCGGAGAAGGGACTGCTCATCGCCGGACCGACGCAAGCAGCCGCGGAGATCGAGAGCAGCAAGGTGTTTGCCAAGACGCTGATGGCGCGCTACGGAATCCCCACCGCGGCCTTTCACGTCTGCGATTCGCCCGAGGAAGCCGAAGCGCGCATCGCCGAGGTCGGAGCTCCGCTCGTGGTGAAAGCCGACGGCTTGGCGGCGGGCAAAGGAGTGCTTGTGTGCGCCTCGGCGGACGAGGCGAGGAATGCTGTCCGCCAAATCATGGTGGACGGCCGCTTCGGAGCGGCTGGCCGGCGCGTCGTGATTGAAGAGTTTTTAGAGGGAGAAGAAGCTACCGTCCTTGCCTTCGTCGACGGAGAACGGGTGCTGCCCATGGCCAGCAGTCAAGATCACAAGCGCATCGGTGACGGGGATACCGGTCCGAATACAGGCGGAATGGGCGCTTACTCACCGGCTCCCGTTGTGTCGGAGGCCGTCATGCGGCGTGTCCACGACGAGATCTTGGTTCCGGTCGTACGGGCCCTGGCCCGGGAGGGGCGCCCCTACCGCGGCATCCTGTACGCGGGGCTGATGATCACCGCCGAAGGACCCAAGGTGATCGAGTTCAACTGCCGCTTCGGCGATCCGGAAACCCAGGCGCTCATACCGCGCCTTCGCACCGACATCGTCCCCGTCCTGCTCGCTACGGCGCGGGGCGATCTGTCGAACGTGCGGCTGGAGTGGGACCCGCGCCCGTGCGTGGCGGTGGTGCTGGCCTCGGCCGGCTATCCGGGCCCGTTCCGGACGGGCTATCCGATCGAGGGACTCGCGGCCGCCGAAAAGGAACTCGACGGCCTTGTATTTCACGGCGGGACCCGTGAGGAGGCGGGGCGTCTTGTCACGGCGGGAGGACGCGTCTTGACGCTCGCTGGGCTCGGCACGGACATAGCGGACGCCGTTGCCCGCGTGTACCGGGGCGTGGAACACGTCCGGTTCGAAGGCATGACGTTCCGGCGTGACATCGCACACCGGGCCCTTGCGCGCTCGGGATGATACTTTTCGGCTGCGCCAGCAGGAAAAACCGTGCGGACGGCGTATTACAAGTTCCAACACGCTGCCCTAACGCACGGTGCAATGATATCTTCGACGTTGGGCGGCGTGCCGCATGGGCAGGGGACGGGTGCAGATGGCTTGCTGGCAAGCGAACTCGCCCGTTTCTTGCCTTTTATGTATCTCCGGAATCCAGGGCTTCGTCGGACGGGCGCAACCTCGCGACCAGCTCGTCAGTGGGCGTGACGTAGATCGTCCTGTGATGGTCGTAGATCACGTAACCTAAAGGCGCACCGGCCGGCTTGCGCACGTGCCGCCGCTCGACGAAGTCGACCGGTACGTTCCCCGAACTGCGGGCTTTGGAGTAGTAGGCGGCCAGGACGGCGGCTTCCCGCAGCGCCTCGTCGGATACCGGCCCGTCGGCCCGCAAGATAACGTGGGAACCCGGAATGTCCTTCGCGTGGAACCACAGATCGTGGGGCCTGGCCGTCCGCAGGGTCAGTCGTTCGTTTTGTCGGTTGTTGCGGCCGACCCAAATCGTATGGCCGTCGGAACTGACAAAACGCAAGGGGCGGGACGGTTCCTCTCGCCGTTTGCTTTTGCGCTTGCGGTCGGAGCCGCCGGGCGGCAACAAGCCTTGATCCCGCAGTTCCTGCACGATCTCGGCGAGGTCGTCCTCGCTCTCCGCGAGTTCAACGGACACGAGAACTTGTGCCAAGTAATCGGCTTCCATGCGGGCATCGCGCACAAGCCGCTCGAGTTCGGCCGCGGCGCGCCTTGCCCGCTGATAGCGTTTGTAGTAGGCTTGCGCGTTCTGCACGGCTGACAGACGCGGATCGAGAGGAATGCGGACGGGAGCATTGTCCTGCAGGTAATCGGGCACGTCGACGGATTCGGCACGGGACGGAATGCGGTATAAATTCGCGGTCAGAAGATCGCCCCAATGGCGGTACCGTTCGGCCTCTTCCGCCTCGCGGCGCTCCCGCAGCCGCTCGTCGAGTTTGCGTTCCGCCCTCTTTAAATGGCGGCGCAATAGTTTTGCCAGTTGCCGGCGCTCGCGGCCGAGCCGCGCGTCCAGGTGCCGTGCGGCGAAGGCCTCGTCCGCGACCTCGCTGATCGACGGGCTTTGGCGTAAGACCTCCACGCCCTCAGCGTGCGGCGGAAGGATCCAACAGTCGAGGCGCCCGCCTTTACGAAACAACGTGGGCGCAATCCGTCCGTCGCGCACACGGGCCGCCACATCGAGGGCCGCGTCTACGACGGGCTGCAGCTCGTCTACGTCGAGATCGCCGCGCACCGTCTTCGGTGAGTAGCCCGCTCTGAGCAGGCATTCTTCGGCTGCGAACGGGCTGAAACCTTCCAAGCGTTGCATCAAGATGCCGGCAAGGCGCTCGGGTGAGGCGGCCAGCCGCACATGGCGCAGCAGAACGGGCGCGTCGATATCAAAGGAAAGCCGACCTTCTTCCGGGGCGGGTGGCGGTTCGTACGGCGCACCTGGCAGCATTGTACGGCCCGCCGACTCGCCGCGGCGCAGGGCGTCGATAATCTGGGCCCTCGGCGTATCGACCAGAACGACATTGGCCGACCGTCCCGTCAGCTCGGCCACCAGCGTGCGTTCCGTGCGCCGTCCGTCTTCGTCGAAAGCCTCGAAGACAAAGTGCAAGATCCGGTCTAGACCCACCTGGTCGACGCGCAGGAGCCGGGCCGGCTCCAGGTGCTTGCGCAGCACCATGGCGAACATCGGCGCCTGCAGGGGATTTTCCGGCTGCAGCCGGGTCAAATGGGCCGAAGGAAACTCCGGGAAGGCCGAAACGAGAAGCTTTTCGCTCCGATCTCCGCTCCGCAGGTGCAGGATGATGGTGTCGGACCACGGCTGGAATATCTTGACCACACGGGCGTTGGTCAAACGCTCGGCGAGTTCGTTCTTTAGGGCGTGTACGCTCAGTCCGTCGAGCGGCATGGGCATCACCGTTTGCTAGTATATCAGACGGGCCGGGCAATGGCAGCCCGGTCGAGCAGGGAGAGGGCGGGCCTATGACGAAGGAAGCCAGGAAGCAGAACGCGGGAGGCGGCGCGATGCGCTTTCGTACGGCCGGATTCGTTGGCATGTTCTTGATTCTCGTCGCGGCGGCGCTGCTCGTCTGGGGCAGCAACAACTTCGCTGCCTTGCCCGTGGACGATCTGTTGGAACGGGCTTACACGTATCTGGCTATCGGCGCGTTTCGCGGCGAGGCCCGTTGGACAGCGGAAGCGGCTGAACTCTTTGAACGGGCCGCCGCCGGAGACCCGTCGAGCGCCGAGGCGCATCTCATGGCCGCCATGTCGCTCCAGGCCCTCGGCAGGATCCAGGAAGCGATCGCCTATTATGAGACCGTACGGGATCTTGCACCCAGCTTTCCGGTCGACGCGATGATAGGCGACGCCTATTTTGCCGCAGGAGACCTCGAGGATGCTGAAGCGGCCTATTTGCGCGCCCTAGAGGTGGAACCGGAAAGCGTCCTCGCCCTTTCGGGGTTGGCTCGGCTTACGGAGCGGACGGGGCGTTTGACCGACAGCGAGATGTACCTGCGCCGCATCATCCGCATCACCGCACCCGAGCCCGGCGCATATCTGGAACTGGCGGCATTTTTCCTCCGGCACGGTGCCCCCGACTCGGCTTTAGCGGTCCTGGAGGAAGTAGACGAAGAACGCCGCACCGGAGCGGCCTACCACGGACAGCTCGGCTTCGTGTACGAGGCTTTGGACCGGCGGGACGAAGCTTGTTCCGAACTGAGGACCGCGCTGCGCCTCGGTAGCAACGATGCCGACGTGACGGCCGCTATCGAACGCCTCGGCTGCACGCCCCGGCCTTAGGCGGTATGTCCAGCCGCGCGCCTTCATACCTATAGGGCAGTGACTTCCCTACAGGCATGAGGTGATCGCGGCCTATGCAGCCATCACAGTGGCACGCGGAGACCGTGGACGCCGTCCTGCGCAAGCTCGGCGCGCACGCGGTGCGCGGCTTGCCGTCGGAGGAGGCCGAGCGCCGCCTGGCGCGCTACGGTCCGAACCGCCTTCCGGAAGGCGAGCGCAGGCACCCGCTCTCCCTTTTCTTCGCCCAGTTTTCCGACTTCATGGTCCTGGTCCTGCTCGGTGCAGGCGTCGTCTCGTTCTTTCTCGGCGAAACCGCGGACAGCCTGGCGATCTTCGCCATCTTGCTCCTGAACGCGGTATTCGGCTTCGTGCAGGAGTACAGGGCGGAAAAATCGCTGCAAGCGCTTAGCCGTTTGACCGCGCCCACGGCGATGGTCGTGCGTGACGGCGAGATGCTCGAGATCCCCGCCGCCGACCTCGTCCCCGGCGACTTGGTCCTCGTACGCGAGGGCGACCGCGTCGCGGCCGACGGGCGTTTAGTCTGGTCCATGGCCCTCGAGGCGGACGAGAGCATACTGACCGGCGAGTCGGCACCCGTGACAAAAGACGCGTTTTACGTTGGCCGCAAAGACGAGCCGATCGGCGACAGGAAAAACATGCTATACATGGGTACGGCGGTCACCCGGGGGCGAGGCCGCCTGCTTGTGACCAGCACGGGCAAGCGAACGCAAATGGGTGAAATCGCCCAGTTGATCCAGCAAGGCGAGGCCGCGACGTCCCCCTTGCAAAAGCGCCTGGCCCATCTCGGCCGGCGCCTTGTGGCCGCGTGTTTTCTCTTGGTCGCCCTGGTTTGCATCGCCGGCATCTGGCGCGGTCTGCCTCTGTACAGCATGTTCCTCACCGGTGTCAGTCTGGCCGTTGCCGCCATTCCCGAGGGACTGCCTGCCGTCGTCACCGCGGCACTGGCCATCGGCGTGCAGCGCATGATCCGCCGGCAAGCCATCGTACGCAGGCTGCCCGCCGTCGAGACCCTCGGCTGCGTGACCGTCATCTGCACCGATAAGACCGGCACTTTGACACGCAACGAGATGCCCGTCACGAAGCTCTGGACGTTCACGGGCGAGGTGGAGGTGACGGGCAGAGGCTACGTTCCCGAGGGGCAGTTTATCGCTCGAGGGCGGTCCGTCGATCCGAGGCGTGACCCGGACCTGGAGCTGGCGCTCGAGATCGGGATGATCTGCAATGCCGCGACGCTCAAGGAAGACAGCCGGCGCGATAAGGGTAGAAGCCGCTCGGCCGCATGGACCGTCCTGGGAGATCCGACGGACGGCTCGCTGCTCGTTTTGGGCGTCAAGGGCGGCATCGACCCGCGGGAGCTGCGTCGCCGCCTTGCCGTCGTAGCGGAGCGTCCCTTCGATCCGATGCGCCGGCGGATGAGCGTCGTGGCGGAAAATAACGGCGTTCTCCACTCCTACGTCAAGGGGGCACCCGCTGCGATCCTACAGCGTTGCACCCTCATTCGGATCGGCGGGCGGACGGAGCCGCTGACGCAAGCTCACCGGCTCCGCATAGAGCAGCAAGTCAGCGGATACGCCCGAAGTGCCCTCCGAGTCATCGCGTTGGCCTACCGGCCCCTTCCGGCCGACGGCAACGATAGCGAAGCGTGGGAGCAGCGTCTCGTCTTCGTAGCACTGACCGGACTGTTCGACCCGCCCCGTGAGGAAGCGGCTCGCGCGATCGCCAAAGCTCGCCGGGCCGGGATTCGCACCATCATGTTGACCGGTGACCATCCCGAGACGGCCCGGGCCATCGGTCGCCTCGTCGGTTTGGCCGGCGGCGGCGATGACGTGGTCACCGGAGCCGAGATCGACGGGATGGACGATTCTTCCTTGCGCGAGGTGCTTGGCAGGGTGAGCTGCTTTGCCCGGGTCTCGCCCGTGCAAAAACTGCGCATAGTACGGACCCTCAAAGAGGCCGGAGAGCTCGTGGCGATGACCGGCGACGGTGTGAACGACGCGCCTGCGGTGAAGGAAGCCGACATCGGTATCAGCATGGGGCGCACCGGCGCTGACGTTACCAAGGAAGCATCGGACATGGTGCTGGCCGACGATAACTACGCGACAATCGTGGCTGCCGTTGAGGAAGGACGTGGCATCTACGAGAATATCCGCAAGTTTATCCGCTATCTCCTCGGGTGCAACGCGGGAGAGGTGCTCTCTATGTTAGCTGCCCTCCTCGCCGGTCTGCCCTTGCCCTTGCTTCCCCTGCAAATTCTTTGGATGAACCTCGTGACCGACGGGTTGCCGGCTATTGCATTAGGCGTGGACCCGGGCGACGAATACATCATGCAAAGGGGGCCTCGGCCGGTCGGAGAGGGGATCTTTGCCCGGAATTTGTGGAAGCGGATCGTGGTGAGCGGCACGGTGATCGGCGGTTCGACGGTGCTCGTGTTCGCCCTCGCATTGCGGCTCCGCCCCGGCATGGAGGAATGGGCGCGGACTTTAGCCTTTACTACGTTGGTTGTCTCCCAACTCCTGTACGCCTTCGTTTGCCGCTCGGAGGAGCTTACGGTGTGGGAAGCCGGCCCCTTGGCGAACCGCTATCTCGTCGGTGCCGTGCTCGTATCCTTTGCCATGCAGCTCGCGGTTGTGTACTGGAGCCCCCTTGCCGCGGTCTTTCGCACCGTTCCCCTCGACGCAGCCGACTGGCTTCTCGTCGCCGTCGCTTGTGTTTGGGGATATGCCGTCGAATGGGTTGCCCGCACGGTCCGCACCAGGTTGTGGCGCAGATTGGCGTGGGTGCGCGTGGCGTAAGGCGGAGAAGCTGCGATTTACAGGGAGTGCCGACAGGTGTAAACTGGGTATGGACCGTCCGGGCCTCGTCCGGCGGCAGGGGGGCACCGCACGTCTTTGCGGTGTCTTCTTTTTTCGAATCGGGGAGGTTGCGCGGATATGTTGGTGAGCATGACCGGCTTCGGTGCGGGCCGTGTCCACTCCGAGCAGATCAGTGTAGTCGTCGAAATGCGCAGCGTAAATCACCGCTACTTCGAGCCGTATATTCGTCTGCCCAGAGGGTACGTGGTTCTGGAAGACAAGGTGCGCACGCAAGTGGCAAAAGAGATTCAACGAGGACGGGTGGAAATTTCGGTTCTAATAGAGGATTTCACGCTAAGAGGGAGAACGGTCACCCTAGATTCGCACTTGCTGCGCTCGTACCATGCCGCATTGAACGAAGCACGACAGCACGTCCCGGTAGAGGGCGAACTCACGGTTGCCGCGCTGCTCGCCGTACCCGAGCTGTTTCAGGTCCGCGAGTCGCCCGTCGATCCCGAGAGCGTATGGCCGTGGGTAGATGAGGCACTCGGACAAGCACTGACTGCGGTAGTGGCAATGCGCCGGGCGGAAGGTGCGCGCTTGCAGCAGGACATCCTGGCGCGGCTGTCGGTTTTTGCGCGGTGCGTCGAGAAAATTGCGGAGCGGGCGCCGGCCGTCGTCGAAGAGTACAGAGAACGCCTCGTGCAACGGCTGGCCGAATGGCATCGGGACGTGACGGTCGATGAGAGCCGACTTTGCGCCGAGGTCGCTCTCATGGCCGAAAAGAGCAACATCGACGAAGAGATCGTTCGGCTTCGCAGTCACATAGCGGCGTTCGAGAAAACCTGTGCGGCGGACGGTCCGGTTGGCCGCAAACTCGATTTTCTTCTGCAAGAGATGCACCGTGAAATCAATACAATCGGAGCGAAGGCGTCGGACGGCGAGATCGCAGGCTGCGTCGTCGACGCGAAAGCGGAACTGGAAAAGATGCGCGAGCAAGTGCAGAACATCGAATGAGAATGGGGAACTTTCTAAGGAGGTGCGTTTGTTCATGGCGTTGCCGAAGTTGACCTTAGACGAGAAGAAAAAGGCATTGGCAAAGGCGCAGGAGATGAGGAGCCAGCGGGCGAAGTTGCGGGAGAAGTTAAAGTCGGGCGAGCTCACCCTGCGTGCGGTACTGGAGAACTCGTCGGACGAAGTGATCGCCAGAATGCGTGTCTCGTACCTGCTCCAGTCTTTGCCGCAGGTCGGAAAGGTCACGTCCGAGCGCATCATGAACGAGATCGGCATACATCAAAACCGGCGCGTGCAAGGATTGGGCAAGCGCCAAATAGAAGAGCTGCTCAGGCGACTGGGTTAGCCGCGACCCGGAAAGGGGTAGCCTGCGGTTCGCGATGGAAATACGCTTTGTCAACATCGGGTTTGGCAACGTGGTCGCCGCCAACCGGATCGTTGCGATCGTCAGTCCAGAGTCGGCGCCGGTCAAGCGCACCATTCAAGAGGCGCGTGATCGGGGTCGACTTATCGATGCCACTTACGGACGCCGAACCCGGGCCGTCATCATAGCCGACTCCGACCACGTCATCCTCTCTGCGGTTCAACCGGAGACTGTCATCCACAGGTTGGCGCATCGCGACGGCACTGCCACGGAGTTGAACAATTGAGCGCGCTGGTCTACAATCGTGAATGGAGGAGTGTCGTGAAGAGCCGCGGGATCCTTGTGGTGCTGAGCGGTCCGTCCGGGGCTGGAAAGAACACGGTGCTCAACGCCGTCTTACCGCGTATCCCCGACCTTCGCTACTCGGTCTCGGTCACCACGCGTCCCCCACGAAAGGGCGAAACCGAGGGGGTCGACTACTTTTTTGTCGATGATGCGACGTTCGACCGGATGATCGAGCAGAACGAACTCCTCGAGTGGGCCGAGTTTTGTGGTCACCGCTACGGCACGCCGCGCCGTTTCGTCGAGGAGTGCCTCGCACGGGGCGAGAGCGTCATCACCGATCTGGACATCCAAGGGGCAAGGCAGATCCGACGTACGTATCCGGACGGCGTCTTCGTGTTCTTGTTGCCTCCGTCGATGGAAGAACTGCAGCGTCGTCTCACGGAACGGGGGACGGAGGGCAGCGAAGCCATTGCGAAGCGCCTCGAGACCGCGGCTCACGAACTGCGGGCCATCGTCGATTACGACTACTGGATCCTGAACGACTCGCTCGAGACGGCTGCCAGCGAGCTGGCGGCCATTATCTGCGCCGAGCGGCGTCGTGTCTCGCGCATCGATCCCGACTCCGTGGGGTACGATCTGTTTTAAAAGAAGAGGTGTTTCGCAGCATGATGAACCAACCGTCGCTGGAGGAGTTGCGAGAACAGGTGGACAGCCGCTACACGCTGGTTGTCGCCGTCGCAAAGCGCGCCCGGCAGCTGCTCGACGGGGCCAAGGCCCAGGTCGAAGTGGACTCGGCCAAGCCCGTCACAGTCGCTATGCACGAGCTCGCGCAAGGAAAGATCCACTACGAACGCACCCGCTCCGGCATTAAGTAACCCAGCGACTTCCGACCCTGCATCGGGGGAGCGGGCGGCCTTGCAGCCGCCCTCTTTGTCGTTCCCGAACAAATCGTCGAAGGAGCTCATCCTTTCAGATGTGTGCTGAATCCAAAGAACTTTGGGCGTCCGTCGTCGTCGACGTACGGGTCAGCCGGGTAGATCGCGCCTTCGATTACTCCGTACCCGAACAGCTGCGTTCACGCATCGCGGTGGGCCACCGGGTTCTGGTGCCCTTCGGCTCCCGCCGCAGCGTGGTGGGGTACGTAGTCGGGCTGACGGACGAGCGACCGCCTATTTCCGGTTTGCGTCCGATTCAACGCCTCCTGGACGATGAGCCTGTATTCTCGCACGCCGACCTAGCCGTTGCCAAGTGGATGAGTGAACATTACATGTGCCTGTTCGTGCAGGCGTTGCAATGTTTCCTGCCGCCCGGCGCATCGTCCCGCAGAGCCCGGCCCGTACGCGAGCGGTCCGTCAAGGCCTACCGGTTGGCCGTTTCGGTGCCTGAAGCCTTGCGCCTGGCGGACGAGTTAGCGGGCCGGGCGCCGCGCCAAGCCGAGGTGCTCAAACGCCTGGCCGCGGCTCCGTCCAAGCCGGTGCCGGCGAAGGACCTGGTGAACGGAGGAAGCTACGAACCGTTGCAGGCCCTTGTGCGGCGCGGCGTCGTTCATGAGGGTCAGGTGGCGGTGCGCAGGGCGCCGGCCGGCGGCTTGGAGGCCGGCGCCGCGGTTCCTGCCCTCACGCCACATCAAGAAAGGGCGGTCGCTCAGGCCCGGGAGATCCTGGCCGGTGGACCCGCCGGCTTGCAGACCCTGTTGTTGCACGGCGTGACGGGCAGCGGCAAGACCGAGGTGTACCTGCGCATCATCGCGGCTTGCCTTGAGCAAGGGCGAGGCGCTATCGTCCTCGTCCCCGACATCTCGCTCACACCGCAAACTTTAGGACGGTTCCAGGCCCGTTTCGGCGACCGGGTGGCGGTGCTGCACAGCCGCTTGAGCGACGGCGAGCGCTATGACGAGTGGCTCCGCATAAAGCGAGGCGACGCGCCGATTGTCGTCGGCGCACGTTCGGCGGTATTTGCGCCTGTGCCCCGCCTCGGCGTCATCATCATCGACGAAGAGCATGAAGGCTCCTATAAGCAAGACGAGACGCCGCGCTACCACGCTCGCGAGGTGGCGGAAGCTCGCATGACGGAGCTGGGCGGCCTTGTAGTGCTGGGCAGTGCGACGCCTTCTCTCGAGACCTTCTACCGGACATACAACCGCCAGGTAGCCTACGCTTCATTGCCGGAGAGGGTGCACGGCCGGCCTCTGCCCACAGCTGACGTGGTCGACATGCGGGAAGAACTGCTCATCGGCAATACCTCGATGTTCAGCAGAGCCCTTCAAGGTTCTTTGGCTGAGACGCTGAGCCGCAGGGAACAGGCCATTATTCTGATCAACCGACGTGGTTTCGCCTCGTTCTTGCTCTGCCGGGAATGCGGCCACGTGCCGCGCTGTGAGGCTTGCGGAGTTTCGCTGACCTACCATCAGGCGCCGCCGGGACTGCGCTGCCATTATTGCGGATACTCCGCCCGCGTGCCGGGGGCTTGCCCGCAGTGCAGCGGCAAGTACCTGCGTCCCTTCGGTGTCGGTACCCAACGTGTGGAACAGGCGCTGCGGGAGCTCTTTCCGGCTGCACGCGTTGCCCGCATGGACCGGGACACAATGACTCGCAAAGGCGCCCATAGAGAGCTACTGCGGGCTTTTCAGGAGCGCCGGGTTGACGTCTTGGTCGGCACCCAGATGGTAGCGAAGGGCCTCGACTTTCCCGGTGTCACGCTGGTCGGTGTGGTCAGTGCCGACACCGCCCTGCATTTTCCCGATTTTCGAGCGGCCGAACGCACTTTTCAGCTCCTCACCCAGGTCGCGGGACGGGCGGGGCGGGGAGAACAGGCAGGGGAGGTTATCCTGCAAACCTATTCCCCGGACCATTACGCGATTCAAACGGCCAGCCGTCACGATTATGCCCAGTTCGTTCGCCACGAGCTGACGTTCAGGAAGCGGACGGGCTACCCGCCCTTTGCGCGACTGGTCCGGATCTTGTTCACCGGAGAGGACGAGCAGCAAGTGGCCAAGACGGCTATGGAAGCAGCGCAGGTAAAGCCGCAGACGGGCGTAAAGGTGATCGGCCCGTCTCCTGCACCGCTTAGCCGCTTGCACGGCAAGACGCGCTGGCACGTTCTCGTCAAAGGCGAGAACGGCGTGCACGCCCTCGCCCACGAGATCGTGGCCCGCGTGCCCGAGGCCTCGGCTGCCGTGAACGTGGCAGTTGACGTCGACCCGCTCAGTTTGCTGTAATCAGGACGAGGCAGCACTTTCGACGCGGCACACCGCAGGTTCACAAATGCTTCACAAACGCAGGTTGACCTGTGTGGTATATTTTAGGTAGGGGACGTGCGATAGCACGGTCCTCCGCATGGAGGGATCTCTTTTTGGCGATTTTGCCGATCCGTAAAGAGGGCGACCCGGTACTCAGACAAAAGGCCCAACCGGTGCCCAAGGTGACCAAACGCATCGTCAAGTTGTTACAGGATATGGAAGAAACCATGTATGCAGCGGACGGTGTGGGCTTGGCAGCACCGCAAGTGGGCGTCTCCGAACGGCTCATCGTGGTCGACGTGGGTGACGGGCCGATTCACCTCGTCAACCCCGTGCTGGTTGCGGCCGAGGGATCGGTCGTCGACGTGGAAGGGTGCCTAAGCATTCCCGGCGTGGTGGGATATGTAGAGCGAGCCCAAAAGGTCGTCGTAGACGGCCTCGATATGAAGGGCAGGCCCCGCCGGGTCGAGGCCGAAGACTGGTTGGCCCGGGCTTTGCAGCACGAAATCGATCACTTGGACGGGATTCTCTTCATCGACAAAGCGACTGGTATCACGAAACAAGAGGACGGGGCGGACTCGACATGAGGATTCTCTTTATGGGTACGCCCGAGTTTGCCGTTCCCCACTTGCAGCTTCTGGCCGAAAGCGGTCACGACGTCGTAGGTGTGGTAACCCGGCCCAATCGGCCGGCCGGCAGGGGGCGCAGGCTCCAGGCCCCGCCGGTCAAGCTGGCGGCGGAGGAGTTGGGATTCGCGGTCCATCAACCCGACAAGCTGAATGAGCCGTCTTTCCGCGACCTCGTCGAGGCGCTCGCGCCGGACTGCGTCTGCGTGGTAGCCTACGGGGCCTTCTTGCCTCGTTGGCTGCTCGAGCAGCCGCCCGCCGGCTGCGTCAATGTCCATCCGTCTTTGCTGCCGAAGTACCGTGGCGCGGCTCCGATTCAGCGGGCCATCATGAACGGTGAATTGGAGACGGGAGTCTCCACCATGTACATGTCGGAGGAGATGGATGCGGGTGACGTCATCTTGCAGGAGCGTGTGCCCATCAACGCCTCCGACGATGCCGGGACGCTGCACGACCGGCTGGCGCAGATCGGCGCCCGGCTGTTGGTGCGAACCGTAGACCTGATCGCTCAGGGCGCGGCGCCGCGTCACCCGCAAGAGGAGTCCGAGGTAACCTTCGCACCGAAAATCGGACCCGAAGACGAAAAAATCGATTGGACGCGGTCTGCCGCCGCCATCGATGCGCAAGTTCGAGCATTGCGCCCCCGGCCGGGAGCGTACACCTATTATCAAGGCCGCAGGCTGAAACTGTGGCACACGCGCCCCGTTGCGGAAATACCGGCCGCGGGTGCGCCGGGAGAAGTGGTTGCCGTCGAAGCCGAAGGGTTCAAGGTGGCGACCGGAGACGGAATGCTCGCGGTACTTGAAGTGCAACCTGAGAACGGCAAGCGGCTTGCCGCGCCGGACTTCGTCAATGGCTATCGGGTGGCCGTGGGCGACATATTAGGTTCCTGAGTGCGTGCCCCGGCTCCAGCGGTTGGACTTATTTGGGTACCACTACAGCCAGGTCACCCATGGCCCGAAGGCGCTCATAGGGGGGAATGCTAGAGATGTTTCCGCTGTTTTTCGACCCAACGTGGATCCTGCTCTTACCAGCTTTGATCTTCGCGATGTATGCTCAGGCCAAGGTCCAGTCGACCTTTGCCAGGTATTTGCGGGTGCCCGCCCGCGCGGGATACACGGGCGCCCAGGTGGCTCGGCAAATACTGGATCGGGCGAACCTGCACGATGTGCGCGTCGAGATGACCCATCGGCACTTGGGCGACCACTACGATCCGAGGCAACGTGTTGTGCGCTTGTCTCCCGAGGTATATAACGGCCGCTCGGTTGCGTCGGTGGGCGTTGCGGCTCACGAGACCGGGCACGCTTTGCAGCACGCGCGGGCCTATGTGCCGCTGAGCATCCGCAACAGCCTTTTTCCCGTCGCGGCCTTCGGCTCGAGCGCTGCGTTCCCGCTGTTTTTTATCGGATTGCTGTTCGGCAGTATGGGCTCTTGGGACCTCGGCTACTCGATGATGACGATCGGCATCTGGTTCTTTATCGCTGCCTTGGCCTTTCAAATCATCACCTTGCCGGTCGAGTTTGACGCCAGCGCCAGGGCGATGCGCCTTTTGACCACAGGCGGGTATCTGGCGGCCGATGAAGCGCCGAAGACGAAGGCCGTCCTTACGGCGGCGGCGCTCACCTACGTAGCGGCCACCGCCATGGCCGTCGCGCAGCTCTTGCGGTTGCTCGTCCTGCGTGGCATGTTTAGCCAGAGGGATTAAGGTGCGGGAAAAAGGTAGACTAACGTCTGCACGCGCCGTCGCTCTGACGGCGCTTTATCGTGTGGACCATGAGGGTGCCTACGTCAATTTGGTCCTCGGCGAACTCCTGGATCAGGCGGAGCTTCCTGCTCGTGACCGGGCCTTTGCGACCGAGCTGGCTTACGGCACGCTGCGCTGGCGCGGGCGGATCGATTGGGTGCTGTCGCATTTCGTCCGCCGCTCCTTAGCATCCCAGCACCCGTACGTCCGCAACATCCTGCGCCTCGGCGCATACCAGCTGCTCTTCTTGCCAAACGTCCCGGCAGCCGCGGCCGTAAACGAATCGGTTCGACTGGCGAAAGGCCATAAGGCAGCGCGCCACGCAGCACCGTTCGTGAACGCGGTGTTGCGCAAGGTGGCGCGGGAGGGGATCGGCCTGGCGCCTCCGTCCGTTGCTGACGATGAGGCCGCAGCGCTGAGCGTGGAGACTTCCCACCCCGAGTGGATGGTGCGCCGCTGGTTGGGACAGTACGGACCCGATGTCGTGCGCCCATTGCTGCTGGCGAACAACGAACCGGCCCCTCTGAGCGTGCGGGTGAACACGTTGCGTGCCTCGGTGGAGACCTTGCTCGCGCGTCTCGACCGGGAAGGCGTCCAGGCTCAGCCGTCGCCTGTGCTGCCAGGGAGCGTGCGGTTGGAGGGCGCGCCCGGCCTGGCGAGCATTGCTTCCTTCCGTGACGGGTGGTTCACCGCGCAGGATGAGGGTTCGCAGGTCGTGGCGTACGCCGTCGATCCACGGCCGGGAGAGACGGTATGGGACATGTGCAGCGCGCCCGGCACGAAGACGACCCATATGGCGGAACTTATGGGCGATGAAGGCCGTATCGTTGCGGTCGATATTCACGCGGAGCGGCTGCGCCTTGTGGATGAGGGGTGCAAACGGCTCGGACTGGGCTCGGTCCGCACCGTTCAGGGCGACGCGCGGGAGCCGGTCGGTCCGCCGGGTTCTGCCGATAAAGTGCTGGTCGACGCACCTTGCTCGGGAACGGGAGTGCTGCGCCGCCGGCCGGATCTCCGGTGGCACCGGAGGGAGTCCGACTTCGACGAACTAATCCAACTGCAGCGCAGTATCCTCCTCGGCTCGAGCGCGCTGGTGAAATCTTCCGGGGGCGTCCTGGTGTACAGTACATGTTCCGTCGACATGGAGGAAAATCTGGGCAACGTGCGGTGGTTCTTGCGGGAATGCCCTGACTTTCGCCTTGACTCGTTGGAATCGGTTCTGCCCGCCTCTCTGCTTGCCACATTCACGCCCGAACGGATGGAGACGGTGCGCGCAGGCTATGTGCAGCTGTGGCCCCATCTGGACGGAACCGACGGCTTTTTCATCGCTCGCCTTATCCGACGGTAAAGCAGGCCGTGTAGGGATAAGTTTCACTTTTTTAGGCAGGAACTTCGTACCCTCTGTCGGAAGAAAATGTGTGAATGTACAGCCTGTTTCAACCTGAGGAGGGTACGGCGTGATTCGGGTACTGATCGCGGACAATAATGTGGACCTTTGTGTGACCTTGCAGGAGTTTCTGGAAGCGGAGGAGGACATAGAGGTTTGCGGTATTGCCTACGACGGAGAGGAGGCCTTGGACCTTCTGGGCAGTCTGGAGGTCGACGTGCTCATCCTCGACATCACCATGCCGCGCCTCGACGGAATGGCTGTTCTGGAGCGTATGGAGAGTCTGGGGCTGAAGAAACGGCCGCGGGTGATCGTTCTGACTGCCTTGAGCCGTGACGATTTAATCCAGCGGTTCACCGATCTTGGCGCCGACTACTTCATGGTGAAGCCCTTCGACCTGAACCTTCTGGCCGAGCGCATTCGCCAGTTCGCCCACAGCCAAGGGAGCAATGCGTCCGCAAGCGTTTCGACGGGCAAGTACCGGCCGCAAGTGATCGACGACGAGGTGAGCATCACGAGGCTGCTCCAGGAGATGGGCGTTCCTGCACATTTCAAGGGGTACAACTACCTGCGTGATGCCGTCCGGATCGTGCTGCGCGACGAGCAGATGCTCGGCGGCTCACTGACGAAAAAGCTGTATCCTCAGTTGGCGGAAAAATACGGTTCGACGCCCGGCGGCGTCGAGGCGGCGATACGCAATGCCGTTTTGGCCGCGTGGGAGAGCGGCAACCGGGCGTTCCTGGACAAGCTCAGCGGAGGGAACTCGCGGAAAGGGCGCTTCCCCACGAATTCTATGGTGATCGCGAAGTTGGCCGACGAGCTGCGGCTGCAAGGACGTGTGGGTTAGTTCACGGGGTCGTGTCGCCGGAAAAGTAGGATGAAGCGTGTGGGAGGGCATCCTCCCGCAACAGATCGTCGAGCAGGCGGATCAGCTCCTCTTTCAGGCGTATCATGCGCAGCGCTTTCTCGTGCAGATGCCGTGAGCGGGTACGCAGGAGCAGCTCATGGTAGTCGTGTTTGAGCAGGAGCCTCTCGAGCATGAGGAGTTTTTCGGCCAACATGTCGTGCATCGGACTGCCTCCTCGCATGAGACTGGCGGTTCAGCCTATGCGAAGCGGCAAGCGGCCGTGCATGCAAAATGCGCCGAGATGGCAAAGCTCCCCACACGGTGGGGAGCTTTGGTCGGAGTGCGGGGATTTGAACCCCGGACCTCCACGTCCCGAACGTGGCGCGCTACCAAGCTGCGCTACACTCCGAAAACGCCTGATTGTGTGGCATCTTCGGCGACGTGCCTACCCCAGTATATACGAGCTGATCGCCCTGTGTCAATGCGTAATCGGCAGAGCGAGCCGATGTCAAACTTGTGGTTCAAAGTCCCGTAGCTGCGCGCACGTCGATGTCCAAATGTTCTCGGCTGTAGTCGAAAAACCTGCGCAACGTGCGGCGCAGCCTCCGCCGGTAACCTGGCGACGCGTTACAGGCAGCAAAGAATGCTTCGATGTCGCCGTTGTCGACTTGCGTCAATAGATACCGGAGGAAGCGCGATACGTCACCGATGTAGTCGTCTTCGTTTCTTATTCCCAAGCGCAGCAAGTATTCGACGTACGAGGTCATAAAGTGCACGCGGCTCAACCGTCGCAATCCGTTGTCCTCCTCGCTACGACCGTACCGTGGGATACTCCTTGTGACAGTCTGCCCCGTTCGGGTTGAAATCTCATGATGGTGCGGTATGCTAAGGGGTGTCCTGCCACGATTTTCTGAGGCGAAGGAGCCGTCCTATGCTCACGCACGAAAAGGTGAACCTCTTCCGTTTGACGGAAGAGGCGATGATTGCGTTTGTGCAATCCCTCGGCGCTCCAGCTTACAGAGCCCGACAGATAATGCATTGGCTGTACCGCAAGGGAGCCGAGACGATTGACGTCATGACCGACTTGCCGCGGGCGTTTCGCAGTCGCCTGGCGGAAAACTGTGTCGTCGCGCTACCTGAGGCGGTCGAGTTACGGCAGTCGGCCGACGGCACCCGAAAGTTTTTGTTTCGGCTCACGGACGGCGTCACGATCGAATCGGTTCTGATTCGAGACGGCAGCCGCCTTACGGCCTGCCTGTCGTCACAGGCGGGATGCGGTATCGGCTGCCCCTTTTGCGCGACCGCCCTCGGCGGCCTCGAACGGAACTTGCGGACGGAGGAAATCGTCGGACAACTGGTGGCCATGCAGCGTCTGACGGGCGAGCGCGTCACGAACGTCGTCATGATGGGAATGGGAGAGCCCCTCGCCAACTATCGTTCGGTCCTCGGCGCCATACGGCTTCTGAATCATCCCAAGGCATGCGGAATCGGGCAACGGCACATCACGGTGTCGACGTCGGGAGTAGTCCCCGGTATTCGTCGTTTAGCTATGGAAGGATTGCAAATCGGGCTGGCGGTGAGTCTTCACGCCCCGAACGACGCGCTGCGCAATCAGCTCGTGCCGCTAAACCGGAGGTATCCCATCGCTCCGCTCCTTGCTGCGTGCCGCGAGTATTTTGCGGCCACGGGACGCCGCGTGACGCTGGAGTATGTCCTGATTGACGGGCTGAACGATACGCCCGAACTCGCCGAAGAGCTTGGCGTCTTGCTCCGGGACATGAATTGCCTCGTCAATCTCCTCCCCCTCAACCCGGTGCCGGGAACGGGCTTCCGCCGGCCGGAACCGGAGCGCATCGCCGACTTCGCCGCCATCGTGCGCGCCCGTGGTGTCCGGGTCACGTTGAGGCGAGAGATGGGGACCGATATCGACGCGGCCTGCGGCCAGTTGCGCCGGGTCCGGCGCCTGCAGGGCGTTTCGTAGCGGGAGCCGGCAGCGTGACGCAGGTAGTGGCGGACCTGATGTCGAAGGTTGGAAGTTAGGATACGAATCCTTGCCCCGCTGCGGAGCGCGCGTGCAACGTGCTGAGGAGTGTGACGGATCGGTTATGCGGATCGGGGTAATGACCGACATCGGCAAGGCCCGTCGGACGAACGAAGATGCTTTCCTGGCCGAACCGCCGTGGTTCGCCGTCGCTGATGGCATGGGCGGGCACGCGGCGGGCGATGTGGCGAGCCGACTGGCTATTGAGGCGGTCCGCTCCTTCGTTGCAGGGCGCGAAGATCCGGCGGAAACCGTGATCGTCGAAGCGATCCGCAAGGCGAACGGCATGATTTGGCGCCGCAGCCAAGAAAACCGTTGGCTGGACGGGATGGGGACGACACTCACCCTGATGAAAGTCGAAAGCGGCCGCTGCGTCATCGGTCACGTCGGAGACTCGAGGGGTTACCTTGTCCGCGATGGAGCAGTCCGCCGGCTGACGACCGATCACTCCGTCGTGGAAGAGCTTGTACGCACCGGAACACTGAGCGAACGCGAGGCGCTTGAACATCCCCAGCGCAACTTGTTGACCAGGGCGCTGGGTGCCAACCCTGACGTGCAGGTCGATCTGGTCACCGAACCGCTGATGGCCGGAGATCGCCTGCTGCTCTGTACGGACGGACTTACGGCCGTGGTCCTAGATCACGAGCTTGGTGAAATACTAACGGAAGAGGCAGAACCTGAAAAGGCCGCTGCCCGTCTCGTACAGATTGCGAACGCCAGGGGAGGGCCCGATAATATCACTGTGGTCGTACTCGAACTGCCTCAGCCGTGACTGCCGCTTACGCGCCCTTGTGCCTGGCGCGTATCCTGCCGTTCTCCTCGCCGGTGCCGGCATTGTCGCAGCCGTGTTCCCGGAGGCCGAGGGCTGGCGCGCGGCCGCCGTGTACCTCCTCGCGTGGCTCGTAGCGGGCACACGCACGCGGGCCGATCAGCGGATCTTGATCTGGGCGGCGCCGCTCACCGCCCTTTCCCTCGCTTTGCTGCGCACCGACGAGCCGCAGCTGGCTTTCAGACAAATGGTCTGGTTACTGTGTGGCGCAGTCCTTTTCGCCTCTATGCGACCGGCGCTCGTCGGGTGGTTCTTGGCCCGTCGCATGTACATCGCCGCGCTCGCGACGTTGGTGCTGGCCCTGACGGCGTTCGTCGGAAGATCCGTTGGCGGCTCCCGCAGCTGGCTACCATTGGGCGCCTACGCCGTGCAGCCGATCCAGTTCGTTCAAGTGCTTCTCATCCCATGCTGGGCTCCGCTTCTGTCTGCCCGCGACCGGGTTCCCCTGCGTGCGTATGTGCTGCCCCTGCTGACGACCTTTGCGGCTTTGGTCACCGCGGCTATCCAAAGGGACTTCGGACCGGTGCTGGTAATCGTCCTGACAGGAATGGCGTGGGCCCTCGCCGCCGGGACGCCGCTGCCGTATGTGACCGGGGCAGCCTTGCCCGTTGCCGCGGGCGGTTTCTTGCTCGTACACCGCTATCCTCACCTGACGAGACGTTTTGCTGCTTGGCTCGCGCCGTGGGACGATCCCTTCGACGCGGGCTTCCAGTCGGTGCAGGCTCGTTTCGCTCTGGCTCACGGACGCTGGAGCGGCAACGGTTGGTACGGAAGCGTGATCGACGTGCCGGCGTCTGCCACCGATCTGCCCTTAGTTGGTCTTGTCGAGCGGATCGGCCTGGCCGGCGGGCTCCTTGTGATCGGCTTGCTGGCGGGACTGGTCGCATCTTTACTCCAAAGGGCGTGGGGCCAGACGGAAGGCTTCGAGCGTCAACTCGGCGTCGGGTGCGGGCTTCTCTTGGGCGTGCAGGCTCTCCTCGCCTGTACGGGAGCCGTGGGCATCACGCCGGTAGTGGGCATCACCCTACCCCTGGTCAGCTATGGCGGAAGTTCCCTTCTGGCGACCTTTCTGTTGCTCGCGCTAGGTCACACACCTTCGACCGGCCCCCAAAGCAGGTGTAAGGGCGCGCCGCGTCCCGTTCGCGCTCTTGCATGGGCACTGCCCTTCGGGCTCCTGGTCGGTCTTCCCCTAGTCTATTGGACGCTAGTAGCGGGGCCCAGGTTGCTCGCGCACCCTCGCGCCGTGGCCCTGCGTATGGCCGTATCCGCCGAGCTTAGGGGAGGAATCGTCTCACGGAGCGGAGAAAATCTCACCACGGCGGTCGAACCGGGGATGCGTCTGCCCGTTCTGCCGTCGTTGATTCACACGGTAGGTTACGTTCACCCCCGGTACGGTACTGCAGGTCTCGAACGCACCTTCGACGGCGCACTGAGTCGCGGGATCACCGGAGGGGGCGTTGCCGCGGGCGCGACGCGCGTGCATACTTCGATTGACCTGGCTCTGCAGGAAGTGGTGGAACAGGCCCTCGGCGATCTTACGGGCGCGGTGGTAGTGCTCGATCCGTGGAGCGGTGCCGTGCTCGCGATGGCGAGTTCGCCGAGGCCGGCCGCGGGCCTCGTGACGTCCGACGCGCTCGCAGACGAGCGCAGCCCTTTGCTCAACCGTGCTACGCAGGGGCTTTATCCGCCGGGCTCGGCCTTTAAACCGGTTGTTCTTGCCGCCGCGTTAGAAGGTGGACTCGTTACGTCCGAGACACGGTGGGACGACGGCGGCAGCATCGTGATCGACGGCTATGTCGTCCAGAACGCAGGAGGCAGGGCCCTCGGCCGACTGTCACCCGCTGAGGCTTTGGCTCTCTCGTCGAACGTCGTTTTTGTCCGCTTGGCCGTCGCACTTGGTCCGGAGCCCCTCCGCCTGCAGAGCCATGCGTTGGGTATCGGTGATCAGCCTGGGTTTGAGATTCCCTACCGGGCAGGGCGGCTCGGCAGTCTGCAGTCCTCGGTGCAGTTGGCAGCCGCGGGCATCGGGCAGGGGGATGTTCTGGTAACGCCCCTCGAGATGGCTCTTGTGACGTCTGTCATTGCCAACGGGGGTTACCGGGTTTATCCTCACCTTGTAACGCATTTTGAGGCGGCGGGCCGGCTTGCTGCAGGCGTGCGGACGGCCCCGATCCGGGCGGTCAGTCCCGAAACGGCGGAGATTCTACAGGAGGGCTTGCGCAAGGCCGTCGCCGAAGGCACCTTCGCGGGAAGGATCGACCCGTCGCTTCTGGCAGGAAAGACCGGTACGGCTGAGAATCCACATGGAGAGCCTCACGCATGGTTTATCGGTTTCGCACCTGCCAGGCAGCCCGCCGTGGCGTTTGCGGTCTTGGTAGAGAACGGTGGGTCGGGTGCGTACGGGGCTGGACCGATTGCCCAGCGCAGCGCCGAGTACGTCGCCAGCGGCGCAGTGGGTGCGAACAGGCCGTGAGGATGTGCCTCAAGAGTGGGGGACCGTTGTTGTGGTCGGATCGATCCTGAGCGACCGATACGAGATCTTAGAACGACGCGGCGAAGGCGGTATGGCCATCGTCTATCGCGCGCGCGACCGTATCCTCGGCCGACGCGTCGCGATCAAGGTGCTCCGGCCCCAATACGCCGCGGACACCGACTTCGTCGAACGCTTCCGGCGTGAGGCCCAGGCGGCGGCCAGCCTTTCCCATCCTAACGTCGTGAACATATTTGACGTCGGGACCGACGGCGACGTGCATTACATCGTGATGGAGTACGTCGAAGGTCGCAACTTGAAGGAGATACTGCGTGAGCAAGGCCGGCTGCCGGTCGCGAAGGCACTCGACATCGCCGAAGGAGTTTGCCTGGCGCTCGAGACGGCCCACGAACAGGGACTCATTCACCGCGACATTAAACCCCACAACATCCTGGTCACCCGCGACGGACACGTGAAGGTGACGGACTTCGGCATCGCGCGGGCTGCCAGCACGGCCACGTTGACGCAAACCGGAACGGTCATCGGCTCCGTGCACTACCTGTCGCCCGAACAAGCTATTGGCCGGCAGGTAGGTGTATTTTCCGATATCTACTCCGTCGGCGTGCTTCTTTACGAGATGGTGACGGGTAAGGTCCCCTTCGACGGCGAAAGCCCCGTAGCAGTCGCACTCAAACATCTGCAGAGCGATCCGGATTCCCCGCGCCGTGCGTGTCCCGATGTACCCGAGGCGCTGGAGAAGGTGATCTTGCGGGCGATGGCAAAGGAACCGAGCCAACGCTACGGGACGATCGGCGAGATGCTGGCCGACCTGCAGCGCGTCCGTGCCGATCGTGCCAGGACCGAACCCGTGGCCGCGGCCTCGGTGACGGTCGTGGAGCCCGGACCGCACCCCGATCATCCGGGGGAGGCAACGGCGGGAGAGCGGACGGCGCATGATCCTGATGAAGAGACAACGATCGTAGCACAGCTCCCGGCCGAGGAAGAAATGAAGCAGGCGCTCGTGGGAGCCGGGGCGGCAGGGCTGGAGGCGACCATCGTCCGCGCGTCCCGGACCGAGTCGGAAGCCGGCCAGGCAGACGGCACGTCACCGGAGGAGGAGGACGAACAGGTGCCTGCCAAGAAAAAGAAACGCCGCTCATTGGCCTTTCGCATTGTTTTGGGTCTCGTCATCTTTCTGTCCTTCACTTCCGGCGCGGTGTGGGCAGGCCTTTCCTTCTTTGACCGTCTATTTCCCGAGGACGTGGTCGTTCCGGAGGTTCTCGGCATGACCGTCGAGCAAGCGCGCGCCGTATTGGAGGAGCACGGCCTCGGTCTGAGCATCGTCCGGGAAGTCAATTCGGACCAGCCGGTGAATACGATCGTGCGGCAGTTGCAAGATCCCGGACGGACAGTGAAGATGGGACGCCAGATAGAGGTTCACGTCAGCATCGGCAGAGAGATCGTCGAAGTGCCGGATCTGACCATGCACTCGGAGCGTGAAGCCATGCTCCGCCTTGTGCAATGGGGGCTCGAGGTCGGTGAGGTGACGACGGAATACCGATTGGATGTTCCGCCCAACTTAGTCGTCGCCCAAGACCCGGCCCCCCATGCCCGTGTGCTGCGCGGTACCGCCGTCGATCTCGTTTTCAGTACGGGCGCCGAACCGTTGCCGCTCGTACAGGTGCCGGATTTTCGTGGGCAGCCCCTTGAACTTGCCGTGCAGCGTGTCGAGGAACTGGGCCTTGTGGTAGGGGAGACGTTCGGGGAAGAAGACCCGAACTTTCAGCCCGGTCAGGTGACCGATCAATTCCCCGAGCCGGGAGCCGAGGTAGAGGTAGGTTCAGTGGTCAACTTCGTCTACCGTCCGGCGGCTGCGACGCAGATAGGTTTCGTGCCGTCCGCAGGAGGTCAGACGGCAACCGACGAGACAGCATCCGACGGCGACGTCATCGTGCAATCGCTCATTACGATTCACGTTCCACCGGGTCCCGAGCAAGAAGTCGAGATCGTCATCATCGACAACATCAGCGCTCGCCGTGTTTACTATGGAGTGCACCGGGGAGATGCCCGTGTGACCCACATGCTCAAAGGACGGGGAGCGGGCGCGATGTACCAAGTGTATATCGGAGGCGAACTGAGGGCCCAGGGACTCATCGCGGAAGCCCGCTGAGCGTCGGCCGCTTCGACACCGGCTCAACGAGAAGGACCAGGGGGGTATGCATGGACGTTCGAGATATCGTGACCCGCATTTCCGGATCTTACCACCCGGATTTGGGACTCGTAACGCAGGCGATTGGAGGCGCGAGTACCGTGCACACGCCGAGCGGCGACGTGCTGCGTTGCCATGTGAGGGGGCGTTTGCGCAAATCGGGCGTCCGCATTTTGCCGGGCGACGTAGTCCGTTTCGCGCGCGTTGGGGACGGGGAGGGCGTCGTCGAAGAGGTCCTGCCTCGGCGGTCGACGCTCGTACGGCCGTACATCGCCAACGTGGACCAGGTGGTACTCGTGGCTTCTTTGGCTGAGCCGCCCCCGAGTCTCGACTTACTCGACCGGTTGCTCGTTCTGACCCAGGCCGAAGGCTTGCAGGCATTTATCGTGTGGAACAAGGCCGATTTGGTTTCGCGAGCGGAGGCCGAGGCGTATATACGAGTTTACGAGAGGGCGGGCTTTCCCACGGCGGTCACGAGCCCGAAGGCCGACCTGGGTCGTGACGAGCTGCTTAGGGGCTTGAGCGGCCATCTGACGGTTCTCGCCGGCGCGTCGGGAGTAGGTAAGTCTTCCCTCCTTAACTGGCTGCTACAAGAAAAGCGTTTCGAGACGGGCGAAGTGAGCAGGCGCCTAGGCCGCGGCCGGCACACGACGCGCGCCGTAGAGCTCGTCCCGATGCCCGGTGGAGGCTGGATCGCCGATTCGCCCGGCTTTTCCGTACTTGATTTGAGCGAGCTTTCGCTAGAACGCCTTCCAGAGCTTTACCCCGAGATGGGACGGATGCGGGGCGCGTGCCGTTTTACGGGGTGCCTGCACCGCAACGAACCGGGTTGCGCCGTGCGAGATGCCGTCTGTGCCGGCGAAATTGACCCGGGGCGTTACGAACGTTACCTTCGGCTGCTTGGTGAGTTGGAAGAGGCGGAGAGACGTCGTTATCAGTGAGATCAAGGAGAGGAGGAGCAGGGGCCCGGGACGTATCCTAGGGCTCTGCATGCATATGTCTGAAAAGGTGATCGTTGCGCCGTCGATCTTGTCGGCGGATTTCGCGCGCCTTGCCGATGAAGTGGCCCGCGTCAAAGAGGCGGAGTGGCTGCATATCGACGTGATGGACGGCGCTTTCGTACCGAATATCACGCTGGGTCCGCCTGTAGTCAAGGCGCTGCGGGCCCATACGCAGCAGTTTTTCGATGTCCACCTGATGATCGAGCACCCCGACCGCTTCATCTCAGCCTTTGCGGATGCCGGTGCCGACCAGCTGACGGTGCACGCGGAAGCTTGTCCCCATTTGCACCGGACCGTGCACCTGATCAAGGAGCACGGAATTCGCGCAGGCGTAGCGCTTAACCCCCATACGCCGGTAAGCCTCGTGGAGTGGCTATTGCCCGACATTGATCTGGTGCTCATCATGACGGTAAACCCTGGCTTCGGCGGTCAAGCGTTCATCGCGCGTACGATGGAAAAGGTAGAAGCGGTTGCACGCCGCGTCGCCGATCTGGGCCTGCCCGTTGACGTGCAGGTCGACGGAGGCATCGACGTAACGACGGCGCCTTTGGCGCGTAAGGCGGGAGCAAACATTCTCGTGGCCGGTTCGGCGATTTTCGGCCAGCCCGACCCAGCGACTGCTTGGCGGGAGTTGCAAGAGGCCGTCCGCAATGCGACCCCCGGGGCGAGGTGAATTTTACATTTGCGACATGCAATTTATATTGGATACAATATGTAAAACAATTGACAAGTTGCCGGCCGGTTGGGTATACTGGCCTCGCCGACAGTCAACCAGGGGGTGTTCGCCCAACCAGTAAGGGGGTGAAAATAGCAGCCTATCCTGTGCATGGCTTGTAAGCGTCCTTATTCGCACGCATCGTATCGCATACCGGCTAGGATAATCAAACTTCCGGGATTGTAGACGATTATGAAGCACCCTTTGGGGTTTCATCCCTTGGACATGACCGGCGTTTGGTCCTAGCTGCGAGGAGTGGCGCCCCCAATGTGGGGGCAGGTCATTACATCAAAAATCATATAGAGGCGATGGAGGAGTCCTTGGCATACACGACCGGTGCGGCACCTCGGCTGCTGGAATGTCCCGCACCCGACGGGGTGCACCTCGTTCACACAATAAAAAAACACCCGAAAGGGGGGAACCCCCCCGTTGGGCACGACCGGTGGTGGGACCCCGGCAGCCGGGAGTGGCTTGCAACCGATCGGGTGCATAGCACACGGGTACGACACCCTGGTTGGCTGTCGGCCTCGCGCACACATACGCAATCAGGGTGATCCGCCATGACGCACGCAACACGGGTCGTCTCCGTGCTGTCCGGCAAGGGAGGCGTCGGGAAGACCTTCGTTAGCCTCCATCTCGCCCATGGACTGGCGGAGGGCGGGCGAAAGACCCTCCTTGTTGACCTTGACTTGCACGGCGGCGGCGTCTTGGCTTCCGCTCTCGGCGTTCAGCCCGGGCGGCACTTGCTCCACGCCCACCGTTTCCCGCCGGAGAAAATAACCGTTCCCGTCAACCGCACTTTAAGTCTCGTAGGTGCGCCTATGGATCTGCGGGACGCCCTTGCGGCCCAACATTCCGACCTGTCTGCCACGTTAAATGCCGTATTTCGGGGCTTTGACTGGGCCATCGTCGACCTGAGTCATCGCCTTGACCTTGCGACCATCAGCGCGCTCAGCTTGTCCCATGTGATTTGGGTCGTGACCACCGCCGACGCGTTTGCCCTGCGAGCGACCGACATCATGCTGGGTCGCCTTTGCGATCTAGGACTCGATATTCGCCGGATTCGTATTATATTGAACGGGGGAATGCGGGGCCGGAACCCGTTTGCGGGACTCGATACGTTCGTCTTGCCATACGATGAGAGTGTGGAAGGTGTTACCACCTGGAATGGTGTATATTCACAGGTGTGTGCACAGCGCTTAAAATGGCTGGCCTTGGCGGAGGTCGATCGGAAAGGTGCCATACGACCTGCCACAAACCGGCGCGTCCAGGCAGCGCGTGGCCCGTGACAGGTCGCAGCCACCTACCGTTAAATAGCGCGCTGCACCTTGCCCGCCCTGAGGCAACGGGTGCAGACGTACGCTCGCATCGGTCGCTTATCGACCAAGATGCGGACCTTCTGGACGTTGGGCGCCCACGTGCGACGAGATGTACGATTGGAGTGGGATACGTTGTTTCCGGTTCCCGTCTGCTTTTGACAGACGACACAACGCCTAGCCAAACGGAATCACACCCTTCTTGTTGACCCAGTCACAGTACCGTATTATTCTAGCACACGTGGGATTTGCATGTCCAGCGGGACCACGGAGAGGAAAGCGGCGCCTCTTAACGAAACGAATAAGCCGTATATTTCGTGTGGGTGGTGCTTATGAAGTCGATAGATGCACGAACGTTCCTGCTTATGTTGCGGGGCGGGGCGGAACGCCTGGAAGCCGAGCAGGAGCGCGTGAATGCTCTCAACGTATTTCCGGTTCCGGACGGTGACACGGGAACGAATATGGCCTTGACGATGCGGGCCGCTCTGGAAGCTGCCGAAGCGTGCGGCGGTGACCATCTAGGACGCATCGTCAAGGCCGCAGCGCGAGGCGCCCTCCTCGGGGCGAGGGGCAACTCCGGCGTCATCTTGTCCCAGTTCTTCCGTGGACTGGCCGAAGCGCTGGAAGACGTAGTAGAGGCGGATACGTATCAGATCGTTCATGCTCTCGAGTCTGCTGCCAAGGCCGCCTACGAATCGGTGTTGAAACCGGTGGAAGGCACCATGCTTTCGGTCGGCAGGGCCGGCGCCGAGGCTGCCCGTGAAGCTGCCGAACAAGGGTTGGAGCTTTCGAAGGTCTTGATCGGCGCGTTCGAAGGCGCCAGAAAAATGCTGCAAGATACGCCCCGCTTTCTCGACGTGCTGCGCGAGGCCGGCGTCGTCGATGCCGGGGGGGAAGGTCTGTTAGTGGCAGCTTACGGGAGCTTGGGCGCCTTGCAAAACGGAACGGCGGCCGCCCTCGCACGTGTCGGGGAGTTCAGTGCGGCGCCGAACACGGTTGCCGCTCTCCCGGGCAAAAGGGAGGGAGCAACGGGGATCCGGGTGACCGACGAGATTACCTTTAAGTATTGTACTGAATTTCTGGTCCACGGTGCGCAGTTGCAAAGCGAAGTCATCAAGTCGGCCCTCCTGGAGCTAGCGGGTGACTCCCTGCTCGTCGTAGGCGATGCCAAGACGGTCAAAGTGCACATCCACACCAATGAGCCGTGGAGCGCCATGGAGATCTGCGCGTCGTTCGGCGATCTTTCCGATGTCTCCGTAGGCAACATGGTACTGCAAAACCTAGAGGCCGGTCACCGCGATACAGCGGACGAGAGCGCTCAGCGCGCCGACGAACGTTCTCTAAATGCCGCGGCACAAGAGTTGGCGGCGGTCGCCGTAGTCCAGGGAAGCGGCTTTCGATCCATTTTGTCCGAGCTGGGGTGCTCCGAGTTCGTGGAAGGCGGCCAGTCGATGAATCCCAGCACGGAGGAGATGCTGGCGGTCGTCGAGGCAGTCAATGCCGCCCATGTGATTCTCTTGCCGAACAACCGCAACGTGCGCCTTGCCGCGGAACAAGTAGCCCGCCTTAGCTCAAAACGGGTGTCGGTGCTCCCCACCACGTCCATGCCGCAGGCTATCGCCGCCATGATGGCGTTTTCGGCCGGTGAGCCGGCCGAAAAAGTGCTCGACGCCATGCGCCGTGCCATGCAATCGGTGCGCGTCGGGGAAATCACGCGTGCCGTGCGTGACGCGAAGATGAACGGCTGGACGATTACCGAGGGTCAGACGCTCAGCATAGCCGAAGGCGAAATCGTCGGTGTGAGCGATGATCTTGAGGCCGCAGTTTACACTCTCGTCGAGACCCTCCGGGACGATGACAGCGAGATCATCACCCTTTACTACGGCGCCGACGTGACAGAGAGCGAAGCCGAAGCCTTGGTTCGCCTGTTGCAGGAGCGTTTTCCG
>JAAYLA010000071.1 GCA_012522135.1 Bacillota bacterium | reverse complement strand
CCGTGACGACCGTATTAGGCAATTTGCGCACCGCCGGCGGTCGCGGCAAAGTGCATAATCTGCGCCTTCCACCCGAGATCGTTATCGGCCCGCTCCACGCCGAGCACGGTGATGCTGCCCGGTTCGGTCTGAACTTCGCTCATGCGGCGCAGATCGCCCAATACGAGCTCCGCGACGAGGCAGCGGATCGGGCCACCGTGGGTAATGACGAGCACGTTGCCGTTCGGATACTCCTCACACAGCTCGATCGCAGCGGAAAGCACGCGATCGGACAGTTCCTTGAGGCTCTCACCGCCCGGGGGAGGCGAGGCGATCGGATCCTTCACCCACTCCCGCAGGCGGACGCTGTCGAGCTCGGCAATTTCTTCGAAACGCTTCCCTTCCCACTCACCGAAGGACAGTTCGCGCCAGCGGCTATCGGAAACGATCCACATGCCGTCCTGCGACAAAATCTCCGCCGTGCTGTGCGCTCTGTCCAAGTCGCTAGTGTAAGCCGCGTCAAACTCGATTCCCCGAAGCGCCTCCGCGACACGCTTTGCCTGTTCGACACCGCGCTGGTTGAGTTCAGGGTTGGCTTGCCCCTGATAGCGCCCCTCGGCATTCCAAGCTGTCTCGCCATTTCGGATCAAGAATAGGTGTGTCATAGGCGCCATCTCCTCTCTGGCTGTCCATTACGCCCAAGCTGCAACCCGATAGCCAGCGTTCCAATTGGCACTGTGTCCGTCATTCTCCCACAAGCCACGGAAAACGTCAACGGGTCCGACCTAAGGAACTCCCTACTTATACTATACGTGTTACATGAGTCCGTTTCCTTTGAAAATGATTAAGTAATTCCTCAGAACTCATGTGGAAAGCAGCCGGTCGTACATCCATTATACGCAAGGTATCATGCGATGCCTACTCTCCAAAAGAAGGGTGCTATATACGTACAAGCGCAATCCGCGGCAGGGAATCTGCACCACAGAGGAGAATCTGCCGAATCACCACAATTTTGTCTACATACAGTGGTAGTGACCTCGAGCGGGCCGTGTGACCGCGAAGCGGAGGGTTTCCAGTGGAGCAGACTGCAACGGCAAAGCGAGAACGAGTGCAACCGCGTAGGGTGGACAAGGAGAACACGGCGGCACAGCAAGGCAAAGTGGGCCTGGCCCTTTCCGGTGGAGGTTTTCGGGCATCCTTGTTCCACGTAGGCGTCCTGGCGCGCCTTGCGGAGGTGGGGCTTCTGCGCCGCGTGGAAGTGATCTCCACCGTGTCCGGCGGCTCCATCGTCGGGGCCTTGTACTACCTGCACGTGAAAGAGCTCCTCGAATCCAAGCCCGACCACGACGTTACGGACGAGGATTACTTGAAAGTGGTGGCGGCGGTTGAAGAAGGTCTGCTCTACGGGGTCCAACAAAACCTTCGGATGCGCACTTTCGCCAGTTTGAGCAAGAACTGGAAAATGCGCCGCCCCGATTACACGCGCAGTCACCGTATGGGCGAGCTGTACCACCGCTATTTTTATCGGCACGTGTACCGAGGCGGTGCCCGCGAGGCCGTACCGATGCGCGAGCTGAAGATCATCCCCGCGGGAGAAGCCAACGATTTCCATCCCCGGCGGGATAATGCACGTCGCTTTGCCAAGGTCCCCATCCTGCTCATCAACGCGACGTCGCTCAATACCGGACGCAACTGGCGGTTCGAAGCGACGCAGATGGGCGAGCCGCCTCGTCTGAGCCGTCAAGCCGTGGAGGTCGACAAACTCCCTCGCCTTGTGCGGGCGCCGGGTTACGATGACCTGCCCGACCACCTGCGCGACATGCCCCTCGGCACGGCCGTGGCTGCCTCGACCGCGGTACCGGGCTTGTTTCACCCTTTGGCGATCAGTGACATGTACCCGGGCCGCCGCATCGAGCTTGTCGACGGCGGGGTCCACGACAATCAAGGGGTTCAGGGACTCCTGGACGAAGAATGCGAACACCTGATCATCAGCGACGCGTCGGGTCCCATGGACGAAGACCCGAACCCCGGCACCTCCGCCGCCATGGTTCTGTTGCGCACCAACTCGGTGATGATGAACCGGCTACGGGAAGAGCAGCTCTTTGGGATAACAGCCGGTGCGCGGGCACGGTCGGTCGCCTTGATCCATCTGCAGCAGGGGCTCCCGGTCGAGCAGACGCAGTGGATCGGTGCGGAAACGAGCCCTCCTGCCCCGGCGGCACCGCCCGGGCCGAAGTCGCGCATCGACGCACGGGTGCAGCGCCTGCTGGCCCGGGTGCGCACGGACCTGGACTCGTTCACGGAAGTGGAAGCGTTCAGCCTGATGTATCTCGGCTACGATTTGACCCGCCAGGCGCTGCAGCGGACTCCCTCCGTCACGCAGTTTGCGAGGCGGGGTCAGCGATCCGACTGGCGCTTCTTGGCCGTGCGTCCGTGGATGGAACGCCCCACTCCCGAATACCTCAAACAGCTCGAGGTAGCCCGCGGCACCGTGTTCAAAGCGATTCGTCTCGTCCCGTGGCTCGCGCCCGCGCTGGCGGGTCTGGCCGTCGCGGCCGCCGCCGCGCTTGTGGCCTTCGGCTGGGACTGGCTGGTGCGGCCGCGCGCGCTGCAGCTCACGTGGGCATGGTGGCAACTGGGCGTCGTCGGGGCTGCGCTGCTTTCGCTTCCGTGGACGGGCCGCATCTTGGTCTGGCGGCGCACCCTAGGCTGGGCGAGAAGGCCTTTGTCTTGGATGTATCGGCTGCTGTTTCAAGCCGTGTTGCCTATCGGAGCCGCGCTTTTCATCCGGCTGTACTTGGTCACCGTCGATCCTCTGTTTTTGCGTCAAGGCCGCCTCGACCGGCTGACGCCACCGCCGGAAGAAGAACCGGCTCGGACGCGGCGGGCTTGGTGGGGAAGGCTTGGACGACGCCGCAGGCGCCCAGGCAAGATGGCAGGATGACTGCGCAGCTGTTTCACGGCGTGTGGGGGAAGGGGGAACGGGGGCTGGAAGGGCCTCCGGCACGGTCTCCGGGAGCGTCCTGAGGCCCCTCCTCCATAATGCCGCGACCACGGCCCGGCGGCGGCTCTAACCCCTCGTCCTGTCAATCACCTGCCGGCCCAGCTTTGCCCCTACCCGAGCCAGGTCGGAAAACTTGGGGTAGTTGTAACCGAACACCGCCGTCTCGAGCGTATCGTTGAGGACCCCGACCCACTTTTCGGGCAAGGCCTGCGCGCCAAGCATCACGCCCAGAATGGACCCGGCCGAAGCCCCGTTGCAGTCGGTATCCCAGCCGCCCTGCACCGCGATGCAAATGGTGCGCCCGAAGTCCTTCTCGCCGTAGAGCAGGCCGAGCACGACCAGGGCGGCGTTGTTGATCGTGTGGACCCAGTTGAGGTGGCCGTACTCCTGGTTCACCCGCTCCCAGCAGGTCTTCCAATCGGGATACTCCTCACGCCAGCCGAGCATATTGCGCACCATGGCGGCAAAGCGGCTCTCCTTGGGGATCTCGCTCGTGGCCGTTTCGATCACTTCGTATATATCGTCCGTGACGAAGGCCGTGGCGATGGCGGCCGCCATCCACATCTCGCCGTAGATGCCGTTCTTCACGTGGCTGAGCGATGCGTCGCGCCAGGCCAGCTCGGCGGCAAGCTCCGGCCGGCCGGGGCAGGCGTAGCCGAAGCCGTCGGCCCGGATCTGAGCCCCGATCCACTCGCGGTACGGATTGCGGTAGGTAGACGTCGCCGGCGGCCACTTGCCCAAAATCAAGTTGCGATATGCCACCCGCTCGGCCGTGTAGGTGCAGTGGTAGGGCAAAGTCGACAGCCACAGGTTGGCCATATCGTGTGTCGTGAAATCGAGGCCGGAATGCTGCAAAATGTGAAGCCCGAGCACGGTGTAGTCCATGTCGTCGTCTCGGGGCATGAAACGGATCTCGCCGCGACATGCCTTGCGCTGCCACGGCGACACCCGGGGCACGCCCTCCGGCACGCTGTCGGCCCAGGGCACGTAATCGGTCAGGTCCTCCTCGCCGAAGACCCGCAGGTACGCCTCGATGTCGGCTCGCTTCCATCCTTCCACCGGCTTGCCGAGGGCGCAGCCGGCCGCCCTGCCGAGAAGACCGCCCAGCACCTTGTTGTAAAGCACATCGTCCGGCAGGTCGACGTCGTATATGCGGGGTCCGGCTGCCCGCGCCGCCCGAATCCCCTCCAAATCGGACGGCTCGTGGGGCCGGGGCTCACGGGGCTGAATGGTAACGAGTTCCTGATACAGTTCCTCCAACGCCGCGTAATCTCCGCTTTCGTGCAAGGCCGCAAACCGTTCCTGTATCGGCGTCAGATCATCTGCGTGACAGCCGTCGTCGTCCCGCTTGGCCTGAAGCTCGTCCCTGATGAGTTCAAAGAGGTTCTCCATACTGCTTCGCTCCTTACGTTTCCTCCGGCTTGACGTGCTGCGCTGCTCGGCCGGAAAGACAAGCACCTCTTCTCTGAGCAAGAGCCAATCCCTTGCAGCGCACCGCCAGCCTGCCGTAGTTTACAGATCGCAGTTGGGCGCGAAAAGTGTGCCCTTTGAACCGATCGTGCAATCCGGGCGTCGATTCGGTGAAACGGCGTGCTGCCTTGTCTGAATTCGACTGGGCCGCGGAATTCTCGGGGGCACTTTCGGGTCGGTCACGGG
>JAAYLA010000070.1 GCA_012522135.1 Bacillota bacterium | reverse complement strand
GGAGATAAGCACATCTACTATCTTGACGGCCTGCACGTGCTCGGGCCTGAGTACGCCCACTTGCTGCCCGACAATCTTCACCCGAACGCGGACGGGTACCGGGTCATGGCCGCCAACTTCGAGCGCGAAGTCTTGGCCATGCGGGTTCCGGTTTTCACGCGGGGGCCGGCGGACGTAGTGGAGGCAGGAGGTGACGAAACGGAGAGCCGCTAGGAAAGAAGGGAAGCATCTCCAGGGCCCCTGGGGCTGGGCCAAGGAACCGGTTGTGTCTTAGGATAGGGTACGAATCAAGGGGAGGTAGGCTTAATGATCTGCTCTTGGTACAAAGGCACGGCTTTGCGAGTAGCGACGCTGTGCGTGTTGGTTGTCATAGGATGTGCGTTGCCTACAGCAGCGGCAGAAGGTGCAACAGCTTGGACCTGGGAGTATGACGATGTGCCGGTGGGATCGTTGCCTGACGGGTTCCACGTGACGAAGGGTGAGCCGGCAGTGGATGAGAATGCGCTCCTCAGCCGGAAGGCCGTGCGGCTCCGGAAGGAAGGAGACTTGGCCGACGGGTTCCTCGTGCGGTTTCCTGAAGTGACGGATAGGGTAGTCATCGAATTCACGGCCTACATCGCCACCCGCGAACGGAACGTCGTGGTCACGGTGGGCAACCTGGGAGAAGACGAGACGGCGCTGTCGCCTCACCACGGAGTGTACCTGTCGTTCCTGGCCGGTGGTGCTCTTTCCTACTACTCGGGCCGGTGGACGCAGCTCGGCGATTATTACGTCTCGCTGTGGAACACGGTGCGGGTGGAAGTGGACGTGCCCTCCCAGAGCTTTGTCGTGTACATAAACGGGTCGAGAGCGGGCACGGGTGCCTTCCGCGGGCCCGTGGAGGCTGTGAACGCGGTTGAGTTCAGCATGTTCGACCGTGTTCCGGACGGTGTGGCGTGGATCGGTCCCGTCACGGTCACGATCGATTGAGCAACGCATTCGCAAAGCAGCGGTCCCGGTGGCGTGAAGGCGGCAGCCACTGTATCGCGTGAACACACCCTCCTCATAAGGCCGCCGGAGACGGGCAAGTGCAAAGCCGAACCCATCGTCAGGATGGGTCCGGCTTTGCGCGTCCGTAGGATCCTGTGCTACTTCGGTACCGCGGCCGACGTGCCGACAGGGTCTAAGCTACCGAGCAGGTTACGGAGCCGGAATGCTTCGTTCCCTAAAGAAATCCATCAGCAGCGCTGGATTGTCCGTACCGAAGCCGTGGACGCCCCACTTTACGGCATCGAGGATCAGGTCTCCCAGGTTCAAGCGCAGGCTTACAAGCGTAAAGAGCCCGGCCTCTACCGCAGCTCCGACGCGCTCGTACGTGGCGGTGTCGTACTTCGCAATCCATCCGTAAATACCGAGGTCTTGACATTGCCGGATGAGGTCCAGGCCGGTTGTGTAGTCGATCATGAGGCACTTGGCGCCAGGTTGCAGTTCCAGGACTAACTGCAAGGCCCGCATCTCAACCGACGAGAAGATCACGTTATCCAAGGCGCCCTTTTCGCTCAGCACGGCGCACGTGAGGTGGAGCAGGCGGCGAATATCGTCGTCCGACATGTCTTTCGGCTTGATCTCCAGTACGAACCGGGCGCGATTCCCGACGAAGTCCAGCGCTTCCGCCAGGGTGGGAATGCGCTGCCCGGCAAACTCCGCGCCCTTCCACGAACCGGCGTCGAGCTGTTTGATTTCCTCCAAAGTGAGATCCGCAACTTTTCCCGTGCCGTCGGTCGTGCGATCAACGGTGCGGTCGTGGATGAGCACGATGTGTTCGTCAGCGGTCATGGCCAAGTCCGTCTCGATCATGGTGGACCCTGCTTCGAGGGCCTTGGCAAACGAGAGCAAAGTGTTCTCCGGATACCAGTGCATGTTCCCGCGGTGCGCAAGTATTTCCAGCAAGACAGGAGACCTCCTTGTGATGACCGGTTGTGGCCCGCGCCCGGCGCCCTCATACGAGCTTGGCCCCGCTGCGCAGATCGCCAAGGTGGCTGTGTT
>JAAYLA010000069.1 GCA_012522135.1 Bacillota bacterium | reverse complement strand
AGCGCCCGACCCGCCGGGCACCTAGTTACCTGCCTCTTCGCCGGGAAGACCAGCTACGGCCCTGCCCCGCTGGCCGGGCACCGGAACGCACCGGCCCCAGCCGCGCCGTCCTCCCTACAGACCGACTGCGCCGGCACAGCCGCAGCCGCTGCTATACGCGCTGGCCCACAGGCATGCCGTTGCCACCGGCGCACGCGGTCTCCGTGCCCCGCTGGCCGGGCACCACACTAGCTGCGCCTTCTCGGCACCGGCCTGCTCAGGCAGCGCCCGACCCGCCGGGCACCTAGTTACCTGCCTCTTCGCCGGGAAGACCAGCTACGGCCCTGCCCCGCTGGCCGTGCGCGCGAATTCCCTCCGCATCCCTTTACCACCTACTTTCCCTAGGCCACCTGACCTCTGGACCGCCTCGGGCCTCCCTGGTCTCCCCGTCCCCTTCCGCCACCCCGTCCCCTCCGGCCTCCGCGGCCCCTCAGGCCTCCCCGGCCTCCGCGGCCTCCGCGGCCCCCCCAGCCTCAATTTTCCTACACTCCGAGCAGGGATCCCCGCCGATCCACCGAATGTGCGACTCAAGCGTGAAGGCTTATTCCTGAGGCGTCGGGCCTGCAGCGCGATGCCGAACGGCACAAGCCCCAAGCCCACGGCCTGCAGCGTGACGCCCGGTCCCTCAGGCATCAACGCAAGCCTGCATCCTGGCGGCTGACCCCTTGGCGGCTGCCCCTTGCCCGTTGGGCCCGAGGGTTGAGCCCGGAAGCCTCACGCCTGTTCCTTCAACCGACAGCCTCGAACCCGGCGAAAGGAGACGAAAACGGTGACACCGACGCGATTCGTGGTGGCAACGTACAACATCTGGGGCGTAAACCGTTGGCCGGAGCGCGAGGAGGCGCTGCGCGGCTTTTTGACCGACGTGCGGCCCGACATCCTCGCACTGCAAGAGTTCAGGCCTGAGACTCGGGATGTCATCGACGAGGAACTGCACGACTTTGAACGTGTGGATGACCCCTTCGAAGGCTGGACCCGCGAGGGCAACATCTACTGGTACAAAGGCCTGTTCGAGAAAGTTGAACACGGCGCGGAGGACATCGGCATTCTAGAGCCCCTGCGCCGTCTTTTCTGGGTGCGCCTGCGCATCGTCGGCACCGGCCGCACGATTGTCGTCGCCACGGCCCACTACACCTGGGTCGGACACAAGGTCGAACGGGAGACCCACGTCAACCCTCGTGTCGCACAGGCGGAGAAAACCATTGAAGCCCTCGGTCGCCTCGTTCCACCCGACGAGCCCCTCATCTTCATGGGCGACCTGAACGAATCGAACAATGCCATCAAGAAGCTGCGTGAAGGCGGCCTCACCGACTGCTGGCGCGGGCGGGGTACCTATCCGCCGCCCACGCACCCCGCCTTCCCCACGGCCAAAGGCGCACCGGCCGTACTCGACTGGCAGCTCTACAGGGGCCCGCTGCGTCCGATGGTGTGCGAGGTAGTCGATTATGCAAAAGGCGACCTGGCTCCCTCAGACCACAAGCCGGTGCTGGTCGCCTACAGCCTCGAACCGGAAAACGCAGATCAGGCCCAGAGCGACTAGATTTCCGCCTCTGCCTGCAGTTTAACGCAACCTTCTCGGGCCGGATGCAACCGACCCTTCGCATCCGGCCGGGCATCCACCCTTACAGTGCACTGAATCTAAGCAACTCACGAGGAGGATGTTTCTGAGTTGTGCCGAATCCATACAGACAAACAGAATGCATTAGGGAGATGCCCACATGACCGTGCACAGGAGAAGGACCGGCGCCGCGCGCTTTGTGTTGCTGCTTTCGTGCGTTTTCTTTGTCTCTTCGCTCGCCACGGCGCAAACGACGGTGTACATGCTCGAATTCATGCGTCCCGAGGAATCGGCCTGGCAGCGGCGGGTGATCGATCTGTTCCACGAGCGGCAAGACCAAATCCGCGTGGAGATCGTCTCGGTAGCGGGGACGAACGCGATACAGAAGATGCGTGTGATGCTCGTGGCCGGTGAACCGCTCGACATCGGCTACTACGATCCCCACGTGGTGAACAACTGGGGTTCCGAAGGCATCGCTCGCGATCTTACACCGTACGTGGAAAGGGATAAGGCCGTTTTCGAAGAGTTCTTCCCGCCGGCCATGGACCTCTTTAACGTGCGTGGGCGCCAGTACGGCATTCCGATCGATCTGCAAGCTATGGCCACCTTCTACAGCCAGAAGGCCTTCGACGAAGCCGGCCTGGCCTATCCGCACCCCGATTGGACCTGGGACGACTTTGCAGCGCTCGGCAGGAGGCTCTCGGTGGACCGGGACGGCGACGGTGTCATCGATCGCTGGGCCGTCCGCTTTCCCGAGTGGATGCACTGGATGCCGATGATCTGGGCCTTCGACGCGGACTTCGTCGATCGCGTGAAGGAACCGACCGCCTTTACCGGAGACACCTTGGAAATGCAGCGGGCCCTCGAGTTCATGGTCGACCTGATCCACGGCCAAAAGGTCATGGCCCCGCCCGGTGTAATTACAGGACGCACGGCCGACAACATTGTGCGCACTGAAGTGATCGCTATGGGTCTTGGCAACACCATTTACATGCAGCACGCGATTCCGGCGGAGCAGGCCACGGGCGTGCCGTGGAACGTAACCCGGCTGCCGATCGGCCCCACCGGCAACCGCCCGAGCTTGCTCAATGCCATTGGCCTTTTGATTTTCGAAACGTCGCAAGTGCCCACCGCCGCCTGGGAAGTCATCAAGTTCTTCAGTTCCCGCGACGCCATGGAACTAGCGGTATCGATGCGCGGCACGATGGTGCCCCACCGCGGCGTAACGGTCGAAAGCTGGATGAACGCGTACACAAGTCCCAAGGACCGCCACTTCTTTATCGAGGCGATCGCCGAGGGACGGGGCATTCCCAATCTGGTCGACGACGGCTTGTCCGCGGTGCGCACCCAAATCGACCGGATCGGCCAAGGTCAGGTCACGATACCGGAGGGGCTGGAAGCGATGCGCACCGGGGTTGAAAACTGGCTCCGGCAACAGCCATGGGTGAACTGAGGCGCGCGTTGTTTGCCGGCACCCACGGCGATCCGTAACGCCAAAAGCCCCGTCGAGAGATGAAAACCGCCGGGAGGAGGACCCACCCTCCTCCTTTTTGTTGTTTTTCTGCCTTTCACACCTCCTTCCACCCACAAAGACCAACACCTAATTGACCATTATGAAGTTGGTTTTGTATGAGTTTTCGCGTTTCCTTTAGAGGATTTTTCGCTGCGGACCACAAACCTAGTAAGAAAGATACACCCCCGGAGCCGAGCGCAGCAGAAGAATTGCCCGGCAGCCGGAACAAAGCGAAATTGGAGGTGTCGCGCTGTGTCGCTTGTGCACAAGATGTCCGGCGGTAACGTAGTGAAGCTGTGTCTTGGCCTCGTGCTGCTGGCGATGGCCTCGGCGCCCGCGGCCCTGGCCCAAAAGAAGCTGACCTTCGGCGTAAACTGGTGGCCGGAAGATGCGACGTCCCGTGGGTTTATGCCCGTTGTCGAGGCGTTCAAAGAGCAGCATCCAGACGTCGCAGTCGAGATCCTCTGGGTAACGGCCCTGACCCAACCTTGGTCGGCGTCGACGGACCGTGCCATTACCTTGTGGGCCTCCGGGATGGGACCCGACGTCGTGCTGGTCGCCACCGACGTCCTCGGTCAACACGCTTTCAACGGACTTTTGCTGCCCCTCGATCAATATGTGGCAAGTAGCGACGTCAACCCCGACGATTTCGTCCCCGGCTCCTGGAACGAGATGTTCTGGGACGGCACGATGTACGCCTTGCCGCTGAAGGTCGACCCCAACTTCGCGCTCGTGTGGAACAAAGACTTAGTCGAACAGGCCGGTCTGCCGAGCGACGAGGGGCCGCGCAGGCGGCCCAGTTCGACTTCCCCCACCGTGGCGAGGCCATGCGCTTTGCCGTGACGGAAACCCTCACCCGCTGGCTCGACGACCATCCCGACATTCCACTCGGCGTAGGCACCCAACCGTATAAGGAAGACGGCGGTCCGGCGAATCCGTCCTGGGTAGGCGGCTGGGCGATCGGCATTGCGATCGGCATCATGTCGGGCACGAAGGAACCCGACTTGGCTTGGGAATTCATCAAGTTTCTCGCCGCCGATCCCCAGGGCTCGGCCATCTTGTTCGGTCCGGCCCGTTGGATCCCGGCTTACTTGGAATCGGAGATCATCCCGCAGTATTTGGAGGACCCGTACTTGCAGCCCTATCTGCGCATGGCGGCCACGGCCCAGTTCCATCGACCGGTCATGCCCCTCAGCAGCGACTACGGTGACGGCCTTGGACCGGGCCTTTGCCGACGTGATGAACGGAGTCAGCCAGCCCCAAGACGCCCTGGCCTTCGTGACGCAGCTCATCCAGTCGGAGCTCGACATCGTCCTGGGCCGGGAATAAATCGTCTTCCCATCCTCCCCGCCGAAGACGAGCACACCGTCGCGGGAGCGGGCAGCGCCGCGGCTCCCCTGCTTTATCGGCGGACAGGCCACAAGGGACTTTCCCACGCCGAGGCGAACGCATCCCCTGACGGAAAACAAACGCGACAAGGAGGCCGACACGCACGATGCAGAAGCTGAGCCCGAAGCCGAACGCCGTTCCCGCCCCTTACCGGACGGAACGCCGCCTGGACCCAGACGCCTTCGCCACGCCGCCGCCGAGCTACCGGGCTATGCCCTTCTGGTCGTGGAACGATTCCATCACAAGAGAAGGCGCGCTGCGGCAAATCGACGAGTTCCACAAAGCCGGTGTCGGAGGATTTTACGCACACGCCCGCCCCGGCATTTGGACGCCTTTTCTTTCGGATGAATGGTTCGAACTTTTTGCGCTCTGCGTTGACCGTGCCTCCGAACTGGGTATGCAGGTGTGGATCTACGACGAATGCAGCTATCCGAGCGGTTTTGCCGGCGGCCTCGTGCACGACCACGACCCTACGCTGGCCCAGAAGATGCTCCACTGCCGTTTGGTAAGCCCGGCCGACGCGCCCCACGAACACACGGTCGCGCGGTTTTGGGTCCTCCAGCACGCGCCGGGCCGGACGGATTACCGCTCAGCTTCTCAGGAGGGCCCGCCGCCCGCATCCCACGCCCAGCTCATCGAGTTTTTCGTCGCCACCCATCCCGGCATTCCCTGGCTCAACGGGCGGCCGTACATCGACGTGTTACATCCCAAGGCGGCCGCCGCGTTCCTCGCGGTCGCCTACGAACCGTACCTGCGGTTCAAGGAGCATTTCGGCACCGTGATTCCGGGCGTCTTCACCGATGAACCCCACTTCGAACCCTTGCGCTCGTCAAGTCCCGACTTTCTCCTGGCCCTACCTTGGACGCCCGACCTTCCCCAAGTGTACCGGGCGACGTTCGGTGAAGAGTTGGTGCCGCGCCTTCCCGAGCTTGTCCTCGACACGGTCCACGGCTACAGGACGCGGGTCCGCTACTGGCAGCTCCTCTCCCGCCTTTTTATAGAACGTTGGCTGCGTCCGATTTACGACTGGTGCGACCAACACGGCCTCCTGCTCACGGGCCACTTCTGGGAGCACGCCTTGACGCCCGACTACACCGGCAGCATCATGCTCCCTACGGCGTGGCAGCACATACCGGGCGTCGATCTTCTGGGCCGCGACAGCCTGAAGGACCGGCAAAAGTGGGACCTGGGCGAGCGGGGAATCTGGAACGGCACCCCCGAGCAGATGGGCAATATTGCGATGATCAAGGCCGTCACGAGCGTCGCCCACCAGACCGGCCGGGCCCGGGTGCTGTCGGAGACCTACGGCGGCGCGGGGTGGGATCTGAACTTCGCCAAGCAGAAAATCATCGCCGAATGGCAGGCGGCCTTGGGCGTGAACCTGCTCGTGCCGCACCTAAGCCATTACAGTTTGCGAGGCGAGCGCAAACACGAACATCCGCCCTCGTTTCTCGGGCACCAGCCGTACTGGGACGACTACCCGGTGGTGCACGAATACCTGTCTCGTTTACATTACGCGCTGTCCCAAGGCACATACGAGGCTGAAGTGCTCGTCCTCCACCCTATGACGAGCGTCTGGGTGGGTCACAGGGCAAGTCGCCAGCCCTTCGAAACGATCGGTGATCCGCACATTGTCCCGTCGCATCTCAAGGAACGGCTCAAACTGGACTTGGACGATCTCGTAAAGGACCTGTCGGCCGAAGGCTGGTCCCACGACTTGGGTGACGAGCTCATCTTACAAGATTTGGCCGCGGTAGAAGGCGCTCGGCTACGTGTGGGCGCGATGACCTACGACGTCGTGGTGCTGCCGCCGTGCGTGAACCTCCTCGCCTCCACCGTCGATTTACTGGAGCGGCTCCTCGACGCAGGCGGCAAGGTAGCAGCCGTAGGCCGCATGCCGCAGTTCGTCGACGGATTGCCGGACGAGTGCCTGTCCCGCCTCCTGTCACGCATACACATCTTCCCCACCGCCCGGGACCTGCTGGCGTGGCTGCCCGCGGTAAGCTCCCGCAAAGCCCGCATCGACCTTTCCGAACCCGGCTGCATCTACACCCACGTGCGCCGGCTCGCAGGTGGGCGTCTCGTCTTCGCCGTGAACGTGGGACCGGCGGCGCACCGGGATGTAAACGTGCTGATCCAGCTGCCGGACGATGTACAAGGCGAACCCGTCGTGGAGCGGCTCGACCTCGCGACGGGAACGGCCGCCGCCTTGCCCCATGCCGTGGTGGACGAGGGCGAGATGGGCCCGACGGTACAGGTACAGCTCGATTTTGCGGTGGAGGAATCGCACCTTCTCTTGGTACGCGGCGCGCCGGCAAGTCCGGTGCCAGCCAGCGCCCCGGACGGCCAGCGCGCGATCACCGGCACGTCGCCCACCGGACGCCACGAGCCGAGGGGACCCGTCCGCCGCAGGACCCTCGGCCGCCGCTGGCGGTTCGAGCGACGCGATCCGAACGTGCTGGTTCTCGCGCGCTGCGCCTATCAGTTGGAAGGGCCGGACGGCAAGGCCACGGAGTGGAGCCATCCCCTTCCCCAGCCCGCGCTGAAACGGCTGCTGCGCAGGCGCTACGGCTGGCCCGAGATTACCTTCCGCGAGGTGCAGCCGTGGAGGAAGTACGCCGGCGGCCCGCCCGAACCCGTGGACGAACTGACGCGCCTTTGCTTCCGTGTGGATCTGGCCTTCGACCCCAGCCCGGAGCAGCAGCTGGAACTGGTCGTGGAAGAGGCGGCCGAGTGGTCAGTGGCGGTGAACGGGCGGCCGGTTTCGCCCAGCGGAGACTGGTGGATCGATCCGGCCATGCAGCGCTTGCCCGTTGGCCATGTGCTGCGCCGCGGCGAAAACGTGATCGAACTGGCCTGCCGCTTCCGGGAGGATATGAGCTTCGAACCGGTCTATTTGATCGGCGACTTTGCGGTGGAGACGTACGATATGCGCACGTTCCGGCTGACGCACGAGCCGGACACGCTGGCCGCCGGCAGCTGGATATATCAAGGATATCCCTTCTACGCCGGGCGTATGGCGT
>JAAYLA010000068.1 GCA_012522135.1 Bacillota bacterium | reverse complement strand
CTAGGATAGGAATTGTTGCCGCTGCTGGAGGTCAGCTGTACAACGTCGCTTCGCCGCTCTTCTGTACGTAAGATTCCAGGCAGACCCTGCAGCTGTCCTCCGAATCTGGATGTCTAGTAGCGCTTCACGTGAACCACTTTGATCGGACTCAGTAGATATGGCTCAAAGAGCGTCGCAATTAGCTTAGAATCGATCAGGGGATTTGGGTGGGTCCGCTAACCTAGTTGTTGACCATTACCATTAGCGCGATCGCCGAAAAGTTGACCACTCTGCTCGCCCAACCTGTTACCTTGAATATTGACTACACAACTCTCACCAGTTGACACCACTACGCTTTTCGGGCTAGTGTGAAAAAGTAAGTGCCGCGCCCGGCGTTGCCGGGGGGCACTCCCTAATAGCACAGGCCGGCGCAGACCGTCAGGCCCAGGATGGTGACGTCGACTTGAGCCACGGAAAACCGCGGCCGTTCTCAGGCATGCGCACATTCTTTGTCATTTGGCTCGGTCAGCTGGTTTCGGTAACTGGATCTTCACTGTCCAGTTTTGCGCTTGCGGTGTGGATCCTGCAAACGACCGGTTCGACCACGAGTTACGCGGGCATCTTTCTGAGCGCGTCGTTGCCCGGTATCCTTTTTTCGCCGATCGCCGGAGCATTGGTCGACCGCTGGGACCGGCGCAGGGTCATGCTCGTCAGCGATGCGGTGGCCGCTCTCGGTACGCTCGCCCTGTTCTTGCTGTTGTTTGCCGGGCGCCTTGAACCGTGGCAAATCTACGTCACGAGCGCCATTAATGCCTTGTGCGCGTCTTTCCAAAACCCGGCCTACACCGCCGCGATCACGGTGCTCGTACCGAAGTCCCAGTACGGGCGGGCCAGCGGCATGGTCCAGATGGCCAGCGCCGTAGCGGAAGTGCTGGCTCCCGCCCTCGCCGGTGTGCTCCTGGTCGCGATAGGCGCACGGGGCGTGCTGGCGATCGACCTGGCAACTGCAGCCTTCGCGATCACGACGTTGGCTGTGGTGCGCATTCCGAGTCCTGCCCGGTCCGCCGAAGGAGCCGCGGCCAGGGGCACGCTGTGGCAGGAAGCAGCCTTCGGCTGGAGGTACATAGTAGCTCGTAAGGGGCTATTGCGGCTTGTACTTCTCTTTTCCGTTGTGAACTTCGCAACGGGAATGGTAATCGTGTTGTTTACGCCGCTCGTCTTGTCCTTGCACGGCCCCGAAGTGACGGGGGTCGTCTTGACCCTAGCGTCATCCGGCATGTTGCTCGGTGCAGCGCTGATGAGTGCTTGGGGCGGTCCCGAGCGGCGCGTGCAGGCCATCGTGGCGTTTGTTTGTATCCAAGGTGCCACCTGTCTTCTAGCGGGATTTCAGCCCAACGTCGTTCTTATCGTCACGGCCGCTTTCATGTTCCTATTCACGGTGCCGATCATCAACGCCTGCACGCAAACCATCTGGCAACGTAAGGTGGCACCCGACGTACAAGGGAGGGTCTTCGCCGTACGCCGGATGATTGCTCGCATCGCTACCCCGCTGGCCTACTTGCTGGCGGGACCTCTCGCCGACGACATCTTCGAGCCCATGCTGGCGGACGGCGGCGCCTTGGCCTCGACCGTCGGACGCGTGATCGGCGTGGGTCCCGGACGCGGTATTGCCTTTCTGTACGTGATGCTGGGCGTCCTGATCATCAGCGCTGCCGTATGGACGTCGCTGTCGCCCCGGTTCCGACGCATCGAGAGCGAACTGCCGGATGCCGTGCCTGATCGGGCAAAGGCTGCCGCCTAGAACCGGAGCCGGCTCCACCATGCCCGCCACGCAGGTACTGCAGCAGCGGAATCAGCGTGACCCGCTCTCCTCGCCATTCAAATCCCGTTTCAAGAAGTGTGCAAGGCAAGACATCACCGTGCCTGGCAACCTGGTCGGCCAGCCATGAAAAAGCAGCCGAGCGCTCCTATGTGTCGAGCATGGCGGATACCTCGGTGTAGTGCAGAACCCTGCGTGCCACTCATGACGCCATGCGACATCGCTCAAGGGCCGGATGCGGTCAATGTCCGCCTTGTCAAGATTGGTCGGTCGAATGGTGAGCGTATTTCCCTTTTAGAACACATTCCTGACGCGTCTCGCAGTCTCGCTCACTCATCCGGGGCCAAATAGTAAACGGGACGAAGGGGCAGCAGTCGGCGCTGGGCCTCAGGGATCTTATCGTAGTACTCAACCCACAGGTCAAATAGCCGTT
>JAAYLA010000067.1 GCA_012522135.1 Bacillota bacterium | reverse complement strand
GTAGCGCAGACGGCCAGCGTGGGCACGACGGCCGACTGGCAGACGGTATCGGTGGAAGGAACGGCACCGGACGGTACGGCGTACGTGACCGTCATTCTGTACTCGACCTTGCCGAACGTAGGGACCGTTTACTTCGACAACGTGCGGCTGTATGATGTCTCGCAGCGGCCCGTCACGTTGGTTGAGCGGGCGCCGACCAACAGGGAGCTCGGATTCTTGCCCGAAGACGGCGCCGAGGTCAACGTGAACCCGCCGCCCCTCGTCTGGCTGCCTACGACCGGCGCCACCGGTTATATCGTCGAGCTTTCCCGGGACATTACGTTCCCGGCCGGCAAGACGGAGCGCATAACTGGAATCGAGCTGCCCCTTTATACCCATTCCCGCGTGCTGGAGCCGGGCACTTGGTACTGGCGATACTGGGCTGAATCGAACCGCGGCCTCGTCGGGCCTAGCCAGGTGCGCTCGTTCGTCGTGCCCGAAGGCGTCACCGAGCTGCCGTTGCCGCCGAAGGAAGAGTGGCTGGCTCGCATCCCCCGGGAGCATCCGCGCCTGTTCCTGACGCCGGAAGACGTGCAGACACTCCGCGACCGCCTGAATGTCCGGGCCTTGCCTGCCCTGTTTTCGCAAGGGCACCTCGCGTCGCTCATCGGAGCGGAACTGCCGCCCGAGCCTGTCAGCCCTTACGCCACCGGTGCCTTGGACATCGAGGTGTGGCGCGAAGGCATCAACGCGATGACCCCCGCCTTCAACACCCTCGAGGAACTGGCGTTCCTTTACATGATGACGGAACGCGAAGTGTACGGGGAGGAAGGGAAGAAGCTGCTCCTGCACCTCGCGTCGATGGATCCCCAAGGCGCGACGTCGTACCGCGGCGCGCCGGAGGTGGCCATGCGCATGCTGTATACGCTGCCCCGGGCCTATTCGTGGCTGTACGATGCGATGACGGAGGACGAGCGGAATGTCGTGCGCCAGAGCATGCGGGCACGGGGCCAGGAGGCGTACGGCATGATCAAAGGCCTGCCCTTCGAGACGAGCCCGTTCTCGAGCCATCCGGGCCGCATGCTCGGTTTCTTGGGCCAGCTTTCCATCGCCTTCCTCGACGAGATACCCGAGGCGGAAGGGTGGCTCGACTACGTCGTGCAGCTGCTCTTTGCCGTGTACCCGGCCTGGGGCGGCGACGACGGCGGGTACTCGGAGGGAAACAACTACTGGCGTGCCTACATGAGCTGGATGTTCGACTTCCTCGATGCCTTCAAAGCCGTGACGGGCATCGACCTGTATCAGAAGCCCTTCTTCCAGAACACCGGCTATTTCGCACTGTACACGATGTCGCCGGGCACGGGGCAACCCTTCTCAGACGGCCAGAACGGGACCACCGGTGCGGCCGACCAGTCGGTCATGACCCATCTGGCGCGGGTGCATCAAAACCCCTACTTCGCCTGGTACGTTGGTCAGATCGGCACCAATGACCGCTCGAAGATCTTGGCGCTGCTCAACCAGTTGCAGCTTCCGGCAGCCAAGGCCCCGACGGATTTGCCGGACGCCTGGTGGTTCCGGGACGTCGGTTGGGTCGCGCTCCACAAGGACCTGGCCAATCCAGAGGACAACATGCAGTTCACGTTCAAAGCCAGCCCCCTGGGAACGGCCAGCCACAGCCATTCCGACCAGAACGCGTTCGTGCTGTACGCGTACGGCGATGCGTTGGCCATCTCGTCGGGATATTATCCGTGGAGCCGCAGCCCGCACCATGAGCAGTGGACGAACCAGACCTTGTCGAAGAACTCGCTCTTGATCGACGGCAGGGGTCAGGCCATCTTCAGCATGGAGGCGACGGCCCAGATCCTCGGCCTTTTCCACAGCCCGCAATACGATTACACGGCGGGCGAGGCGGCGACGGCCTACGGAAATCCGAACCTCGAGCGCTTCACCCGGCACATCGTCTACCTGCGGCCTAACCTGTTCCTCATCGTCGACGACGTGCGGGCCGCGCGGCCGGTGGCGATCGATTGGCTCCTGCACAGCCGCTTCCCGATCGAGTGGAACGGCGCCCAGCAGACTGCCCACATCAACGGAAGCAAAAGCAAGCTGGACGTTTACATGTTGGCGCCCCAGGGCTTCACGGGCTCCGTGACGGATCAGTTCAACGTTCCTCCGGAGATGGCGTCGTACCAAAAAGAATGGCACCTTACGGCAAAGCTGAGCGAGAAAACGCAGAGGACCGCGATCGTCACGCTCCTTTCGGCGGGGCGGCTTACGGGTGAAGCGTTCGAGCTATTGAGCGCGACGGCGGATGTAACGGGCGATCGCATTGCGGTACAGCTCGAGTACGTGCGCGAGGGGGATAAGATCACGGAGACAGTCTGGCTGCAGCTGCCTCCGGACGGACAAGCCGCAGTCGCCGCGGTGCAGGCCGTGGCCTACGATGCGGAAGGCAGGGCGTTCAGGGCGCTGGCTAGCCGGGAAGTTTTGACCGCCGCCGGCATCGTGGCCGCCACCCCCGGCTGGTCGGTGGCCGCGCGGTGGGATGAGGGCGCGTCGGCCGTCGACGTGACGCTCGGGCGCACGGAGGCGGACGCTCAGCGTGTGGCCGTGGCGCGGGGGACGGGTGTTGAAATCGCTCTCGAGGCGCCCTTTGCACCGGAGCGCATCACAGTAAACGGCACGGCCTTAGATGAGTGGTTCTACGATGCGACCGCGGGTCAGGTGCGCATCGTTTGGTAAGGAACTCGACGCGGGCGCCGAGGTGCCTCGGCCCTTCGGCGCCCGCCTTTACTGGAAACAGAAACGTTGGGAGGATACGCAGTGACGAAGCGGCTCGAGCTAACGTGGGATTTGGATGTCATTTTCGCCGGAGGCAGCGAGTCATCCGAACTTCGCAAAACGATGGACGAAGCCGATGCGCTAGTGGATGAATTGCAGAAGCGTGCCGCAGGTCTCGGTGCGGATGTCGACGCCTGGGCTCAGTTTCTGTCCGACTTGGAGCTGGCCATGGCGAAACTGACCGAAGCCGGCGCGTTCATCCATTGCCTTACCGCTCAGAACGTGAAGGATCAGCAAGCCATCATCTTGTACGGGCGCATGCGGGCGCAGTGGGCGAAGGTGGAGGCCGTCACGAACCAGATCGCCGACCTCTTGCGCAACCTGTCGGACGATGAGTTCGCAGCCGTGGTCTCGGACGAGCGGAACCGGGAGATCGCGTTCTCCTTAAGTGAGGCGCGCGAGCTCGCCGCCGACCGCATGGACCTTGCCCGGGAGCTGCTCGCGACGGACTTGGCGGTGGACGGCTACCACGCGCTCTACACCTTGTATCAAACCGTCGTCGGCCGCATGAAGATCTCCGTCCGGGGCGAAGAACTTTCCGTCGCCCAAGCCGCGCCCCGCTTCGCTTCGCACGACCGGTCGCTTCGGCAAGAGCTCTTTGCCAATTGGGAAGCAGCCTGGGAGCAGGAAGCGGACCTTATCGCCCATGCCTTGAACCATTTGGCCGGTTTCCGCTTGAGCCTGTACAAGCACCGGGGTTGGGATGACGTCTTGAAGGAGCCTTTGGCTGTCAACCGCATCCGCCGTGAGACGCTCGATGCCATGTTCGCGGCGGTAGAGAGCGTGCGGCCGCGTCTTGGGCAGTACCTCGACCGCAAGGCGAAGCTACTCGGCGCCGACCGGCTGGCCTGGTACGATCTGGAAGCGCCCATCGGCACCGCGGACCGCAAGATCCGCTACGACGATGCAGCCGCCTTCATCGTGGAGCAGTTCGGTCGGTTTAGTCCGGATCTCGCCCGATTTGCCCGGAACGCGTTCGAAAATCGTTGGATCGAAGCCGAAGATCGTCCCAACAAGCGGCCGGGTGGCTTTTGCACTTCGTTCCCCATCAGCAAGCAGAGCCGCATTTTCATGACTTTTAGCGGTACGCCGGGCGGTCAGTCGACGTTGGCCCACGAGCTCGGCCACGCCTACCACAGCTACGTCATGCAGGATTTGCGCATCTCGGCCCAAAGCTACCCGATGAACCTGGCCGAAACCGCGTCCACCTTCGCCGAGCTCATCGTGTCGTCCGCCGCGATTGAGGCCGCAAGGGACCCCGAAGAGCGGCGCGTGCTGCTGGCCAACCGGCTCGACGATGCGGTGGCCTACTTGATGAACTTGCCGGCCCGGTTCCTGTTCGAATCCCGGTTCTATGCCGAGCGGGCGAAGGGTCAGCTGACGCCGGGCGAGCTGAACGCACTGATGGAGCAGGCCCAACGGGAGGCGTACGCTGACAGCCTTGCCGTGTACCATCCGTACTTCTGGGCGTCGAAGCTGCACTTCTACCTCACGTCCCAGCCGTTTTACAACTTCCCTTACACCTTCGGGTACCTGTTCAGCGCGGCTTTGTACGCGCGGGCGAAGGCGGAAGGGCCGGCGTTTGCGGACCGGTACGTGGCGCTGCTACGTGATACGGGCAGCATGAAGGCCGAGGATTTGGTCAAGAAGCATTTGGGCGAAGACCTCACCGACGACGCGTTTTGGAAGCAAGGGTTTGAGGTGACGTATTCCGACCTGGAGCAGTTCCTGACTTTGACCGAGTAGGGGAGACCGATGAAACGTGCGGCGATTCGGCTGGTTGTGCTGTTTCTCATCATGGCGAATACTGGTCCTTTAGGGCAGGCACAACAGGCGGGAGAGCAGGTGTCTCGCTACTTCATCAGCGTGGCGCCGGAGCGGTCCGAGGCCTTGTACGATTTGGACGAGGAGTTCGCTTTCGTCGTCCACGTACGGCAGGGCGTGCGGCCGGTATCGGATGCAGTCGTGTCGTGGCGCCTCGTCACCGATGCGGGTACAGTCGTCGCGGCGGGCGAGACCAGGGTAGAAGACGGCATGGCCAGGGTGACGGGCAAAGTGCGGGAACCCGGCTTCGTCCGCCTGCATGCCACGGTGCTGGGCAGCGCCGGTGCGGTGACGGGTGTCGCGGCAGTCGGTGTGGGCGTGGAGCGGCTACAACCTTCCCGTCCCGCGCCCGAGGACTTCGACGCCTTTTGGGACGGCAAGCTGGCCGAGCTGGCAGAAGTGCCCGTGCAAGCTCGGATGACGCCGGTGCCGTCGGGCATGGCGGGCATCGAGGCCTTCGACGTGCAGATAGACAGCCTGGGGGCGCCGGTGTCCGGTTACCTGGCGCGCCCCGTGGGGGCGGAGCCCGGAAGCCTGCCGGCCATCATCACGCTGCAAGGCGCGGGCGTCGGCAGCAGCTGGCTCCATTCGGCCACCGAGTGGGCCCGGGAAGGCATGCTGGCGATGAACATCAACGCGCACGGCCTGCCGAACGGACAGCCGGCGGCGTATTACGAAAACCTGGCTGCCACCACCCTGGCCAACTACTGGGTCCGCGGCTTCCATTCCCGCGAAGAGTATTACTTCCTCGGCATGTTCTTGCGTGTCGTCCGGGCCATCGATTTCATTACGTCGCAGCCCGAATGGGACGGCAAGACGTTGATTCTATACGGAACGAGCCAAGGCGGCGCGCAAGCTCTCGCGGGAGCGGGCCTCGACGAGCGGGTGACGTTTTTTGTTGCGGGCGTCACGGGCATGGCCGATTTCGGCGGCTGGCTCCGCAACCGCCCCATGGGCTGGCCGAACATTTCGTCCCAGCTTGCTGCCATGAAGACAGCCGAGGCCGCAGCGGTACTGAATACTCTCGCTTACTTCGACGTGGTCTACTTTGCCCAGCGAACGCAGGCGGACGGCTTCTTTACGGTGGGCTTCCTCGATGACACGTGCGCGCCGACGACGGTGTATACGGCTTACAACGCGGTGCGCGGCCAGAAGGACATATACAACGACCTGTACGCGCGGCACGAAAACACGCCCGAGGCTGTGCGGCGCATGCGCGAAGCCGTCTTGCGCCATGTGCAGGAGATGCGCGAGCAAGGCGCGTGACGCGCAAGGTTGCTTGCATGGTCGCCTTCACAGGCAGTGCCGGCCGCGAGCGCGGCGCCTGCGTCATCGCAGCTAGCGGCGTTGCGCGCTGTTACCAGCTTCTGGTAGCCGCCGGTGCTGTCGCTCGGTGACCCACGGGCGGGTCGCTGAAGCAGCAAAGTGACCCACCAGTGGGTCATTCGCAAGGGAGAGCGACCCAATCGTGGCTTACAAGGCTCCAGCAGAACGGTAGGCGCCAGCCGCCTGTCTCCGTCTCCCGTCGTTTCCGCAGCTAAACGAGCTGGGAGCAGTTTCCAACCGATCCGGTCGCTGCCGGACAGAAGGGGCTGTCCCAAACACACTTTTGGGACAGCCCCCCTTATTTCCGTAGGCCGCAGCTTATTCGCCGTATTTCTCCGGTACCACGTCCTCTTCATCCCAGTCGACCGTGACCCGGACCATACGCTGCTCCACCAGCGGCCGGTCTCTGAAGTCCCGCGGCACGCTGGCGATGCGATCGGCCTCCTCCATACCGGAAACGACCCGACCGAAAGCGGCGTAATCGCCGTTTAGGTGGGTGGCATCCTGCAAGACGATGAAGAATTGGGATCCAGCCGAATTCGGGTCATTGCCCAGCCTAGCCATCGACACGACGCCCCGGGTGTGGCTCAAGTTGTTTTCGAATCCGTTCGAAGTGAACTCGCCGAAGATGGTGTAACCGGGTCCGCCGGAGCCGGTGCCCGTCGGGTCGCCCCCTTGAATGACGAAGCCCGGGACGACCCGGTGAAAGATGAGCCCGTCATAAAATCCTTGCCGGGCCAAGTAGACGAAGTTGGCTACCGTGTTCGGCGCCACGTCCGGATAAAGTTCGATCTGGATCTGCGCGCCGTTTTCCATTTCGATCGTCACCAATGGATAATCGACCTGCCTCTCGTCTCCCGCGGGTCCGGTGTCCGGCAGGGAAGCGTCGCGGGCTGTGTCGCTTGAGGTTAGACCGGCCGTATCGGGCGCCGCGGGCTCGGGCCGTGTGTTCAGCCACCACAGATACCCGCCCGCCGCAACGACCGCGACCAGTACCAACAGGAATGCGAATCGACGACTCACTGACCTTCGTCCACCTTTCCCCAGGCTGATGTGGTACGTGCCGTCTTTATGGTAACCGAACACGCCGTCCGTGGAAAGCTCCGCCATCCCCCCTTTCCGTGAGCCGCGCTGTGCATGGCCCTCAAGTTTCCGCTTCCGGCTGCCGATGCAAGGAGGTGAAAGAGACTGTCGAGGGGGAGGGTGCCGGTCGTGACACGGCAAAAAATTGGGTTGGCAGCGGCCCTGATCGTCCTATTGGCTTTGGTATCGGCGACGGCGTACAATCCGGCGGATCTGCAAAAACTGCTTGAGACGAATGCGTGCCCGGGCTGCGACCTGTCGGGTGCGGACCTATCTGGCCGCTCGTTGGCAAAGGCCAACCTGGCGGGCGCCAATCTGACGGAAGCGAATCTGTCCGAAGCCGACCTGCAAGGCGCTGACCTTTCGGAGGCCGATCTAACGGGCGCCAACCTCGAGCGGGCTAAGCTCGGCACGGCGATACTCAAAGGTGCCAAACTGGACGGAGCTATGGTGCGCCATGCCGACCTGCAAGCCGTCAAGGCCCAGAACGTCAGCATGATCAAAGCCGATTTGAGCGGGAGCAACCTCGGAGGAGCCGATCTGATGCACGGCGTCCTCACGGAGGGCACTTTCATGGCGACGAACTTTACCGGGGCATTGCTCGACGCAGCGAACATGCAGCGGGCCAACTTGACCGGAGCCAACTTCCGCAACGCGAACCTGCTCATGGCGAATATGGTCGACGCCATACTCTTCGGCGCCAACCTGCAGGGTGCCACGCTGATCTCGGCGGACCTCACGGGCGCCAACACGTTCGGTGCCGTATTTCGTGACGCCGTCACGGCCGGCTGCAAAGGTTGCCAGTGATTTCCGCCCGTCCAATGCTATAGTCTACAGGCCGACTCCGCGATGGCCCGGTGCTTGCAAATGCGCGCCGGGCCATTTACCATGTTCAGAGAGGCTAGAGGTCCATCACGTCGTGACGGGCAGCATGCAAGCGAGTAGGTGATCTGCCGAAGTGTCCATGTTCTCACGCCTACGGGCGTTTTTGCGTCCCTATAAGGTCCATATGGTCGTGGTGCTCATCTCGACCCTGGCCGTCACCCTTTTCAATCTCGTGGGGCCGTGGATCCTGCGTGAGCTCGTGCGCCTCGTGACGCAAGAGCTGCATAGCCCGGCGGCTTTGGAACGGGTAGGGTGGCTCGCCGCGCTTCTTCTCGGCACGTACCTGGCCAGGGGCGTCTTCGAGTTTTTGAAGAGTTACATCGCCCACGTCATGGCTTGGAACTACGTGAGCGACCTGCGCGTGGCCCTCTACGAACACTTGCAGAAACTTTCCCTCCGGTACTACTCCGACAAACAGACCGGCGAAATCATGTCGCGGGTGGTCAACGATACGGAGAAAATTGAGCCGCTCATCGCCCACAACATCCCCGATCTCATCGTCAACGTTACGGTCTTGATGGGCGTAACCGGTATCTTACTGTACTTAAGCCCGACATTGGCATTGCTCACGCTCATTCCGATTCCGTTCCTCTTGGTCGTCGTGTGGATTTTCAGCGGGCGCATGCGCAGTGCCTTCCGGTCTGCCCAGGCGGAGCTTTCCGACCTCAACGCCGTGCTCCAGGACAACATATCGGGCATGAAGGAAATCCAAGTTTTCACCCGCGAGGAATTCGAGCAGCGCAGGGTCGAGAAGCGGTCTCTAGGCTATACGAGGGAACTGTTGCGGGCGCTGAAAAACGCGGCGATCTACCATCCCTCCGTGGAATTTTGGGCGTCGACGGGAACGGTAATCGTGCTCCTCTTCGGCGGCAGGATGGCGCTGCGGGGAGAGATGCCCGTAGAAGACTTGGTCGCATTCTTGCTGTACCTGAGCATGTTCTACCAGCCCGTGACGCTCCTCGCCCGTATGAACGAACAAGTGCAGACTGCGCTGGCCGGAGCCGACCGGGTGGCGGAAGTGCTCGATGTGCAGTCCGACGTCGTCGAAAAACCGAACGCCGTGAAGATCGATCGGGCGAAAGGGCGCATTGAGTTTGACCGCGTGAGCTTTTCTTACACGGACGGCATTCCCGTTCTCCAGGACATCTCGTTCACCATCGAACCCGGGGAGACTCTGGCGCTGGTGGGCCCGACGGGTGTGGGCAAGAGCACCATCGCCAGCCTCATTCCGCGCTTTTACGACCCCAGCTCCGGGCGCATCCTGCTCGACGGCCGCGACCTGCGCGACCTCGACCTGCACGGCCTGCGGCGTAACATCAGCATCGTTTTGCAGGACGTCTTCTTGTTCAACGGCACGGTCCTCGAAAACATCATGTACGGCGCCGAGGACGCGACCTTCGAAGACGTGGTGCGGGCGGCGCGCATCGCGAACGCCCACGAGTTCATTATGGAGATGCCCGACGGGTACAACACGCAAATCGGCGAGCGGGGATTCAAACTGTCGGGCGGGCAGAAGCAGCGCCTTTCCATCGCCCGTGCGGTGCTGAAAGACGCACCGATCCTCATATTGGACGAAGCGACGTCGGCCGTGGACGTGGAAACGGAGCAGCAGATACAAAGCGCCCTCGAGAATCTGATGCAGGGGAAAACGTCGATCGTCATCGCGCACCGCCTTTCGACGGTGCGCAACGCCGACAAGATCGCGGTGCTGCAAGACGGCCGGATCGTCGAGATGGGCAGCCACGACGAGCTTTTGCGTAGCGGCACGGTCTACAGGCGCCTCGTGGAACGGCAATTTGTCCACAGCTCGGCGCCCACCGCATTGCACTGAGGGTGGCGACTACGGTGATGCACAGCGTTCGCGTCGAGGAGCTCGGCCTGAATGCAGAAAAGCTCGGCCGGGTGGAGGACTGGCTCAAGACATACGTCGACCAAGGCAAGATCGGCGGCGCGGTGACTTTGGTTGCACGCCGCGGGCAAATCGCGCAACTCCTTGCCGTGGGTCGCATGGACATCGAAACCGACAGCCCCATGGAACCGGACACGATTTTCCGCATTTACTCCTTGACCAAGATCGTGACCAGCGTTGCAATCCTCATGCTTTACGACGAGGGGCGCATTCAGCTGGATGACCCCATCGCCCGCTACATCCCGCCCTTCGCCGACGTCAAGGTGTTCGCGGGCAAGGAAGACGGCGAAATCAAGCTCGAAGAGCTGCGCCGGCCGATCACGATCCGCCACCTGCTGACCCATACGGCGGGTATCGGTCACGACGCGCTGTTCGGTTCTCCTCTGGCGTCGGTGTACAGGAAGGCGGAGCTCGCCCGGCCGGACCAGACGCTGGAGGAGATGGTGGAGCGGCTCGTCCAGTTGCCGCTGCTGCACCAGCCCGGTGAAGGATGGAATTACAGCATCAGCACGGACGTTTTGGCCCGGTTGGTGGAAGTCGTCTCGGGCCGGCGATTCGACGAGTTTTTGCGAGAGCGCATCTTTGAACCGCTCGACATGGTGGACACGGGGTTTTGGGTGCCCGATTACGATCTGCACCGTCTGGCCACGGTTTATAGCGTGGAGCGCAACGGGCGGCTGAAGGCGGTCGATACGGCGGTCTCCAGTCCTTACTCCCGGGAACGCACCTACCTTTCGGGCAGCGCTGGACTCGCTTCGACGCCCATAGACTTCTATCGTTTCGCGCAGATGCTCCTCTCCGGCGGCGAGTGGGGCGGTGTGCGCATTTTGCAGCCCGAGACCGTGGCTTTGATGACTCGCAACCATTTGCCGGAGTCGCTGCTGCCGTACCGCATGCCCTGGCGCCACGTGCAACACTACACTGACGGCTGCGGTTTCGGCCTGGGCGTGCGAGTCGTGCTCGACTTGGAGGCGTGGGGTTTGCCCGGCTCCGTAGGCGAGTACGGCTGGGCGGGGGCCACCAACACGTACGTCTGGATCGACCCGGTGCAGGAGATGGTCCTGCTCCTTTTCACTCAGCTTGTTCCCTTTATGCATTGGCCCCTGGACCGGGAATTTAAGCGGCTGGTTTACGAGGCGATCGAACAGTAGCGACGAAGCAGCCACTGCGACCGGGGACGTACGCCGGCCGCGCCTGGATGTCCTGGCCGAGGCTTTTCGTTCGCGTTATGCCGCAGAAAAAACAAATCTCAATCGTCAAAATACCCCTTGACAAACGACCGACCCTCCTCTATTATCAGACCTAAAATCTCATAGCCCTGTGGAACGAGCGTTTTCACTTATCCAGAGCGGTGGAGGGACTGGCCCGATGAAACCCGGCAACCCTCGGCTTGCCACGTGTAAGCCGAGAAGGTGCCAACTCCTGCGGGGAAACCCGAGAGATAAGGGGAAGACGGGCGTGTTGCGTGTGACCGCCTCTTCCTCTTGGGAGAGGCTCTTTTCGTTGGAGGCGCTCCGTACACGGGCGGAAACTCCGTACGAAGGAAGGTTGGTCGTATGTGGAAAGTTGTAACGCGCGGCGCTCTGCTCGTTCTTACGCTCACCTTGGGGATCACGCTTTTTGCCCCTCCCGTCCTGGCACAACTGCGGGAAGTACGGCTCGATTACGCCACCTACTCGCCGCTAAGCCTCATCATCAAGCATTTCGGTTGGGCCGAAGAGGAATTCGCCCACGACGGCATCGCGGTGCGTTGGGTGTTTAGCCTGGGCAGTTCCGTAGCCAACGAGAACCTGCGGAGCCGGGCGGTCGATTTCGCCTCTACCGCCGGGGCCGCGGCTTTGAACGCACGGGCTCAAGGTGTTCCCCTTAAAGTCGTGTACATACTCCAGCAGCCGGAGTGGACCGCGCTAGTGGTGAGGGCCGGTTCGGGCATCACCCGCGTCGAAGACCTAAAGGGCAAGCGCATCGCCGCTTTGCTCGGTACCGATCCCTGGTTCTTCGCCCTGCGAACTTTGGAAGCGCACGGCCTGTCCACCCGTGACGTCACCATCGTCAACATACCGCATCCCGAGGGCCGCATCGCGCTGCAGCGGGGCGACGTGGACGCATGGGCCGGCCTCGATCCCCATATGGCTGACGCCCAGCTGACGAGTGGCGACATACTGCTCTACCGCAACCTCGACTTCAACACCTACGGCACCTTGAACGTTCTGGAAAGTTTCCTCCAGCAGTACCCGGACATCGTCGAGCGCGTGCTCGGCCTCTACGAACGGGCGCGCCTTTGGGCCTTGGAACACCCGGAGGAAACGACCCAGATCTTGGCCGAATACGCGCAGATGGACCTGGAAGTCGCACGCCTTCAGATGGAGGAGCGAGTCCACTTCATCGATCCCGTTCCGGGTGAAGAGGTGTACGCGGCGCTCGAGGCTATCATTCCGCTGCTTCTGGAAATACCCAACAACTTGCCGCGCCGGGCCGACCCGTGGCAGGCGCTCGCGACTCTGTTCCACACCGAGACTGCGGCCAAGGTCGTGGCCCGGGCCGCCGGGGGTGCGGAGTAATGGCCCAGGCGTCCGCGTCTCCGGCCGGGCGTGCCCGGGGCAGCCTCCTTACCTGGGAGCGCCTGCCCCTGGGCCTGGCCCTTCCCGTGGTCGGCCTCTTGGTCTGGGAGTGGGCGGCACGCGCCGGATACCTTCCCCCGTGGCAGGTGCCCGCGCCGTCGGACATCTATTACACCGTGGCCGACCTCCTCGCTACGGGTGAGCTCTGGTTGCACATCGGTGCCAGCGTGCGCCGGGTGTTGCTGGGCTTTCTCATCGGCGGCGGCCTTGGGCTGCTGGTCGGCCTCGGCGTAGGCCTTTCCAAGCTGGTAGAGCGGCTGCTCAACGCGACCTTGCAAGCGATCAAGAGCGTCCCGTCGTTGGGATGGGTGCCGCTGCTCATCCTCTGGTTCGGCATCGGCGAGACTTCGAAACTGACCTTGATTGCGATCGGCTCTTTCTTCCCCGTCTACGTGAACGCTGTCGCGGGTCTAAAGGGCGTCGAGCGCAAGCTGATCGAAGTCGGCCAGGTCCAGCGGCTGAGCAAGGGCGGGATCCTGCTCCGCATCATGGTGCCTGCGGCGATGCCATCGTTCCTGACCGGTCTGCGCGTCGGCCTCACTCAAGCCTGGCTCTTCATGGTGATCGCCGAACTCATGGCCGCCAGTGAAGGTCTCGGCTTCCTGCTGGCGATGGGACGTGAAGTGGCGAGGCCGGACCTTTTGCTCGGGAGTCTCGTGCTCCTCGCTTTGCTGGGGAAAGGTAGCGATACCTTAGTCGGTTGGCTTGAGCGGCGTGCGCTCAGATGGCGCGATACGAAGGAGACGTGAGCCGGCGGCATTGTCCGGCGGCGACGGAAGAAGAGAGGAGCGACGGTTCATGGCGGTACTTACCATAAAGGGTCTAAGCAAGGATTTCGCCGGGCAGCCGGTCTTGGAACGGATTGACCTGGAAGTGCACTCAGGTGAAATCGTAAGCCTTTTGGGACCGAGCGGCTGCGGAAAGAGCACCCTGCTGCGCATCGTGGCCGGACTCGATCCCGATTACGAGGGAGAAGTGCGTGTCGCCGAAGGGGAAGAGGGACGCAGCGTAGGCGTCGTTTTCCAAGAGCCGCGCCTTTTTCCCTGGCTGACGGTACGCCAAAATATCCTGTTCGGGAACAAGGGCCACCGCGAGCGGGTGGAGGCCATCGCCGAGGCGGTAGGTCTGTCGCGGTGCCTGCACGCCTTTCCGAAGCAGCTTTCGGGCGGCATGGCGCAGCGCTGTGCCATCGCCCGGGCTCTTCTTGGCCGGCCGCGGGTGCTCCTTTGCGACGAGCCCTTCAGCGCGCTCGACGCCTTTACCCGCAGGCAGCTCCACGACCTGCTTCTCGACCTGCGCGACCGCTACGGCACGACGATGCTCGTTGTAACCCACGATATCCGCGAGGCTCTGTACCTGAGCGACCGCATCGTCGTGCTCGGGCAGACGCCGAGCAGGGTGCTGCGCGAAGTGACCACCGGAACCGGGCGCAGCGAAAATGAGCAAGCGCATCTGGAAGCGGAGATTTTGTACGAGCTGGGTTTCGAGCGGGAGCCCTTGCCGATCCATGTAGGGGAGTGGGCATCATGAGCGTGAGGGAAGTGCAGCGTGAGATCAAGACCGAATACAAGCAAAATCCGGAGGCGGCCAAAGTGACGCTCCGGGCCAAGGGCTCCGAGGCGGCCGGTTCAGCTATGGCCTGCAACGTCGACATCGGGCGGGCAATCTTTGAAACGCAAGCCCATGCCGGCGTCGGCGGACCGGGCACCGCGGCATGCTCGGGGGATCTTCTCCTCGCGGCGCTGGCCGGCTGCGCGCAGATTACGGCCCAGCTGGTCGCCGAGGCCATGGGCTTATCGGCTCGGTCTATCGAGGTAAAGGTCGAAGGCGACTTGGACCTGAGGGGTACCCTGGGCATCGACCGCAGCGTGCCCGTGGGCTTTACCGAAGTCCGCCTTGCTTTGGAGGTCGACGGCGACTTGACCGACGAGGAGCTGGCGTCCTTCCATCGCAAGGTGGAGCGCTATTGCGTCGTGTTGCAAACGCTCACCACGCCGCCGAAAATCGCGTCGACGGTGAGACGGATTCGAACGGAGCAGACGGCGTAAAGAGCCACTTCCGAAGGAAAGGAGCAGGCTCGCGACCGGCGGGCCTGCTCCCTCGCGTGCGCAACCCGGCGCTCACTCCGCGAGTTTGTACGTTCCCTTCACGTACTCGTACGTGGCATCGTACAAGTAGCGCACGTCCGGGTCGGCCGAAATGAAGGCACGCAGCAAAATGTCGACGCCTTGGTAGTAGCCGTGGATCGCTTCGGTCATGTAGCCGTACCTCACCCCCGCGTCCAAATAAGCCAGGTAGCGGGCCCGGCCTTCCGGCGACTCGAACACCTTGCCGTCGGCTTCGATCTCTACGCCCATGCCGTAACGTTTCGCCCGGTTTGCCGCCTCCTCCAAGCGGCTCGGGGGAATGGACCAGTTGAACATGTAATTCGGCTGGTAGATCGCTGCGTGGAAGCCCGCCTCCTGCCACCGGTTCCAGCCGGGCGCCGTGAAGTAGGGGATCCAAAACAGCTTCAGGCCCCGCTCTTCAGCGAGCTTCACCACTTCTTGGATGAGCGGGATATCGCCCGAGGTTTCAATTCCTTCCGCCAGCCAGTACAAGCCCACAAGGTCCAGATGCTCGTACTCCTTCTCGGCCCAGCGGCGGTCGATTTCCGCCAGGTACGCTTCAATCGCGGTAAGGCGCGCCTTCAGCTGAGCTTCCTCGCCCTGGGGGAAGCGGGAAAAGCTCAGCGACTCGCCCGTGCCCAAGGGATCGCCGAAGTCGGTCGTGCTCGGGATAGGATACGGAATCATAATGACCACTTTGGCCTTGTAATCCGGATCGTCAATGTACTGCTTGGCCCGGGCGACCGCTTCTTCGAACGCATCGAGCTGCTTACCGGGTTGGAACAAGTACTCCACGAACCACATCCAATGCTCCCAGCGGGCGGGCGTGCCGCGGGAAGCCGAGTCGAAAGCGTGCTCGCGGTCGGGGGTTACCAGCGCGAGGAAAAGGAACGAATCGAAGAACCAGTCGGACCAGCGGGCCGGCGCGAGCGGACTGCTGCCCCGGGGAGCATAGGCCACGTACGGCAGCGCCGATCCGACCTCCCAATCGGAGTGAGTGTAGATGAGCATCAAGTGCCTTACGCCCGCGGCGTCCGGATGGCCCGGAGGGAAGTAGGAGCCGACCGTCACCTCGGGCAGCCGGAAACCTTCGTAATCGGCCGGAGCGACGCGGGACAGGCCCAGGTACGGATCCCTCATATCAAGCAAATCCGTCGGTCCGTCCACCTGCACTTCGCGGTCCTGACCCCAGACCTCGACCTCGTCGATGAAAACCCAAACTTCGGTGAAAAAGACGAGGCGGACGTAGCGGGCCGTGCGGCTTAGGCCTTCAAACGCGACTTCCGCGCGTCCCGGATCGGCGACGCTGCCGAACGAGGCGCGGCCTAGGCTGAGCGGTGCGCTCCAGTCGCGACCGTCTACCGATGTATAGAGCAGCACGCGGTCTGGCAGGTAGATCCCGGCGCTCGTCTCCTGCAAGAAACCGGCGCGCACGCTCGCGATAGGTTTGGGTGCGCCCAAATCGACGGTGACGGCCCGAAATTCTTCCCGTAAGTGCCCCTGCCAAGCCCGATCGGTGAAGTTCGCCCGGCCACGCACGCCGTCGGTCAGCTCGTAGCCCTCGTCCGGATACGTCGGGCTGGGCTGACTGCTCAACCAGTACGGGAGGCCCAGGGCGAGGTTCGTCTCTGCGTGCACAGGTTCAGCCCCTCTCACGTGGTGCACCGCTTGCGGCCCGAGCACAAGAGCCGCCGTCACGGAAAGCACCGCTATCAGTCGTAACGTTCTGTGCAATCCGGGCACCTCCTGTTTTGTTTGCGAACCGAGGGGCTAAGGCTGGATTAGCAGGGCGCGGGGCGAACGGTTCACGCGGTGCGCACGGGAAACGGCTAGTTTATGGCGACGCATCCCGCGCTTTGCCTTCGGCAGCATCCATACGATTGCGGAACTCGACGTACCGGGCGTGCAGTTCGGGTTCGCTTTCGAAGAAGTCCACGAGCTGGGTCAGACGGTGCAGCGTGTTGGGGCTGAGATGGTGTTCGATGCCTTCTATATCTTGTTCGATGGTCTCGCGATCGCGAATGCCCAGAAGGGAAAGGAAAGCTTCCAGGGCCTTATGACGCTTATGGATCGCCCGGCCTACCCGCTCGCCTTCCTCCGTGAGCGAGAGGCCCCGGTATTTCTCGTAGGTCAGAAGGTCCTGCTCGTCCAGCTTTTGCACCATGCGGGTAACGGTAGAAGGACTTACCTGCAGCGCCTCCGCAATGTCGCTGACCCGGGCATAGCCCTTCTCCTGAATGAGTGCGTAGATGCGCTCCAGGTAGTCTTCCGCGGTCGAAGTAGGACCTGCCGGCCTGCGAGCGTCTCCGCTACTCCGCGTCATGCCCTGTACCTCCGCTTCACCGTAGCCTTAAGGTGTCTATAGTATATCACATCGTCCCCGGCCGTGGCTTGTCCTGCCCGGGAACTGGGCACCCGCGCTTTTCCTCCCCTTCCCGCGCAAATTCTCCTTGACTTGTGCTCGGGAATCATTTATGCTGTGACGCAATAAAGTTGCATTAGTACAAATCCGGACGCGGAGTGGATGATCCAATGGCAAAGCCCGGCTTACAGATGAAAGGACAGCGCTTCTTCCAGACAATGCTCGTGGCGGTGCTCGCTTTCGCCGGTATGGCGGCGGGTGCGCAGGCTCGGTTGCAGGTCGTCGTCACCACGAACATCGTCGCAGATACGGTAAAGAACGTGGTGGGCGATGCGGCCGACGTGATCAGCTTGATGGGCCCCGGGGTCGATCCGCACCTTTACAACGCGACCCAAGGCGACCTGCGCACCCTGTCTCGGGCCGATGTCATCTTTTATAACGGGCTCGACTTGGAGGGCCGCATGGGAAACGTCCTCGCGCAGATGGGACGGAGCAAACCTACCTTCGCCCTGACGGAGTACATGACGACGGACGAACTCTTGCTCGATCCCGACTGGGCGACGGCCGATCCCCACGTCTGGTTCGACCTGCCCCTGTGGAAGAAGGCCGTCCTGCGGGTGCGGGATGCGATGAGCGAGGTCGATCCAGAGAACGCAGCGGTATACCACGAAAACGCGGCGCGGTTCCTGGCCGAGATCGACGCGCTCCATGGGTGGGTCGAGGAGCAAATTGCGTCCATCCCTGAGGAAAGGCGGGTGCTCGTCACGGCCCACGACGCCTTCGGTTACTTCGGCGCGCGCTACGGCATTGAAGTCGTCGGTCTGCAGGGGCTGAGCACAGACACCGAGTATGGCCTGGCCGACGTGCGAAATCTGGTCAACCTCGTCATCGACCGGCGCATCGGCGCGATCTTCGCCGAAACGAGCGTATCGTCCCACGGTATTCAGGCAGTGATCGAAGGGGCCAGGGCCCAAGGTCACACGGTGCGCATCGGCGGGGAGCTCTTCTCCGACGCCTTGGATGCACCCGGCACGCCGGGCGGAACGTTTCTAGGCATGATCCGTCACAACGTGTCGACGATCGTCGCCGGGCTCACCTCCGGCCTATGAACGGAAAGCGGTGACGGCGCATGTTCCCTAATCGACCAGTTGCGGTGGAAGTACACGACCTGACCGTGGCGTACCACAAACGGCCCGTCCTGTGGGGCGTCGATTTTCAGCTTCCAGCAGGCCACTTGGTCGGATTGATCGGGCCGAACGGTGCCGGCAAGTCGACCCTGCTCAAAGCGATGCTCGACATGGTGCCGGCCGCTTCGGGTTGGGTGAAAATATTCGGGAAGCCTTACCGTGTGCAAAAGGGGCTCATCGGCTACGTACCCCAGCGCGAATCGGTCGACTGGGACTTTCCGATCAGGGCCCTCGACGTCGTGCTCATGGGAACTTACGGCCGGGTGGGGCTGCTCCGGCGTCCGAAGCGTCAGCATAAGGAATTTGCCATGGCCTGCCTCGAGAAGGTGGGCATGGCCGACTTCGCCCGGCGCCAGATCAGCCAGCTTTC
>JAAYLA010000375.1 GCA_012522135.1 Bacillota bacterium | reverse complement strand
CGGGCGACAACGTGACGATCACGGCGGAACTGATCAGCCCGATTGCGATGGAAGAGGGCCTGCGCTTTGCGATTCGCGAGGGCGGCCGCACCGTGGGCGCCGGGGTCGTTACCAAGATCATCGAGTAGGTCAATTACCTTCCGAAGCGTTGCATTGGCGATGAAGCGAGAGGTTGCTCCCCGCGGGGAGGGAATTCTCGACGGAGCATGTCCGCTAAACGGGCGTAAGAGAGGAATGGATAGAGTTGGCCAGGCAAAAGATTCGAATCCGCTTAAAGGCGTTTGACCACCAGATTTTGGACAACTCGGCGGAGAAGATCGTCGAGACGGCGAAGCGGACCGGTGCCCTCGTTTCGGGGCCCGTGCCGCTGCCAACCGAACGGAACGTGTTTACCGTTCTCCGTTCGCCTCACGTGCACAAAGACTCGCGTGAGCAGTTTGAGATGCGGACGCACAAGCGGCTAATCGACATTTTGGAGCCGACTGCAAAGACGGTCGACGCACTCATGCGTCTCGACCTGCCGGCTGGCGTCGACATCGAGATTAAGCTATAGAACGGAGGACCAGGGATGCCGAAGGGAATTCTGGGCCGCAAGTTGGGCATGACCCAGGTATTCGAAGAAAACGGTCGGCTGACGCCGGTCACCGTTGTCGAGGCCGGGCCCTGCAAGGTCGTGCAGCGCAAGACTGTCGAAAAGGACGGCTACGAGGCGGTGCAGCTGGCGTTCGGCGCGATCCGGCCGAAGCGTGTGAACAAGCCGCTGAAGGGGCATTTCGCCAAAGCCGGGGTCGAGCCGGCCCGTTACCTGCGGGAGCTGCGGGTAGAAGACAGCGGAGACTTTCAAGCTCTTAACGTTGGCGATGAAGTGAAGGCGGACATCTTCTCACCCGGCGAGTACGTCGACGTGACCGGGGTTACGAAGGGGAAAGGTTTCCAGGGCGTCATCAAGCGCTGGAACATGCGCCGGGGAGCGATGAGCCACGGTTCGCGCTACCACCGCGGCGTGGGTGCTTTGAACTCGGTCGGGCCCGCGCGCGTGTTCAAGGGCCGCAAGTTGCCGGGGCGCATGGGCGGTGTTCGCCGCACGGTACAAGGTCTGCGTGTCGTCCGCGTTGACGCCGACAGGAACCTCATGTTGATTGCGGGATCCGTACCCGGACCGAAAGGTTCCTTGTTGCTGATCCGGCAGACCGTGAAGAACAAGGCGTAAGAGGGGGATACGGGAATGCCTAAGGTACCCGTGTACAACATGGAAGGGAATCAGGTCGGCGAGATCGAGCTAAGCGACGAGATCTTCGGGACCGAAGTGAACGAGCCCCTCCTTCACCAGGCGATCGTGGCGTATGAAGCCAACCGGAGGCAAGGAACGGCGTCGACGAAGACGCGCGGAGAGGTCCGGGGCGGTGGGCGCAAGCCCTGGAGGCAAAAGGGAACCGGCCGGGCCCGCCACGGCAGCATCCGGTCGCCCATTTGGGTAGGGGGCGGCGTCGTATTCGGGCCGAAGCCGCGCAGCTACCGCCAGGCTCTGCCGCGGAAGGTCCGGCGGGCAGCGCTGAAGTCGGCCCTGTCGGCAAAGGTGAAGGCCGGCGACTTGATCGTGTTAGACCAGCTCTCGCTGCCTGAGATCAAGACGAAGCGTATGGCCGAGGTGCTCAAGGCGGTCGGCGCTTCCGACAAGGCCCTCGTTGTCATGGCACAGCCCGATCGGAACGTCGAACTTTCCGCTCGGAACTTGCCGGGTGTGGCCTTGCGTCCGGCCAGGGGCATCAACGCGTACGACGTTTTGAAGTATCGTACGCTCGTCATCACGAAGGACGGGGTTGCTCAGGTCGAGGAGGTGTTCGCCTGATGGATCCGCGCGATATCATCATTCGGCCTGTTGTGACCGAGAAGAGCACGCGTCTATTGGAGGAAAATCAGTACACCTTTGAGGTCGCACTCGAAGCCAACAAGCACCAGATTCGGGACGCGATCGAGAAGATCTTCAACGTGACCGTCAAGGACGTGAGCACCCAGCGCATCCGCGGGAAGGTGCGGCGCCAGGGGCGGTTCGAGGGACGCAGACCTGAGCGGAAGAGGGCCATCGTCACCCTGGCCGAAGGGGACCGCATCGAAATCTTTGAGGGTCTATAGGGGGTTACGTCATGCCGGTTAAGAAGTACAAGCCGACTTCGGCGGGCCGTCGAGGGATGACGGTCAGCACGTTCAGCGAGATCACGAAGAAGACCCCTGAGAAAAGCCTCCTACAGCCGCTTCGGTCGACGGGTGGACGAAACAATCAGGGGCGGACGACAATTCGTTTCCGCGGAGGCGGTCATAAGCGGCGTTACCGTGTGATCGACTTCCGGCGCGATAAAGACGGGGTACCGGCCAAGGTCGCCGCCATCGAGTACGATCCGAACCGTTCGGCTCGCATCGCCTTGCTCCATTACGCGGATGGGGAGAAGCGCTACATCCTCGCCCCGGTTGGCCTGAACGTCGGTGACACGGTCGTATCGGGACCTGACGCGGACATCAAGCCGGGCAACGCTTTGCCGCTCCGCAACATTCCGGTCGGCACGGTTGTGCACAATATCGAGATGCGTCCGGGCAAGGGAGCGCAGCTTGTGCGTTCAGCCGGAGCCGCGGCGCAGCTGATGGCCAAGGAAGGAAAGTACGCCACGGTCAGGCTGCCGTCCGGCGAATTCCGGATGGTGCTCCAGGAATGCCGCGCGACGATCGGACAGGTCGGCAACGTCGAGCACGAGAACATCGTTCTCGGTAAGGCAGGGCGGAAGCGCTACCTGGGACGCAGGCCGCACACACGGGGTCTGGCGATGAACCCGGTCGATCACCCGCACGGCGGCGGCGAAGGCCACTCGCCGATCGGCATGCCGAGTCCCGTGACGCCCTGGGGCAAGCCGACTTTGGGCGTCAGGACGCGCAAGAAGGGTAAGAAGTCCGACGCTCTGATCGTGCGGCGTCGTAAGCGGTAGCGGAGAGGAGGTCGAACGATGGGACGCTCTTCGAAGAAGGGCCCATACGCCCATCCGAGTCTTTTGAAGAAGATTCGGCAGATGAATGAGTCCGGCGAAAAGCGCGTAATCAGGACGTGGTCTCGGGCCTCCACGATCTTTCCGGAGATGGTGGGCCACACCATTGCGGTATACGACGGGAGGAAACACGTACCCATCTACATCACCGAGGACATGGTGGGCCACAAGTTGGGTGAGTTCGCTCCCACGAGGACATTCCGCGGGCACGCCGGCCAGACCGAGCGGCGCACGGGTGTAAGATAAAGGCGGAGGCGAGAAGGATGGAGTCTAGGGCAGTAGCAAAACATGTCCGGATCTCTCCCCGCAGAGCCCGCCAAGTCGTCGATTTGGTGCGCGGCAAGCCTGTGGGAGAGGCACTGAACATCTTGCGGTTCATGCCGAACAAGGCCGCAACGCCGGTCTACAAAGTGGTCGAGTCAGCTGCGGCCAACGCCGAGAACAACTTCGATATGAACCGTGACGACCTGTACATCGCGAAGATCTACGTCGACGAAGGTCCCACCTGGAAGCGGATCCGTCCCAGGGCACGCGGCATGGCCGACCGGATCCGTAAACGGACCAGCCACATTACGGTGGTTTTGGCGGAGCGGGAGTAAGGAGAGAGGGAGGAAATGACTTGGGTCAGAAAGTACACCCTTACGGATTTCGTTTGGGCGTAATCAAAGACTGGAAAGGTCGCTGGTACGCCAACAAGAAGGAATATGCCGATCTTCTCCACGAGGACCTGCTCATTCGCCACTACATTAAGCAGAGGTTCTTCACGGCCGGTGTCTCCACCATCGAGCTGGAGCGGGCGGCCAACCGCGTGAAGGTGATCATCCACACGGCGCGGCCGGGCATGGTCATCGGCAAGGGCGGTCAAGAGGTCGACAGGGTGCGTAGAGAGCTCGAGGCGATGACCGGTAAGCAGGTGCAGATCAACATCGTGGAGATCAAGGTGCCCGAGCTCGACGCGCAGCTGGTTGCGGAGAACATCGCCTTCCAGTTGCAGCGCAGGGTCTCGTTCCGGCGGGCGATGCGCCAGGCCCAACAGCGCACCATGCGCGCCGGAGCCCTCGGCGTGAAGATCCGGGTCTCCGGTCGACTGGGCGGGGCGGAGATCGCGCGGACCGAGTGGACGCCGGAGGGAAGCGTCCCGCTGCACACCCTGCGGGCCGACATCGACTACGGCTTCGCCGAGGCAAAGACGACGTACGGGCAGATCGGCGTCAAGGTATGGATTTATAAGGGCGAAGTGCTTCCCGAAAAGAAGCAGAAGGAAGCTGCCGAGCAAGGAGTGGAGTAGGCCGTGCTGATACCGAAGCGTGTCAAGTACCGCCGCGTGCACCGAGGCCGTAGAACCGGAAAGGCCCTGCGAGGAAATCAGCTCACCTTTGGTGACTACGGATTGCAGGCCCTGGAGCCCGGCTGGATTACCAACCGGCAGATCGAGGCGGCCCGTGTGGCGATGACGCGTCACATTCGCCGTGGCGGAAAGGTTTGGATCAAGATCTTTCCCGACAAGCCCGTGACCAAGAAGCCCGCCGAGGTGCGCATGGGTTCGGGTAAGGGCGCTCCCGAGTACTGAGTGGCTGTCGTCAAGCCCGGTCGGATCATGTTTGAACTGGCCGGCGTGCGGGAAGAGGTGGCGCGGGAGGCCTTGCGCTTGGCCTCACACAAGCTTCCGATCGCCACGAAGATCGTTGTGAGGCAAGATCTCGCGGGTGGTGACTCGTAATGAAGGCGAAAGCTTTTCGCGATTTGAGCAGCGCCGAACTGGAGCGGAAGCTTGCTGACCTGAAGGAAGAACTGTTCAATCTCCGTTTCCAGGCAGCAACCGGTCAGCTCGACAATCCGATGCGCATCCGTGAGGTGCGTAAAGACATCGCCCGGGTGAAGACCATCATGCGAGAGCGTGAACTCGGCCTGCAGAGGGCGTAAGGTAAGGAGGCTGGGCGAACATGTCTGAGCAACCGCAGACCCGCAATATACGCAAGACGCGTGTGGGGGTCGTCGTTTCGGATAAGATGGATAAGACGTGTGTCGTGGCGGTCGAGCGGATCGTCAGGCACAAGCTTTACGGCAAGAGAGTGCGCCGGACGAAGAAGTACAAGGTGCACGACGAGCAAAACCAGTGCCGCGTCGGAGACCGCGTTCGCATCATGGAGACGCGGCCACTCTCGAAGGATAAGCGCTGGCGTGTGGTCGAGATTCTTCAGAGAGCCGAGTAGAAAGGGAGGACGCTTCCGATGATTCAAAAGGAGTCAAGGCTCAAAGTGGCCGACAACTCGGGGGCAAAGGAGCTTCTCTGCATTTCGGTGCTGGGAGGATCGAACCGCAAGTACGCCGGCGTGGGAGACATCATCGTGGCCACGGTGAAAGAGGCAGCTCCCGGCGGAGTCGTCAAGAAGGGCGACGTCGTAAGGGCGGTCGTCGTCCGTTGCAAGAAGGCGCATCGGCGTCCGGACGGCTCCTACATCCGGTTTGACGACAACGCTGCCGTAATCATTAACGAGCAGAAAGCGCCGCGCGGCACGCGCATCTTCGGGCCCGTCCCCAGAGAGCTGCGAGAGAAGGACTTTATGCGCATCATCTCACTTGCCCCGGAAGTGATCTAAGCCGTCGCTTCGGCAACGGGGCGGTGCAAGGAAGAGGGGATGGGCCAGGCCGTGCCGGCGATCGTCTTGGGCGGTCGCGAGGGACGCTTGGCGAAGTCCTTAGGAGGTCGTAAAGGCCGATGGCGAAAGTTCATGTCAAGAAAGGCGATCTGGTCCAGGTGCTCTGGGGCGTCGACAAAGGCAGGACCGGCCGGGTATTGGAAGTTAGGCCGCGAGAGAGCCGGGTCATCGTCGACGGCATCAACATCATCAAGCGCCACACCCGCCCGACGCGGCAAAATCCACAAGGTGGCGTGGTCGAGCAGCCAGGGCCGATCCACACTTCCAAAGTGGCGCTCGTGTGCCCCTCCTGCGATAAGCCCACTCGGGCGAAGCGCGAGCGGAGTGAAGAAGGGGCCCTGCGCCGAGTTTGCCGCCGTTGCGGCAAGAGCATCGATTAGGGGGCTTGGCGGCCGTGTCTCGGTTGAAGGAACGCTACATTAACGAGGTCGTTCCCGCACTGCGTGAACGCTTTGGATACAAGAACGTAAATCAAGTCCCGCGACTTGTTAAGGTCGTAGTGAACATGGGGGTCGGCGAAGGAGCGCACGACAGCAAGGCGCTCGATTCGGCCATGGAAGACCTCGCCATGATTACCGGCCAGCGGCCGATGATCACCCGGGCGCGCAAGTCGGTTGCGAACTTCAGGATTCGCGAAGGCAACCCGATCGGCTGCAAGGTGACACTGCGGGGCCAGCGGATGTACGACTTCCTCGACAAGCTGATCAACGTCAGCCTGCCTCGCATCCGCGATTTTCGCGGTGTGTCGCCGCAGTCCTTCGACGGCCGGGGCAACTACTCTCTCGGCCTGAGGGAACAGCTGATCTTCCCCGAAATCAGCTACGACAAGGTTTCGCAAATTCGCGGGATGGACGTTACGATCGTGACGACGGCGAAGACGGACGAAGAGGCATTCGAGCTGTTGAAAGCGCTCGGCATGCCGTTCCGTGCTGCGTAAGTTTTTGCCATGCGATAACTAAAGAGAGGTGGGCCCTTTGGCCAGCAAGTCGAAGATCGTACGCGCCAGGCGGGAGCCGAAATATTCTACCCGCCATGTAAACCGCTGCCGCATCTGTGGCCGGCCGCGGGCATATATGCGTCGGTTTGATATGTGCCGCGTTTGCTTCAGGACCTTGGCGCACCGCGGTGAGATCCCCGGGGTGACGAAGGCGTCCTGGTAGCTCGCAGGGGGTCATGGATGAAAGGGGTGGACTTTTAGGACATGGTGATGACGGATCCAATTGCCGACATGCTCACGCGCATTCGGAACGCCAGCGCGGTGAACCACGAGCAAGTCGATGTACCTTCGTCGAAGATGAAGGTCGAGCTGGCTCGGATATTTAAGGAAGAGGGATACATCCGGGATTACAAGGTGATCCAGGACGGTAATAAAGCCACCCTCCGCATCTACTTGAAGCAGGGTCCCGGCCAGACTCGGGTGATCAGCGGCATCCGCCGGATTTCGAAGCCGGGCCTGCGGGTGTACGCCAAGAAAGACGAGATCCCCAAGGTACTGGGTGGTCTGGGTGTAGCCGTGCTCTCCACGTCGAAGGGCGTTATGAGCGATCGACAGGCGAGGAAAGAGGGCGTCGGCGGCGAGGTCATTTGCTACGTTTGGTAAGCCGAATGATGGAGTGAAGCCGAATGTCTAGAATTGGTAAGATCCCGATCGAAATACCGTCCGGCATGGAGGTGCAGCTCGAGGGCAACACCATTCGTGTGAAGGGACCCAAGGGTACCCTCGAGCGCAAGCTCCATCCCGAGATGCAGGTGAATATCGAGGACGGGCGAGTCGTCGTCAACCGTCCTTCGGATGAAAAGAAGCACCGCTCGCTCCATGGCCTCACCCGCACGCTGATCGCCAATATGGTGCAGGGTGTGACGCAGGGCTTCGAGAAGCGCCTCGAGATTCACGGCGTCGGCTACAGAGCCGCCAAGCAGGGGAACAAGCTGGTGCTCTCCATGGGCTTTTCGCACCCGGTGGAATTCGACACGCCGCCCGGTATGGAGATTGAGGTTCCCGCACCGACCCGCATCACGGTGCGCGGCATCGATAAGGAAAAGGTCGGGCAGCTCGCAGCCGAAATCCGCGCCGTGCGCAAGCCCGAGCCGTACCTTGGCAAAGGAATTCGCTATGAGGGCGAGTACGTCAGGCGCAAGGCCGGCAAGGCCGGTAAGTAGCAGGAGGAGGACGGGGACCTATGGCGATTGCCAGTAGGAAAGAGGCGCGCAAGCGTCGCCATTTGAGAATACGCAAGAAGGTGTTCGGCACGCCGCAGCGGCCCAGGCTCGCTGTCTTCCGCAGCCTTCACCACATTTACGCTCAGGTTATCGACGACCTGGCGGGACACACCCTCGTCTCGGCTTCCACCGTGGAACCCGAGGTCCGCAAGGCGCTCAAGAGCACCGGCAATATCGAGGCTGCTAAGTATGTCGGCAAGCTCATCGGCGAGCGTGCGCGAGAGAAGGGAATCACCCGCGTGGTGTTCGACCGCGGAGGCAACCTGTATCACGGCCGGGTGAAGGCCCTAGCCGAGGGCGCGCGTGAAGCTGGGCTAGAATTTTAGGCTGGAGGGATTTGCGTGGCGAGTGAACGCATTGACGCTGCGGCCCTGGGCGAGCTCGAAGAGAGGGTCGTCAGCATCAATCCGGTCTCAAAGACCGTCAAGGGCGGCCGTAACCGCAGTTTTTCCGCTCTGGTCGTAGTCGGCGACGGGCAAGGCCACGTCGGCGCGGCTACCGGGAAGGCGAAAGAGGTCGCAGACGCTATTAGAAAAGGTATCGACAAGGCCAAAAAGAATATGATCAAGGTTCCGATCGTCGGAACGACGATTCCCCACGAAGTGACGGCCCGGTATGCCGGCGCGAGGGTCATCATGCGGCCTGCATCCGAAGGTACCGGAGTGATTGCGGGCGGGCCGATGCGCGCCGTGCTGGAATGCGCCGGCGTGCGCGACGTGCTGACCAAATCGCTGGGCTCTTCGAACCCGATGAACGTCGTGAAAGCGACCATCGAAGGGTTGAAGTCGTTGCGCACCGCGGAAGAGGTTGCGGCAATCCGGGGCAAGAGCGTGGAAGAGATTCTGTAGGGGGCACGGTCGGTATGAGCTCGAAGCTGAAGATTACATGGGTGAAGAGCGCAATCGGCTTTCCCAGAGACCAGAAGGACACGATCCGGGCCCTCGGACTGCGCAGGCTCAACGCGTCGGTCATCAAGGAAGACAATCCGAGCATTCGCGGGATGATTTACAAGGTCCGGCATCTGGTGAAGGTCGAAGAGGCATAACCATGGGGTTGACAAGGGGGTAATCGAGTTGCAGCTACACGATGTGAAAGCTGCCCCCGGTGCGCGGCGTGAACGGAAGCGGTTAGGGCGCGGGATCGGGTCCGGGCTCGGCAAGACGGCAGGACGCGGTCAGAAAGGGCAGCTCGCGCGCAGTGGCGGCAAACCCGGTCCTTATTTCGAGGGCGGACAGATGCCGCTTCAACGGCGTCTGCCGAAGAGAGGATTCAACAACGCACGTTTTGCTAAGGTGTACTCGATCGTCAATGTCAGCGATCTGGCCCGGTTTGAAGCGGGCAGCGTGGTCACGCCCGAGGTCCTGTTGGAGTCGGGTCTTATCCGTCAGATACGCGACGGCGTAAAGATCCTCGGCGACGGTGAGCTCACCACTGCCTTGACCGTTCAGGCTCACGCCTTCAGCAAGGCGGCCGCTGAAAAGATCGAGGCAGCCGGAGGAAAGGCAGAGGTGATTTGACGTGCTGAGCGCCTTCCGCAATGCGATGCGCATTGGAGACCTGCGGAGGAAGATCCTTTACACTGCCGCGCTGCTGCTCGTCTTTAGGTTGGGGTCGCACATTCCCGTCCCGGGCGTCGATGCGGCGGCACTGTCCGAGGCGCTCCGCGTCGAAGAGGGCACGGTGTTCGGTTTTCTTGACATGTTTGCGGGCGGTGCCCTCAGCCGATTCGCCGTCTTCGCCTTAGGCGTAGGACCGTACATTACGGCGTCCATTATTCTGCAGCTGCTCACGATCGTGATCCCGCGCCTTGAGGAGCTGCAGAAAGAAGGTGTCGAAGGCCGTAAGAAGATCCAGCAGTATACCCGGTACGGTACGGTACTGCTCGGCCTCATCCAGGGCCTTGCGACGACGATGTTGGCACGTACCTGGGGTGTGCTCGTAAATGAGACGTTCTTCCACATCACGGTGATCGTAGTCAGCTTGACCGCAGGTTCGGTCTTCCTGATGTGGCTAGGCGAGAAGATAACGGAGAAGGGTATTGGCAACGGTGTCTCGCTCATCATCTTCACGGGTATCGTCGCCGAGTTTCCTCCGGGTCTCTATCAGGCGGTGCGTGCGGTAGGCCAAGGCGGCGTCAGTCCGATCAGCCTGATCCTGTGGCTCGTGTTGAGCGTGTTCATCGTGGCCGGCGTGGTCATGGTGCAGGAGGGACAGAGGCGCATTCCGGTCCAGTACGCCCGGCGCGTGGTTGGCCGGCGCATGATGGGCGGCGGCACGACGCACCTTCCGCTGAAGGTCAATCAGGCGGGTGTGATTCCCGTTATCTTCGCGTCGTCGCTGCTGGTGTTTCCGCTGACCATCGCCCAGTTTGCGCCTTCACTGGCGGCCATCGAGCGTTGGATCGGTCATGGGACTACCGGCTACTTTATCCTGTACACGGTTTTGATCGTCTTCTTCACGTACTTCTACACGGCCGTGACGTTCAACCCGGCCGAGGTAGCAAACAACCTGAAGAAGAACGGAGGCTTTATCCCGGGGCTACGGCCCGGACGGCCCACTGCCGAGTACCTTGACAAGGTGTTGACACGGATCACGTTGGCCGGCGGGATCTTCTTGGCACTTATCGCCCTGTCGCCGTACGTCTTGGCTGCCGTGACCCGGATGCCGACCCAGTTCTTGTACTTCGGCGGGACCGGGATCATCATCATGGTCGGTGTCGCCCTCGATACGATGCGTCAGATCGAGGCACAGCTGTTGATGCGGCACTACGAAGGGTTCCTAAAGTAGGCCCTGAGGGACGGCAAAGCGAGGCGAGCGAAAGTATGCGGCTCACGATGCTAGGTCGACCGGGTGCGGGAAAGGGAACGCAAGGGGCGCTGTTGGCCGAGCATTTCGGCATTCCCCATATTTCGACGGGGAGTATGTTTCGGGATGCGATACGCAGCGGCAGCGCCCTGGGTGCGCTCGCCAAGCGCTTTATCGACCGGGGACATCTGGTGCCGGACGACGTGGCGATACGGATCGTCGAGGAACGATTGACCCGGGGCGACTGCAGGAACGGGTATATCCTGGACGGCTTTCCCCGCACGGTGGCCCAAGCCCGGGCGTTGGACGCAGCGCTGCACTCAACGGGTCACGAGCTGGACGCCGCCGTAGAAATCAGGATCTCCGACGAAGAAGCCGTAATGCGCATTGCGCATCGCTGGGTATGTCCCGAATGCGGGGCGACGTACTTTCGCAGGTATCCGGCGTGCGCGGAGCGCAGTAGGTGCCAAGTCTGCAACGCAACGCTCACCCAGCGGGAGGACGATACGGAAGAAACCGCCCGTGAGAGGCTTGCCGTGTATTTGGTGCAGACGCAACCTGTGATATCCTATTATGAGGAGCGCGGGCGTCTGATCACGGTGAACGGTGAGCAAAGTATCGAGGAAGTCTTTCGCGAAATGGTCGATTCGCTGACGCGGGTGCGCGATGAACTGGAATCGAGTGGTGCTCTATAGATGATCGTCGTCAAGACTGCAGCTGAGATTGAGAAGATGCGCCGCATCGGCCGGATCGTGGCTCAAGCGCACCGTCTTGTGGAGGAATCGATCGTCCCCGGAATCACCACCGAGGAGCTCGACGAAAAAGTAGCCCGGTTTTTTGAGGAACAAGGGGTCAAGGGAGCCTTCCTCGGTTACGAAGGATATCCGAAGAATATCTGCACCTCGGTCAACGAAGAGGTGGTGCACGGAATTCCCGGGCCGCGCCGCCTGGTCGAGGGAGACATCGTGGGCATCGACATTGGGGCGAGCCTTGACGGTTATTTCGCCGATATGGCACGTACGCTGCCCGTAGGAGAGATCTCGGACGAGGCCCGGCGTCTCTTGCAAGTGACCGAGGAGGCGCTGTACAAGGGGATTGAGAAAGCGGTGCCCGGGGGACGGCTTTCCGACATATCCCATGCCATCCAAACCCACGTCGAGGCGGCTGGTTTTTCGGTGGTGCGGGAGTTCGTGGGGCACGGCGTGGGCCGGGCGATGCACGAGGCGCCCCAGGTACCCAACTTCGGTCCTCCCGGGCGGGGGCCGAGGCTGCGGCAAGGTATGACCTTGGCTATCGAGCCGATGGTCAACATGAAAGGTCCCGAAGTCGTCGTGCTCGAGGACGGCTGGACCGTTGTGACGCGTGACGCCGGGCTGTCGGCCCATTTTGAGCACTCGGTCGCCATCACGTCGGACGGTCCGCTAATAGTGACGACGCTCGAGGATTGACGAGGGGATGGTTATGCGCTCTGAGGCTGCCGAGACGAGTGACGGAGACAGGCGTGTCACTGCTATGGGCTTGGCCCGGGGCCGGGAGGTCGAGAAGGGCCAGGTGGTGCGATCCGTACGCGGCCGGGACCGGCATCGGTGGTACGTGGTCATCGATCAGGACAAAGAGGGTTTCTTGTACGTGGCGGACGGAGAGCGCAGGCCGATCGCGCGTCCGAAGCGAAAGAACCCGAAGCATTTGCTCGTCTACGACCAGGTTCTCACTGGTATTCCGTTGAGCCCGGACGCAGGACATAAAGGTGCGGACGCAGAGCTGAGGCAGGCTCTACAGGAGATTGCGGATTCCTTCAATCATGACGGTGAGGAGGACGATGACACTGGGTAAGCAAGACGTAATCGAAGTTGAAGGGACGGTCATTGAGCCCCTCCCGAACGCCATGTTTCGCGTCGAACTCGACAACGGCCACGTCGTTTTGGCTCACATCTCCGGGAAGATGCGCATGCATTTTATCCGTATCATTCCGGGTGACCGAGTGACGGTAGAGCTTTCCCCCTATGATCTGAGCCGCGGGCGAATCGTTTACCGCAAGAAGTAGGAATGGAGGTTTGTGGGCCATGAAGGTAAGACCGTCCGTGAAGCCCATGTGCGACAAGTGCAAGGTGATTCGTCGCAAAGGGCGCGTGATGGTGATCTGTGAAGACCCGAAGCACAAGCAAAGGCAAGGCTGAAGACAGGAGGTGGAGCGTTAGATGGCGCGTATTGCAGGTGTAGATCTGCCCCGTGAAAAGCGGGTCGAGATCGCGTTGACATATATCTACGGCATCGGCCGGTCGCGGGCGAAAAAGGTGCTCGAAGCGACGGGTGTCAATCCGGACACGCGGGTGCGCGACCTCACGGAGGACGAGGCGAACCGGCTGCGTGAGGAGATTGAGAAGAATTACGTGGTAGAAGGTGATCTGCGGCGCGAGGTACAGATGAACATCCGCCGGTTGATCGATATCGGCAGCTACCGCGGATTGCGCCACCGCCGAGGCCTGCCTACGCGGGGGCAGAGGACGCGGACGAACGCCCGTACCCGTAAAGGACCGCGGCGGGCGATCGGCGGGAAGAAGAAGTAGCCGGCTGGTGACGATTGTGGCGCTATGTCGTTGCGCCAGATGACCGTATAGCACACGCGCAGCAGACAGCGTGTGGCAACCAAAGAAGGAGGCATGCACGTGGCACGTCCGCGAAGGGGAACAAGACCCCGCCGTAGGGAGCGGAAAAACATTCCGAGTGGGATTGCCCATATCCGCTCGACTTTCAATAACACCATCGTGAGCATTACCGATCGCCAAGGGAACGTCATCTCCTGGGCGAGCGCCGGTACGCAAGGTTTCAAGGGCTCCCGCAAGGGAACGCCGTTTGCCGCCGGCATGGCTGCCGAGCAGGCTGCACGGACAGCCATGGAGCACGGTATGCGCGAGGTAGAAGTCTACGTGAAAGGACCCGGTGCAGGACGCGAGGCAGCCATTCGCTCACTGCAGGCAGCGGGGCTGGAAGTAGTTTTGATCAAAGACGTGACCCCCATCCCGCACAACGGATGCCGGCCGCCGAAGCGCCGTCGGGTGTAGGTAATTGTTTCGGAGGTGTTTGAAGCTACATGGCAAGGTATACGGGCCCTGTATGCCGACTTTGCCGGCGTGAGGGCGAGAAGCTGTTCTTGAAGGGCGCCAAGTGCATGAGCGAGAAGTGCCCCTTCGAGAAGAGGCCGTATCCTCCTGGTCAGCACGGTCAAGGGCGAATGCGCAGGCCTTCCGAATACGGTCTGCACCTGCGCGAAAAGCAGAAGCTCCGTCGGATTTACGGGGTTTTGGAGCGTCAATTTGAGCGATACTATGAGAATGCGGCGCGTGCAAAAGGCGTAACGGGCGAGAACTTGCTCATCATGCTGGAGGCACGCCTGGACAACATCGTCTACCGCCTTGGCTGGGCTCCGAGTCGTGCGGCTGCCCGTCAGCTCGTCAGGCACGGTCATATCGCGGTTAACGGAAGAAAGGTCAGCATCCCGTCGTACGCGGTAAGGGCTGGCGACGAGATTGCGGTCCGCGAGAAGAGCCGGAACTTGCCCGGGCTCCGTGAGCAGGCCGAGGCTGCGAGCACTCAGGTTCCCGAGTGGCTCGAAATGAATCCAGAGACGTTAACGGGTCGTGTCATCGCACTACCACGGCGGGACCAGATAGACCTCAACATCCAGGAGCACCTCATTGTCGAGCACTATTCAAGATAATTTTGCGCTGCGTGCCGACCAACCGACCCGACAAGGAGGGTGTTGGCTTAGATGATCGAAATCGAAAAGCCCAGAATCGAGACCGTAGAGATGGACGGCGTATACGGCAAGTTCGTCGTAGAGCCCCTCGAGCGCGGTTACGGCATCACATTGGGGAACTCGCTGCGGCGGATTTTGCTGTCGTCCTTACCCGGCGCGGCGGTCACTTCGATCCGTATCGACGGTGTGCTCCATGAGTTTTCTACGATTCCGGGCGTTGCTGAGGATACCACCGACATCGTGCTCAACTTGAAGGAGCTTATCGTCAAAATGCACACCGATGAGGTCGTCGTTGGGCGCCTTTCGGTTGAGCGCGAGGGACCGGTAACGGCCGCTGACATCGAAGTTCCGGCGGACGTCGAGATCCTCAACCCTGATCTTCATATTGCCACCTTGGAGAAGGGCGCCAAGTTGGAGATGGAGCTCACCTTCAAGCGGGGACGGGGCTATGTGTCGGCCGAGCGGAACAAGACGCCTGATCAGCCGATCGGCGTGATTGCCATCGACTCGATCTTTACTCCGGTCAGGCGGGTCAACTACGAGATCGAGGATACGCGTGTCGGCCAGCAGACGGACTACGACCGTCTGATCCTGGAGGTAGTCACCGACGGCAGCATCGCGCCCGATGAAGCGGTCAGTCTGTCGGCGAAGATCCTGATCGAGCATTTGCGCCTTTTCGTCTCCTTGACCGATCTGCCGGAAGATGTGGAGATCATGGTGGAGAAGGAAGAGGAAGAGAAGGATCGCCTCCTGGAGATGACCATCGAGGAGCTCGACCTGTCCGTCCGCTCCTACAACTGCCTGAAGCGGGCTGGAATCAATACGGTCGCGGAACTGACACGCAAGACGGAAGAAGACATGATGAAAGTGCGGAATCTCGGCAAGAAGTCGTTGCAGGAAGTGAAGGAGAAGTTGGCCGCGCTCAACCTCTCCTTGCGCGAGTCGGACGACTGACGCTGGAAAGGGGGGCGCTTAGCAGTGAAGAAGTCACGTCTGGCAAGCACTCACGGGCACAGAAAGTCCTTGATCCGCAATCAAGTGGCTGCTCTGATCCTCAATGGGCGCATCCGGACCACCGAAACCCGCGCCAAAGCCATTCGGCCCGTAGCGGAAAAGCTGATCACCTTGGGCAAGCAAGGGGATCTGGCCGCGCGGCGCCAGGCGGCGGCGGTTTTGAACAATCCTGCCGCGGTAAAGCACCTTTTTGAAGAGGTGGCGCCGAAGTACGCCGAGAGGCAGGGCGGATACACGCGGATTTTGCGGGTCGGCGTGCGGCGCGGCGACGCGGCGCCGATTGCCCAGATTGAGCTGGTGTAGCCCTTCGTGAGGGCGTTCTACGATCTGTCGGGCGCAGGGGCAACTCTGCGCTTTCATTATCTACGGACGGAGCAGGGTGAATATGCCTCGTTTCTCGCCCCTCCTTTCCTTCGAGGATGTCACGGTCACCTATCCGGGGCCCCGCGGCGGTGAGCTGCGCGCTTTGGACGCACTGTCCTTGCGCGTGGAACCCGGAGAATGGGTCGCCGTGATGGGCGCGAACGGGTCGGGCAAATCGACGCTGGCGTACCTTGCCGTAGGCCTGGTCTCCCCGGCCTCGGGGCGGCTGCGGACACCGCCGCCTTTGCGCATCGGTTACTTGTCACAGCACCCTGAACATCACGTGGTAGGGCTGACGGTCGGCGACGACCTGCGTCTGGCCCTTGCGCCTCTCGGCTTATCCGAGGACGAGGTGGCCTTGCGCATTCGCCAATGGCTCAGCCGGGTAGACATGCTCCATGCCTTAGATTCGCCTACGAGCGCCCTCTCGGGCGGGGAGCTGCAGCGGATTGCGCTGGCCGGGGCGCTGGCTCGCCATCCCGACCTGCTGGTCCTGGACGAGCCAAATGCCTTCGCCGACCCCCTTTCCGCGCGTCTGACGGCATGCGTGGTCGGCGAGTACTTGCGTTCAGCCGGGGCGGGTTGCCTTTGGATCACACACAGTCCTGAAGAGGCGGCGCAGGCCGACCGAGTGGTAGTGCTCGGGAAAGGACGGCTTGTCTTCGACGGCCCGCCGCGCCGCCTGTGGGAACTCGGCGACCGGCTCGACGAGTGGGGCATCGGACGGCCGCAGGCGACGCCGCAAGGGGTACCCGGTGCCTGGCGACTGCGGCGGCAGCGGGGCGGCAATACGCCGGCAGTATTGCGCATGGAGGCGTTGGCTTTTCGCTATCCGGCCAGTGCCCGGCCGGTCTTAACCGGTGTGGACTTGGCGGTTTACGAGGGAGAGGCCGTTGCCTTGGGCGGACGTTCGGGTGCCGGAAAAAGCACCTTACTCCAAGTGGCGGCGGGGCTCGAACCGCACGGCGGCGGTCGGCTTACGGTGCTGGGCACGCCCATTCCGCCCGCCGGCAGAGGCCGGAGAATGCGGGCGGCCCGGGCCAAGGCGGTGCGGGCGTTGCTGCCTGGCGTCGGACTGGCGATGCAGCAGCCGGAGGCCCAGCTCTTCGCGGCGACGGTGAAGGAGGAGCTTACCTTCGGTCTGCGTTGCCTCGGCATTCCGCAGGCAGAGTGGCGGGAGCGCATCGAAGGGGCCCTTGGGGCGGTCGGATTAGGGCCCGAGTTTCTTGATCGATCGCCGTTTGCCCTTTCAGGAGGGGAAAGGCGCAAAGTGGCCCTGGCCGCGTGCCTCGCACAGCGGCCGCGGCTGTACTTGCTCGACGAGCCGACAGCCGGTCTCGACCGGCCTTCCGCCGCCATAGTGGCCCGCCTACTGCGCGAGCTCGTAGAGAAGGACGGGGCTGGGGTATTGTTCACGACGCACGATCACGACCTGCTCTACGGGGCCGCATCCCGGGTAGTCCGGCTTGAAGACGGCAAGGTAACGACGCAACACGAGACCGCCGTCTGGAGCCTGGAAAGCGACGACGAAAGCGGCGAGGAGGTGCGAAGGGAAGCTCCTGCAGTTTCGGCCTCAGAGCGCAGCGAAGCCCCCGGAAACCGGACCGATGCGCGCTCTCTCGTCCTCGGCGCGTCTGTCCTTGCCCTCAGCGTCGTCTCGGTAACCCGTTGGTCGGGCCTTGCGGCGGCCGGGGCCGTTGTCCTCACCCTATTGGCCCTGACCAAGACGCCGTGGCGTACAGTCAAGGGAGCGTTCCTGGCCTTATTGCCGTTTATGCTGATCGCCGCCGTTTTCGGCGGCGGGGGAGTTGCCGCCGCGGGACCTAGGGGCCTGTTCGGAACGGGCGCCTTCGCTGGACTGCGGATGTTCTTGACGGTTGCCGCCTTGCTCTGGGTGGGCCGTGCGGCGGGCCTCAGCCGGATGATGGAAGCGTTTTCCGCGCTCTTGCGGCCTCTCGAGCGCGTCGGTCTGCCCCTCGGAACGCTTCTCGCGGGCACCCTTGTGGCCATGGCCATGTTTCCTAGGCTCACTGAGGAGGCAGCGCGCATCACGCGGGCCCAAACGATGCGGGGAGTGCAGTTTTTGCGCGGTGTCCGGGGAGTGTGGTCTCGCGTCGTCACGCTGGTCGTGCCCTTGAGCACCGCTGTACTCCGCAGAGCCGAGCGGCTCGGAGACGCTTTAGTCCTCCGAGGATACGCCGACGGCGCGCCATGGCGGCCGCGGACGGAGTCCTGGCATGTGCGGGACATCCTGGTCTTTGCGGCGCTTGTGTGCTCGGCCGTTGTCATTGTGCTGGCCAACCGCATTGGAGGGAGGGCTTCGTGACCCGCAACATCAAGTTGGTAGTGGAATACGACGGTACCGGCTACTGCGGCTTTCAAGATCAGGGCCGGCCTGACCGTCCGACCATACAAAGCGTGCTGCAAGAGGCACTCGCCCGGACTTGCCAAGAACCCGTGCAGGTGATCGGAGCAGGCCGCACCGACGCGGGGGTGCACGCCCGCGGCCAGGTGGTGAACTTTCACACCCGGTCGCGCATTCCGGTCGAGCGCTTTCCCGCTGCCGTCAATACGCAACTGCCGTGGGACATCAAAGTGCGCGAGGCCGCAGAAGTGCCTGGAGACTTTCATGCACGGTACTGGGCCTTGAGCAAGACGTACCGCTATACGTGGCTCGTGCGTGCGACACCGTCCCCCTTTTGGCACCGCTACGCACTGTTCGTGCCGCGTCCCGTCGACGTAGAGAAAATGCGCCGCGCGGCGCGGCACTTCGTCGGCGAGCACGACTTTGCTGCCTTCCGTTCAACCGGGGGAGGCAGCAAAAGCACCGTGCGCCGCATGTACAGAGCCGACGTCTGGCGTGAGAACGACCTTGTCCACTTCGAGATTGAGGGTTCGGGGTTTCTTTACAACATGGTGCGCATCATGGCGGGTACCCTCCTCGAAGTCGGCTTGGGCCGGCGCAGCGCCGAGTGCGTACCGAAGGCTTTGGCGTCCGGCCGGCGCGAGGAGTTGGGCAGCACCGCTCCGCCCCACGGATTGACGTTAATGGCGGTCGCCTATCCGGACGGCGGCGGGCTTGAAAACCCGGAGGAGTCGGCATCTACAGGTTGACAGCAAATGACGGAGTAGGTTAGAATGGTTGTTGGCAGTTCGCCGGACGTCCGTCCGGTTCTTTGTATTCATCCGCCTTCGGCGCACCTTTGAACGCTTTTGTCCACGACAGACAGGGGGAAACACGGTGAGGCAACGAACTTTCCAGGCGAAGAAGGAAGACCTGGACAAGAAGTGGTACGTGGTTGACGCGACAGGCAAGACCCTTGGACGCTTGGCCAGCCAGGTCGCAGCCATCCTGCGCGGAAAGCATAAGCCCACCTTTACGCCGCACGTTGACACCGGCGATTACGTCATTGTGATCAACGCAGACAAGGTCCGGCTCACTGGGCGCAAGCTGCAACAGAAGATGTATTACCGGCACTCCGGGTATGCGGGCGGGCTCCGGAGGACTACGGCGCAAGAGATGCTGGAGCGGCGGCCCGAGCGCCTAATCGAGCTTGCGGTATGGGGCATGCTCCCCCACAACCGGCTGGGGCGCAGGCAAATTCGTAAGCTGAAGGTGTACCGCGGAGACACCCATCCGCACGAGGCTCAGCAGCCCGAAGTGTTGGAGATCAACGCGTAATTTTAGGAGGAGGTTGGCTGCCCTTTGGCTACTGCAGCTCCAGAATACATGTACTGGGGAACCGGCCGCCGCAAGTGCTCCGTGGCACGGGTTCGGTTAGTCCCCGGCGACGGCAAGATCATCATCAACGGAAAGCCCATCAGTGAGTACTTGGGCCGTCCGATCCTCGAGATGCGGGTTCGCGCGCCGCTCAAGACGGCCGGCGTTGAGGACCGTTTCGACGTGCTGGTCAACGTGTACGGCGGCGGCTTGAGCGGACAAGCCGGCGCGATCCGGCACGGCATCGCGCGTGCGCTTGTGGAGGCCGATCCCGAGCTGCGGCCCGTACTGAAGAAGGCCGGCTATCTCACCCGCGATCCGCGTATGAAGGAGCGGAAGAAGTACGGTCTGAAGAAGGCCCGCCGGGCGCCTCAGTTCTCGAAGCGGTAACACGCCGCAGGGCGCGAGGCAAGATTACGGATACGACGGCAATGAGGGGCCATCCCTGCGTGGTATGCGGGGGCGGCCCCTTTTCGTGCCGGCCAGGCGCACCGGCGAGGCAGGCACGCGGCAGCGCTGTGCCAGGGGTGGTCCGTGCGCGCCACCCGGCAACGGCGCGAGCGACTGGAAATGCAGACAGGCAAAGAAAGGCCCCACGCCGCAGCGTGGGGCCCCGAAACAGCTTCTACTTCACGGGGAGTGTAATCTCGCCCACGAGTTCGCCCCGGTGGTATTGCTTCAGCGAGAGAGCCGAAACGGTAGGAAGACCCTTGAGCTCCTTCACGATGACCTCGGCGACCTTTTTCGTGTGCTCTTGCCATTCCTCGGCGGTTTCGGGCGTGACATTGGGCACACCGACGAACTGGCCCGTCACGTACATGACCCCGTCCTCAACCCTCGCTGTCTCATATACGTAGAAGAGGTCAGCCGTGGGTGCCGAGATCAGACGCTGCATCGGGCTGTCGGAAACCGTCCGGCGGTTTCCCTGTACGAACGAGACCACTAATAGCGCCAAGATCAGAATCAGCAAGGTTGCCCCGAACAAGGTAGCAAGCCTCTGTGCGGGCGTTTGACGACGTACTGCTCTAGCCATGTAGGATCCCCCTTATTCCGCTCACTCTCTGAAGAACATGATGCTTCTCTGCCAAAAGGCGCGAAACGAACTCGTGTTTCCTCCTGCTTTCGACCGCCGGGATCAATCGGCCCGTGCGGGCGTCTCAATGGTGCCAGAGAAGAGCCGGTAAAAGGCCGGCACCACAAAAAGGGTGAGTAGCGTTCCCGAGATCAACCCGCCCAGCGCTGCCAGGGCCAAGGGAACCTGAATTTCGGTGCCTTCTCCCCACCCGAGGGCGAGCGGAACCAGCCCCAGAATCGTTGTCAGCGCGGTCATCAAAATGGGCCGGAGCCGCACGCGGCACGCTTCGACGATCGCCTCTTCCAGGGGCAACGAACGCCGGAAGCGGCCGATCGTGTCGACCAGAACGATGCCGTTGTTCACCGCAATGCCGACGAGCAGGAGGAGTCCGAGGAAGGCCGGTACGTTCAGCTGCTGGCCGGTCAACCACAAGGCGAAGAAGCCTCCCGCCGCCGACAGGGGCACGGTAATCATGATGATGCCCGGATACCGCAAGGACTCGAACTGGGCTGCCATCACCATGTACACGAACAGCACCGCAAGCCCTAGCGCAAGAACCAACTCCTTAATTGATTCATCCAGCGTCCTATGAATTCCTGCCATTCGCACCTCGTAACCTGCTGGAAGATCCGTAGCAGCCACGATCTGCTCGGCCAGCCGCCGCGCCTTGCCGAGGTCAACGCCGTCGAGCTGGGCTTTCACCGTCGCGACCCGTTGTCGATCGAGGTGCCGAATGGTTCTCGGCGCATCGGTGATGACCGGGGCGTCCGCCGTGGTGATCGCTTCGAAGCGGGCCGCCTGCGGGATGCCTGTCGCGTCGCTTTGCAAATTCCACACCCGCAGCGACTGCAAGGCCTCCAGATTTTCGGTCTCGCTCGGACTGGGCTTGATGACTACCGGCACCGACCGCCCGTCGACGTGCAGCGTAGTCGCTTGAAGACCCGTCAGCGCCAGGCGGACCGTCAGGCCGACCTGCCCGGCCGGCAGCAACGCTCTTCCGGCCTGCACCCTATCTACTTCAAAAAAGAGCACTTGGTTCACATCTTCTGCGGTGGAAGTGACGTTGACGAAGCCGGGGGTCCGTCTCAGCTCTTCGGCGATGCGGCCCGCGACGGACTGGAGTACATCCCATTCCGGGCCGAGGATCTCCAGCGTCAGCCCGCTCGCGAAATCATCGCCGAGTGCATCGACGGCCCGGTCGGCGCTGATCCGCACGGCGGCCTCCGGGGGCAGGGGCAGTTCGCTGCCGATGATCCGGGCCAGTTCATGGGACGAGCGAGAGCGCTCGCCGGGCGGGACAAGGAGCGCGTGAACCCGGGCCTGGTTGACCGGCATCTCCTGTACGATGCTGAGATAATCCGTGCCGCCTTGGTTTCCCACCTGCACCGACAGCAGAGCGACTTCGGGCAGGGCTTCCAGATAGGCTTCGACGTCGCGCACGACCTTGTCCGTGGTGTGCAGGGGCGTGCCCGGCGGGAGCTGAATGTCGATTGTCACGAGGCTGCCGTCCATCTCGGGCACGAAACCGACGTCGAGGAGCCTGGGGAGGAACACCAGGCTTATGGTGAAGGCGCCCGCGATCACGACCCCAAGCCAAGGACGACGGAGCACCTTCCGAATCGCCCGGGCGTAGTGGGGGGTCAACCGATCTGCGATCCCTTGATGGACGCCCTCCGCCGGCCGGGAAGTGGCTGCCCGCGCGGTGCTCCTCGACCGATCGGGGAGGTAGGCCGCTAGCATCGGAACGACGGTGAGAGCAACGAGCAGCGACGCCGCCAGCGCGCAGACGACGGCCAGGGACAACTCCTTGAACAGATACCCGGCTAAACTGCGCATGAAGATAAGCGGGACGAATACGGCTACCGTCGTAAGCGTCGACGCGACGATCGCCGGCGCCATCTCGCTCGCCCCCTGGACGGCCGCCTCCTTAGGCGACAGGCCAAGGCCCCGCAAGCGGAAAATGTTCTCGAGCACGACGATCGCATTGTCGACGAGCATTCCTACGGCAATGGCCAGTCCGCCCAGGGTCATCAAGTTGAGGGTGTAACCGCCGAAATGAAGCAAGGTGACGGCGACGGCAAACGCCAGCGGGATCGCCACCGCGATGACGACGATATCGCGCCACGAACGCAGGAAAAGGGTGAGGACCAGGACGGCGAGGACGGCACCGACAAGGGCGCTCCAGGACAAATTGTCGATGGACTCGTTGATGAATTGCGCCTGGTCGGTGACGATCTCAAGGGTTAGATCGCCCGCAAGTTGCCCGGTCAAGGCAGCGACCGCCGCGAGGACCCCCCGGGAGACTTCGACGGTGTTCGCTTCGCTCTCTTTCAGCACGCGCAGGACAACGGCCGGCTCGCCGTTGACCCGCGTGTGCCCTTCCACGCGCCGCACTTCTTCGACGATCTGCGCCACATCGCCGAGGCGGATGACGTCGGGCGGAAGCAGCGCCGACAGGCCGAACGCGTCGCCTCCCGTCGCGGGCTGTTCGACGGAGATGACGAGGCTGCGCAGGTCGTCGATGCTTTCCAAGTTGGCACCGACGCGCAGCGGGAACCGGCGTACGTCACCCGCCTCAAGGCCCAGTTCTTCCGGACGTACCTCAAGTGTACCCGCGGGTACGACGGCGTTTTGGTATTGCAGCATCGCCTGGATATCCAGGGGATTGAGCCGCGCCCTTTCCCGGAGTGCCTGGGTGTCGTAGTAGACGCTGATCTGCGGGTACGCGCCGCCGGCTACACTGACTTGGGCGACGCCAGGAACGCGCTCGATGACCGGCACGATTTCCCTTTCTACGCGGCCCGTCAACGCAACAAGGTCCGTCTCGCCGGTCACCGCGATATTGAGAACGGGCACTTGGGACGGATCGAGCTTGACGACGATCGGGCGCTGGACATCGGATGGAAGCAGAAGGCTCGCCACGCTGAGCAGCGAGTTGATTTCCTCGAAGGCGTCGCCTAAGTCGGTGCCCCACTCGAAGGTGGCCATGACGAGCGACGCGTTCTCCATGCTCAGCGACTCAAGCTGCCGCAGTCCCGATACGGTCGATAAAGTGCGTTCAATAGGCAGCGTGACGTCGCTTTCGACGCTCTCGGCATCCGCATTCGGGTAAACGGTCACAACGGCCAGCGTAGGATACTCCAAATTGGGCAAAAGATCGATGCCGATGCGATCAAGGGAGATCAGGCCGATGACCAAGGCGGCGAGAACGCACATGGAGAGCGCGACGGGACGGTGCACGGACACACGTTGCAAACTCATCGGACGGGGGCGTACCTCCTCAAGCTGCAGGCCGACCTGACGGGCCCGTCCCACCTGTTATTCTTGTGCGCTGGACCTGTTTCCTGCCGGTGCTCCGAAGGCCCGTCCGTCCGAAGTGCTGTTCAGTCGTCGAGCGCGGCGAAAATGTCCGGTGCGCCGGGGCCTACGGCCTCTATCGTGGCCAAGGCTCCCTTGTCGACGGCCCGGCTGAGCGAGTGGTCGACGAGCGTGTAGGTTCCCGGAACGTCGACGGTGAACTCAACCCACGTGGCGCCGCCGGCGGGTACGAGCGTGGTCTGTACGTGGGTTGCGGGTTCTGCCGCGCCTTCCGGATGGAGCCGGTCGAATACTTCACCGATCAAGTGCAGCGACGACGGCAAGTTCGGCCCACCGACACCGAAGAAGATGCGCACCGTGTCGCCGACGTTGACCCGCATGGCGCGGTCTCCGGTGAGAGCTTGGAACTGGCCGTTGAACACGACGAAATTCGGTCGCTCATCCCACATCGCCGCCGGATCGTGCGCAGCGTGGCCTTGGGAACCGGGGCGCAGATCGGCGTAGACTTCGCCCTGCATCACGTAAAACTCGTGGTCGACGGGCACAAGTCCCTCGGGCGGCTCGACGACGATTAGCCCGTACATGCCCATGGCGATGTGGGTCGGGATGTGCGGCGTCGCGCAATGGTATACGTAGACGCCGGGATGCAGGGCCTTGAAGCGGAAAGCCTTCGTCTCGCCGGGGGCGACCTGTGTCACGGCGGCGCCGCCTCCGGGACCCGTGACGGCGTGCAGATCGATCGAATGGGGTTGGGTGCTCGACGCATCATTCGTAAGGTACAGCTCGACCGTATCGCCCTGGCGCACGCGCAGCAGGGGACCGGGCACGGTACCGTTGTACGTCCAGTAGGTGAAAGTGATGCCTTCCGCGAGCTGGCCTTCCACTTCCACGGTACGCAGGTCGAAACGAACGACCGTGGGCTCATCCCGATCAATGGGGCCGGGCAGGTCCCGGGGATCGCGGGCGACGGGCTGCCCGGCGGTTCCGGCGGGCTCGGCCTCCCGGGCAGCCGTATCCTGGGTCACCACAATTTGGCCGACCATGCCGGCGAGGAAGTGGCCCGCGATGTCGCACAGAATATCGTACACGCCCTCCACCGTCAGGGTGAGGGTCCAGCTGTCTCCCGGACCGAGCTGCGGCGAGCGGAACTTTTCAGGCCCTTTGCCGAGGGTGTCCGGCCGCGCATGCACTACGTTGTGCAACATGGGGTCGCGATTGACGAAGCGAATGGTGGTGCCGGGGGGAACTTGTATGCGGCTCGGTTCGAATCGCATCATCGCCAGTTCTACTACGATTTCATCGCCCGCGGGCACTGCGGCCTGAGAACCGGTAGGCGCGCTGTGTGTGCCCGCTCCGCGGTCAAGCAGTCCGACGATTAGTATGAGGCCTGCTATGACCAAGGTGAGCCAAACGGTGTTGCGACCGAAACGTTCCATACAACGCACCTCCCGGGGCCCGCGAGCGATTGTTTCCTCCTGCTTCGTCTTCCCGTTCCAGCGTATCAAAGGCACGGCGCAGGATCAGTGACCGCCGGCGTAGGCAACGATGCGAATTCTCTCACCGCGCTGTGATCCGGATCACACACGCGCGTCCGCCCCGCGGCACCTGCCTACCGATGCCTGTCACAGTGGTTTCGGGCCCGTCGATCTGGTAGACTGGAAACATCCCGCACCGGTACAGGAGGGCCCCATGGAGCGTGCACAGTACGTCTTGCGCCGCATTCCCTTTTTCTCCGGGCTGTCGGACGAGCAGAGAAGACTTCTCGAGCCCGTCGTCGTCACGGCGCGCTACCGCAAGGGACAAATCCTCTTCGTGGAAGGCGAGCCGAGCCGGGCGCTGTTTTTCATCTACACGGGCAGGGTGAAAGTGTATCGGTTGGCCGCCGACGGGCGGGAGCAGATTTTACACCTCCTCGGAGACGGCGAACCCGTAGCCGTCGTTCCGTTCCTCGACGGCGGTCCGTACCCGGCGAACGCCGAGGTGTTGGAAGATTCCGAACTCGCTCAAATCCAGTTTTCCGACTTCGAGCGCATCGCCCTGGCGAATCCCGACATCCTCATGCGCATGCTGCGACTCTTGGCCCAACGGATGCGCGAGTCGCAGGAGGAGATTACGCGGATGTCGCTGCAGAACGTGGCGGCCCGCTTGGCCCGCCGCATCCTCGATCTGTGCGAGCGCCACGGCCGGGCCACCGAGGAGGGCATCGAGGTCGATTTGTCGTTGACGCGGCAAGAGCTGGGCAGTTGGATCGGGGCCTCACGCGAGACGGCCACCCGCCTTTTGCAGCAGTTTCAGCGGGAGGGAGTCTTGCGGATCGAGGGTTCCCGCATCATCGTGCTCAAGCCCCTCATCTTGCAATCGTGGAGTGAGGCGTAAGTGGGCATCCGGGTCACCCGCGACAATCTCGTCCCCCTGTTCGCATTAGGCCCTTACTTTGCGTTCGGGCTCCTAGCCTTTGCGGGGGTCGCGGTGCTCTTACCCTTCGCCGCCGTTCCGTACGAGTCGGGGCTGTACCGGCATCCGCTCATCCTGGGCGTGGTGCACGCGACGGTGCTCGGGTGGGGCGTCAGCGTAGCGCTCGGCTCGCTGCAGCAGATGGCTCCCGTCGTCTTCGGTACGGGGCTTTACAGTGAACACCTGGCCGCGGCCGGTGCCTACGGCTTCGGCATAGGAGTCGCCTGTCTGGTGTGGGGGATGGTGCGCTTTGCCCCGGTTCTCCTCGTGCTCGGCAGCCTTCTCGTGCTCCTGGCGGTCGGGACGGCCCTGGTCAATGTGGTCCGCACGATGGCTCCGGGCGGCAGTCCAGCGGCGTCGCGCATCCGGCCCTTCGTAAAGAGTGCCCTTTTCTACCTGGCCGTGACGGTGCTCCTCGGCGCCGCGCTCGCCGTCAACCTTGCTGCGAATTGGCTGGGATCCGGATGGCAAGCTGCCTTTGCCGCTCACACCGCGGCGGGGCTCGTGGGCTGGTTCGCCATGCTCGTTCTGGGCATCTCGTACCACCTTTTGCCCTTTTTCGGTCTGACGCCGAAGAAGTTCGCTCCCAACTTCGACCGGCCCGTCGTCGTGATGCTCCACGCGGGAATCGGGGCCTTAGCCTTCGGCGGCGGTGCGGGCCTTCCTTGGCTTGCGCAGGCGGGCCGCGTCGTGGTCGCGGCGTCGGTCCTTCTCTTTTTATGGGACACCCGGGCCGTTTTTGCCCCCAGGCCGACTGTCCGGATGCATCCGATGGTCACCTACGTGCGGCTGTCCCACCTGTATGGAGCTGCGGTCGCGGCGGGGGCTATCGCCTTTCCGTGGCTGGGCGCAAACGGCCGGTTCGTAGCGTGGTTGGGTCTGGCCGGTCTTTTCGGGTGGCTCAGCTGCGCCATTCTAGGATACCTTCACCGCATCCTGCCCTTTTTCGTCTGGCACAATAAATACTGGCACCGAACGGACGAGCCAGGCGTCCCCTCTTTTCGTCACATGGTGCACGAGGGCGCGGCCTGGCTCGGACTTGCGCTTTATAATGCCGGTTTGATCGGGCTCTTGGCGGTCGCGCCTTTCGGGTTCAACGTCACAGGGTATGCGGTGCTGATGAGCCTCGGCGCCCTGGTCGCCACCGGCAACTTGTTGCGGACTTTGATGCGCTGAGCGTTCTACTCCGGCCGGAAAAACGTGACCTTCCAGTCCCCGTCGTCGCTTTCCTCTGTGCGGTGAGAAAAGCCCTTCGCGCCCAGCACTTTATACAAAGGGCGGGGTTCGAGCGAACAGAGGAGAATGAGCTCCTGACCGGGCGCCAGAGCGTCGACGGCTGCCATGATCTTGTGAAAGGGCTCGCGTCCTCGGCGCAGATCTTCCCGCACATCCAATACAATGGGCTCTGTCATTCTTATCACCTCCAAGAACGTTGATTCAGGAGACGTTCGATCGGGGTGACCGCTTTGCACTTCCGCTCCGACCTCACAGCATGTTCAGGAAGCGGCGGCCTTCGTCTGTGATGAACTCCGGTGTCCAGCGCGGTTCAAAGGTCAGCTCGACGTCGACTTCCTCGATGCCGGGCAGCTGCTCCACGACTCGCTCGACGGCCTGCAGGATCGCCGAACCGACGGGGCAGCCCGGAGTCGTGAGCGTCATCGTGATGTGCACTTTTCCCGGGGCGGACTCTTTAATGCTGTAAATCAGCCCCAAGTCGACGATGTTCAAATGCAGCTCGGGATCGACGACGCTGCGCAGCGCCTCCCGCACGGTATCCAAACGCGCTTCCACATTTCCTTCCTCCTAGTCCGGTAATGCGAGTACGTTCATGCCACCCAGCCTCGATACGTGAAGACCGGTCTCAGCGCGCCGACCAGACTCCGATCAGCGTGCCGGCCAGGACGACCACGCCGAGGAGAAACAATGCGGCCGCCCATGTGGCAGCGACCGGGTGTCCCGCGGCGAAAGCGACGGCAAGGGTAAGAAGACCTGCGTGGTAGCCGATTCCTCCCAACCCGACGGCTCGTTCGTCGATCAACTGGGCTATGGTAGGCGTATCCCGCTCACCCACGCGGCCGGCAAACAGATCGAGCCAGACGAGCATGGGCACGATTTTGGACAGCATGCCAAGGATCACGCTCCCCACCCAGCCGCAGGCGAAGAGCAGGCCGGCGACGACGACCCACCGGTCTGCGGACAGGCCGTCTATGGGCAGGGCCCGGGCCAGGAGCAGGGCGGACAGAGCAGCCGCAAGGATCAAGTACAACACGGCGACCAGGCTTTGCTTCATTCCCGCCCCGATGCGCCGGCGGATGCGTCGTTTGACCATCCCGCGCACATCCCAAGCGTACACGGCACATGTCACACCTACCACGGTCAGCCCTGCCGCGGCGCCGGCCGTCCAGCTGCCTGCGGCCGAGAGCAGGGCAAGCAGAAGGCCTATGTTGAACGAGGCGCAGACGCGCCGCACATGGAGATCACCGGCGCCGGTCGTAGTAATGAACATAGGAATGAGCTTGTAGGACACCCCGATGATAATCTGCGTGAACCAGCCGAGGCCTCCCAGTATGAGGTGGAAGGGCAGCCCGTGCCAAAACAGCCACGGCCACCAGAGGGTTTTGAGCTGCACGGCCGACGCGACACCCAGGAACACGGTCAAATTGACGTAGATGAGGGACGAGAAGATGAACGGAGCAGTCAAGTCGCTCCGCAGGCGCTCCCACAGGGTCGGAACGTAAGGCAGCGTAAAGAGCGCCGTACCCAAGGTGATGAGGGTTCCGCCGGCCGCGATCAGATAGGGCTGCCACGCGGCAAAGCCCGCGAGCTGCAGCAGGAGTCCGGGAACAAACAGGGCATAAGCCGTGCGGCTGTAGCGTTCCGAGGTGACCTTGCGCCCTGTGATGACCGGTACCATTTGCTCGAGGGCCCCGAAGGTGATGAGCGTGCCGAAGCCCAGAACCAGCATGTGGGTGACCACGAGCGTCACCGGGTTGTGGCGGGGCGAGGCCATGAGCGCTCCAGGGTGCAGAGCGATTACCGCGGCCGCGCCGATGAGAAAAAGCAGGCCCGTCTGGATGTACAGGGACGGCACCGCCGGCCGGGGTCTGCTTTCTACGTCCAGTCCGGGCAAGTTCACGGTCTTGTCTCCCCGCCATGAGGTTTGCGGATGGCAATGAGGCAAGAACCGTCCTCCTGCAGCTCGGCCCGGTACACGTAACCCATCTCGTCGAGCCGTGGATAGAGAAACATGGGCTCACGATCGTTGTGGGCCAAAATGTACTCGCCGTCCCCTAAATGTTTCAGGGCGGTCAAGATGCGCACCATCGGCTCCGGGGGCTCAAGTCCGCGGTTGTCGAGCTCGATGCGCCGGGTCAACTCGGGCCAAGGATGCATCGGCCATTCCTCCCTCGGGACAGTTTTTTCCGTGTGCGGTCTGCGGGAACGTCGTGCACTTTCATTGTGGCACGCTCCGGAAGGCGGTGCAGCCGGTTGGACCACAAAGTAATGTGCGATACATCACAGCCGGACCGCCGCTTGCAACGGGGAGGGGAGCAAGTCCGCGGACATCGCCGCATAAGGATGAGGCAGTACGGCGTTGGAAGGGGCAGATGTGCATGATCTCTCTTGCGGGGCAGGTCGGTCTGATCACGGGCGCGAGCAGGGGCATCGGACGCGGGGTGGCCCGGTGCCTCGCGCGCCATGGCATGGCCGTGGCCGTAAACTACTCCCGTTCTCGCAAGGAAGCCGAGGACGTGGTCGAGGAGATTCGGTCGTGGGGCGGAAAGGCGATGGCGGTACAGGCCGACGTCTCGGTGCGGAGCGAGGTCGAAGGGATGGTCGCCCGGGTGGAGAGTGCCTTCGGTCGCATCGACTTTCTGATGAATAACGCGGGGATAGCGGTCGACGTGCCTCTTGCCGAAATGAGCGATGAAGCGTGGGACCGGGTGATCGACGTCAACTTGCGGGGCACCTTCCTCTGTTCGCAAGTCGTGGCCCGGGGGATGATGGCCAGAAGGCGGGGCAAGATCGTCAACGTGTCGGCGGCTTCGGCCTTGCGGGGAAGGATGAAGGGCGCGAACTACTGCGCTGCGAAGGCCGGCGTCTTGGCGCTGACGAAGTGCCTCGCTTTGGAGTTGGCCCCTTACGTGCAGGTCAACGCGCTCCTCCCCGGGTTCACGCTGACTCAGGATGTGATCGAACGGTTCGGCTTGCACGATCTCGAGGCGCGGCGGCGTCTCGTGGAAAGCATCCCGTTGGGGCGGCTTGCCGACGTGGAGGACATCGCAAAGGGAGTGCTGTTCCTGGCTTCGGACTTGTCGGACCATATGACGGGGCAGATGCTTTGCATCAACGGCGGTTCGTACATGGGCTGAAGGGTCAGGTCGGTGAACGGAAGGCCGCGATGCGTCGCGCGATGACGCTGACGCCCCTGCCGCGCCATTCTACGGGACCTTCGACCCAAAGGAGCGGCGCGTGGTAGATGAGCCGGCCGTACTTTTGGTAAATGTTTTCGAAAGCTGTGACGTCGACTTGTCCGAACTCGTCTTCCAGAGAAAAGTAGACGACGGTCCGTCCGCTTTTCGTCGGCGGTTTGTGGGGGCGGATCACAAGCCCTGCGATCTTCGCCCACTTCCCGCGGGGGCGCCTGCGTATGCTGCGAGTGTCGTCCGCGCCGCAGGCGAGAAGGTGCTTGCGAAAATGGCTCATGAAGTGCTCTCCCGGGTTGAAGCCGAGGGCCGCGTACTCGTATACATGGCGCTCGTAGGGCGGGAAGTCGTCGATCGGCGTGCCGGAGTCTTCCCTGACCTGCAGACCCACCTGGACCAGGCTGCTTTGCACGGGACGGCCGGGGCCTTGCTGCCTTCTGGCACCTTGGGGAGCGTACCAGCCCAGGTAAGCCTGTACTTGCCAGAGGAGTGCCCGTCGGTTGGGCGAGAAGGTGTCGAAGCAACCGCCCAAGATGAGCTGTTCCAAGGTGTCTTTAGGGATGCGGACGCGGCTTAGGAAGTTCGGTAAAGACGTGTAGGGGCCGCCCCGCCGGCGGTCCGCCAAAATTTGCTCCAAGACGGCTGATTCCATGGTACGGACGAACTTGAGGCCGATGCGGATCTTGCCGTCGGCTGCGGTGCATACGTCTTCACTCGCGTTGATGTCGGGCGGTAAAATGGTGACCCCGCGCCTTCTGGCCGCAAGGCAAATGGTGTTGGGAGGGTAAAAGCCCATGGGGTAGTGGTTCAAAATAGCCGCGTAGAAGTGCTCGGGGTAATGGCGTATAAGATAAGCCGTTTTGTAAGCCGTGTCGGCGAAGGCGGCCGCGTGGGCTTCGCAGAAACCGTACCCGGCGTACCCGCGGATGTACGAGAAGATCGTCTCGGCGGTTTGACGGTCGATGCCACGGCCCATGGCGCGGGCGATGAAGTGTTCGCCGATGCGCTCCATTTCCCGTTCTGAGCGATAGTGTGTCATTGTCTTGCGCAATTTGTCGGCTTCGCCTGCCGTAAACCCCGCGATAACGGTAGCGATTTCGATCACCTGCTCCTGGTACAACACCACGCCGTACGTTTTTTCGAGGATCGGGCGCAGGGCCGGATGCAAGTAGGTGACGGGTTCCAAGCCGCTGCGGCGGGCCAGGAACGGCTCGACCATCTGGCCTTGGATGGGGCCAGGACGTATGAGCGCGACGCTGGCGACGAGATCTTCCATCTTATTGGCTTCCAAGCGTGTCTGCAGGCCCCTTTGGGCTGGGCTTTCGAGCTGGAAGACGCCGATCGTTTCGCCCGCGCGGAGCATCTCGTAAGTGGCTTCGTCACCTTGCGGAATGTTTTCGGGATCGACGGCGGGCCGGCCGTGGCGCGCATTTTGTCTGTTGATGGTGACCACCGCGTCTTCGAGCGCAGAGAGGGTGCGCAGGGAGAGCAAATCGATCTTGATAAGGCCCAGCGCTTCGATGTCATCCTTGTCGAACTGGATGATGGCAGCGCCTTTGGCCGACGTCTGGACGGGCGAGAGCGTGGTAATAGGATCTTTGCTGATCACAAGTCCCCCTAGGTGAGTGCCGATGTGCCGGGGGAAACCCGCCACCTGCTCGCAAAAGGCAAAGAGCGTTTCGTAGCGTTCAAAGGGCAGGCCGCTGTCGCGCAGCTCGGGAACGCGCGAAATGGCCTTGCGCACGCCGTCGGCGGGGATGTGGGGTACGGATTTGGCCAGCGCATCGAGTTCATCCGGGGAAAAACCCATGGCTTTGCCCAGGTCGCGCAAAGCAGAGCGGGCGCGATAGGTGCTGAACGTGCAGACCGAGGCGACGTGCTCGGCACCGTAGCGCCGGAAGACGTAATCGGCGATCTCGTCGCGGTAGCGGGCGTCGAAGTCGACGTCGATGTCGGGCATCTGGGAGCGTTCCAGGCTAAGAAAGCGTTCGAAAAGCAAGCCGCGCTCTATGGCGTCGACATTGGTGATGTGCAGGGCGTAGGCGACGGCGGAATCGGCCGCCGAACCGCGCCCTGCGTGGCGGATGCCGCGCCGGCGGGCGTAGCGCACGAGATCCCATACGATAAGAAAATACGATTCAACGCCGAGCTTGGTAATAATATGCAGCTCGTGCTCGAGGCGTTCGCGAATGACCCGTGTGATGCGGCCGTAGCGCTTTTCAGCTCCTTGGTACGTGAGGTAGCGCAAGTACTCGGCGGGCGTGTGGCCGGACGGTACCGGGAATTCGGGAAGTTGGGGTTGACCGTTCGGAAACGCATCGGCGCACATTTCCGCGATGCGAAAGGCGTTTTTTATTGCCTGCGGATAAGCGGCCAACCGCTGTTCCAGGACGCGGCGCGGCTGCAGGTAGTTTTCCGCGTTCAGTCGCCTTTCGGGATGGACGTCCGATAGGGTGGTCCCGGTCCGGACGCATGTGAGCAGATCGTGCAGGTAAAAGTCGTCCTTTGTAGCGTAATGCACGTCGGCGGTGGCGACGATCGGAATGCGCAAATGTTCGGCCAGATCATTCAAGCGCCGGTTAAGATATTCGGCGCGGGGCAGCGCGCTCGCGTCCATTTCAAGGGCGAAGTTGCTCTTGCCAAAGACGGAAAGGAGCTGTTCGGCCGCGGCCAAAGCTTCCTTATCCCGGCCTTCCAGAATGCTGAAGGGAATTTTGCCGCGCCGGCAACCCGAAAGGGCGAAAAGACCTGCGTGATACCGGCGGAGCACCGAGTAGGGCAGGCGCGGGTCCTCACGGCCTCCGTGGGCGTAGGCGGCGGTAAGGAGGCGGCACAAGTTGGCGTATCCGGCCGGTTCTTTGGCCAGGAGGACGAGGTGGTAGCCGTCTTCGAGAGTGACTTCGGCTCCGGCGACGGGCGTGATGCCCGCCACGCGGGCGGCCGCGGCAAAGCGGGCCATTCCCGAGACGCTGTTGTGATCGGTGAGGGCGAGCACCTTCGCTCCTTGTTCTTGTGCCGTTTGAATAAGCCGTTCGATACTGCTGGCACCGTCAAGAAACGAGAAAGGTGAGTGGACGTGCAAGTGGGGAAACACGGGGTTCCTCCTTCCATCCGGCAGAACAGGAAAAGAAACGCAGTACACAGGCTTGTTCAAGACGTACCGTGCCAGAGCGCCCGCATTTGCTCGCGCCTTGGCCTTTTGAGCGTTCCTGCACACTGGATGGCTTGTGCTCCGAAGCGTTTCCGGACCCCGGCTAACACCTTGTCTACCCGCGCGGCGGACGGCGGCATGAGGCTGCTTATAAAACTAGTTTGTTTGCTTTCGGGCAGGCTGAGGTCGCCTGCAATAAGGTGTAGCCGGTAAAGGCGATCGTCTAGGGGTATTTTTCGAAAGAGGCGTTCAACGTGCGGCGCCAGGCCCTCGGAAGTGCAAGAGGGAACGTCCAGTCTACCTGCCTGCCCTACGACACCGGCGGGAGACTCGACACGCAGCAAAAGAGAGGAACAAGCCAAGCCGAGTGTATGCAGTTGCCCAGCGAGCTTGTGCGTCAGACTGCGCAATACGTGGTCGAAGACGACCATGTCGTAAGCGGTTTGCTCAGGCGGAAAATCCCAATATACTTCGACGGTGCGCGGCGGGTAGAGGGGCTGTACCGGCGAGTCGTCGCGACCGTTTGCCAGCGCGAACAGGGTTTGCCCCGTTGCGGCGCCGAAAGTCTGCACGAGCCACGGAAGCGGCACGCGACGCAATTCGCCGATTTTCGTTATTCCCAAAGCGACGAGGCGCTCGCGCACATGCCGATCGATGCACCAGAGGCAGCGCACCGAAAGGGAAGCGAGAAGTGCCTCTGCCTGTGAGGGAGCGGTTTCTGTATAGACAGCAAGCCCACTTTGGTGGACATGGAGCGACGGCGGCAGCGCATTCTCGAGGGCGAGCAGCGATACCGTGCGCGCGATGAACTTGTTCGGCGCCAGTGAAAGGATGAAAGTGCCGAACTCACCTTCTTTCTGCAGAGCGTTCAGCGCGCAGAGGAGGTTTTCGACCCGGCAGGCGTCCGTCAGATCTACAAAGGCTTCGTACGGATGACAAGGTTCGACGTAAGGCGATTGCGCCGCGCATTGCAAAAGGATGTCGTTCCAGAGGGAAGCGGCGGTCGTCGTTTGCTTTGGCTGCCAGACAAGATGGAGAATGCGGGTCTGCATGGCGAACACCTGTTCCCGAACAGAGGTTTGCAATCCATATTATACCGCACAGGCGTTCGGGATCAAGGGGAGAGGAGCTTGAAAAAACTGGCATACGCGCGCGGCACGTGTGGAAGGGAGAGAAACCTCCCTGGGACACGTCATTTGGTACGAGGAGAAAAGGGCCGAAAGTACTATGGAGCGAACGTCTTTTGTCCTATAGAATAGACGCAACCACCGTCCTGCGGGCGAGCCGGTGGGAAAAGGGCATGAACCTGCAGGGACGTCACATATAAGTGAGTTAAAGGCTAACCTGTTTGTGCACCGGAACCACGGTTTTCACGATCCCGGGGTGACGATCATGAAAGCCAAACGCGAAGCGGTACGACGATTCAGCCGTTTGCCACATAAACATCCCATGAGCAAGTTCCTGTTGCAGTTCTTGCTGGAGGAACCGGATCTTTTGCGCCGCCTTACTTTCGTGCGCAATCGCGATTTTCTCCCCGACACCATGCTCATCTCCGAGCTCGGAAGTCCGCGCACGGGGTTTGAACTAGAGCTCGGAGCGCACCAGTGCGAAGAGGTGACCATCGTCAACGGACGGCTCATCCGCCACACCCGGCGCGACCGGACGGTTTGCATCAGCGAGCCGTTGGAGGCCATCCGGACTTTGCGTGAGTTTAAGGGAAGGTTGTATGTCGTCTTTTCCTTCGCGGGTCCCATACCCGACTGGTACGAGGAGGTCATCGAGCCCAATCCGGCCTTGCCCATGAGCACTTTGGGCCGCGAGTACCTCGAGTTTATGGTACGCGAGATCATTCAAGAGCAGATCGACCTGCTGCTCCTCAGCATATCGTTGCGCCAAGAAATCGAAAGCGCGCTTGCCCGACGCGATCCGCAGACTTTCCGCCGGGTCGTGCCGCTTTACAAAGAGGTCTCCTCCAGGTGCCTGTGGCGCTTCTGAGCGACTCCCGCCCGCGGCCGGTCATACCATCTCTTGCAGGGATTGGCCCGGTCTTTAAAGAATTGGAAAGCATTCGGGAGGTCATCAGGGAAGCCATTTCAGTCCACTTGGTTTCAGGAGGCGGCACAAGTGAGCCTCTCACCGCACCGATCGCCGATAGCCGGCCGTGCGCCCGCGGAAAAGTCCGTCATCCGCGAGCTGGGGGAAACGTTTCTTACGGCGGCCGCGCTCGCGATAGTCATCCTTTTGTTCGTTGCACGTGCATTCACCGTCGACGGCCCTTCCATGCAGCCGACGCTGCAGTCCGGTGAACGGCTGCTCATCGACAAGGTCAGCTACTACTTTCGCGAGCCGACCTACGGTGACATCATCGTGTTCCGCTATCCGGCGGACCCGAGCCAGTATTATATCAAGCGCGTCGTCGGCCTTCCGGGCGATGTAATTGCCATCGCCCAGGGCATGCTATTCGTAAACGGCCAGCCGATCGTGGAGGACTACATCAATGGGCCCACCTTCGGCAAGTTCGGGCCCTATACAGTGCCGGAAGGACACTACTTCGTCCTCGGCGACAACCGCAACAACTCTGAAGACAGCCGCAGCCCGAGGGTGGGACCCATACCGCGGGAGCTCATTGTAGGACGTGCCGCCGTCCGGTACTGGCCGCTGCCCCGGACCGGCTTCATCGACTCGGACGGAGTGGCTTGGGCCTCGCCGTAGTTTCCATATGAATGTGAAAGCGCCCCGGCAGGTCCACCGTCGGAGCTGCGGGGCGCGCTAATCGTCTTCGCCACTGTCAAGAAGGTCGACGTCGTCAAAGACGAATTCGAATGAGACGACCAGTCGTCCTTGAACGAGCTTCACGTTCTGACGGACCTGGTCGGGTGCTTCGGGGAACGAGATGTTAAATGTGAACGGTTCCAGCCCCTCGAGCTCCTCGCCTTCTCCCTCGGACTCAGGGTCGAAACCGCCCTCGAAAAAGTCGTCCAACCTGTTGAAGTGACTCAAATCCCTTAGCCCCTCTCGGATGTCTTGCTAAACACGGCGCATTATATCAATACCCAAGGGACGTGTCAACGTACCGGCACGGCTTGGACCGAGTCAAGGGAACCGGTCCCAATCCCGCACCGGATGACAACGGCGGCCATCCTAGCTGCCGATCCGGGGCGGAAATCAGGTATCGCGTCCCCAGCAAACTTCACTCATGCGCAGGGCTTCTTCCCCGGGCTGAAGTGTGCGAGAATAGAGCCTAGGGAGGAGAGACCTGGATGCAGCAATACCTCGACTTGGGCAGGCACATATTGGAAAACGGCGTACCGAAAGATGATCGGACAGGCACGGGAACCATCAGCGTCTTCGGGTACCAGATGCGCTTTGACTGGCAGAAGGGCTTCCCGCTTCTTACGACAAAACGGCTTCACGTGCGTTCGATCATTTACGAATTGCTTTGGTTCTTGCGCGGCGAGAGCAACATCGACTACCTGAGGCAAAACAACGTACGTATTTGGGATCCCTGGGCCGACGAAAACGGGGAGCTCGGCCGCATCTACGGAGTTCAGTGGCGCAGTTGGCGATACCTCGACGCGCAAGGAAGGCTGCGTACCGTCGACCAGATCAGCCGAGCCATTGACCTTCTGAAGACGAACCCGAACGACCGGGGCATCATTGTGAGTGCGTGGAATGCCGGCGAACTCGATCAAATGGCACTTCGTCCGTGCCATGCCCTCTTCCAGTTTTACGTGGCGGAAGGCAGGCTCTCATGTCAGCTTTACCAGCGTTCCGCCGACTATTTCATCGGCCTGCCTTTCAATATAGCTAGCTACTCCTTGCTCACCATGATGGTTGCTCAGGTAGTGGGCCTTGAGCCCGGCGAATTCGTACACACGCTAGGCGACGCCCATATCTACAATAACCATATCGAACAAGTGCGCCTGCAGCTGACGCGCGAGCCGCGGCCCCTTCCTCGCTTGCGCCTGAATCCGGCCGTCAAGTCGATCGACGGGTTCCGCTTTGAGGACATCGAGATCGAGGGCTACGATCCACACCCTCACATTAAAGGCGAGGTGAGCGTATGATCCGCCTGATCGTCGCCCGCAGCCGCAACGGCGTCATCGGCGCGGGCGGAGGCATTCCATGGCGGCTGCGGGATGATATGCGGTTCTTTCGCCGGACGACGCTAGGCAGCACGGTGATCATGGGCCGCAAGACCTTCGAATCGATCGGCGGGCCGTTGGCTGACCGGCGAAACATCGTCTTGACGCGCGATCCGTCCTTTCGAGCGGAAGGCGTGCTCGTGGCGCGCTCCCCGGCTGAAGCACTACAGATTTCCGGCGGCGACGCGTTCGTCATCGGCGGCGAGTCCGTTTACGAAGCGTTCATGCCCTTGGCCGAAGAAATTTTTATGACGGAAGTGGACGCACACGTGGACGGAGACACGCGCTTTCCAGAGCTGGTGGGCGAGTGGGACGTGGAGGAGATCGCCCGGTACGACAAGGGTCCGGAAAACGAATACCCCTTCAGGATACTGCACCTGACCCGGCGTAAGCAGCCGCCGGGAGCCGTCTGAACGAGCCTGCTCTCTGATTCCGTGTGCATTCCTCGTCCGTTAAAGAAATTTTTCGAAACTGAGCAGGAATCCGGGCCATTTGGTCGAACTTCATGACGCGTGATCCTTCTGCGCGCGAAGAGCGCACTCAATTGAATACGGAGAAGTCAAGGGCAAACCCGGTGAAAGCCGGGGACGCAAAGCCGTGAGTCTAAGGCCGCGCGCACGCGCAGCTATGACTGTCTGGTTGCCGCTCCGCATGAGGACGTAGTGCTCGTTCCTGGCATGCCCTTGCTTCGGCTTGGAACGAGCCTTTTGCTTAAAGGGGAGACTGTCGTGAATTTGGAGCGCATGCGAAGCTACAGTCTCTTCCTCGTGAAAACTCACGGAGGACTGCCGCTCGCGGCGCGCGACGTGTTAAGCCAACTTTACGAGCTGGTCAAGGCGAAGGGGCTTTATCGGGATCAAGTCCAAGTCCTGCTGCTGTCGGGCGTGAACTGGCTCAATATGAACGAGCCCGATCGTGCGCTCAAGCAGTTTGAGGAGGCCCTCTCGCTCATTGAAAAACACGGCGCCGCAGTAGGTAGGCACCGCAGCAAGATGGTGCTCTTCAATCTGGCGTTGGCCTACGACATGAAGGGCGTAGTGGATGAATCGCTCTATTACGCGCAGAAGGTATGGCAGGTGTTGGAGCAGGAGGGTGACGCGGAGTATCGCGGGGAAGTCGACCTGTTACTCGGCAAACTGTACATAGCCCGTGGCGAATGGGAACAAGCGTACCGGCACAATTACGCCGCACTGCAGCGTTGCCAGGCCATCGGCGATGCGAACGGCATCAGTCGAGCCTTGAATAACCTCGGCCTGATCTGTATCGAAACGGGCGACTACGACCAAGGTGAAAAGCTCTTGCAGCAGGCCCTGGCGATGAAGGAGCGGCTAAACGAGGTAGGGCGGTCGGTCTATACGTTGACGGAGCTGGGCCGGCTGTACTACCACCGGGGCGATCTGCCGGCGGCCATCAGGTATTGCCGGAATGCGCTGCAGACCTTGTGGGAAAACGTAGCTTTTATGGACAAGCGGGAGGTCGCCCGCCTGTGCCGGGTCTTCGGCTCCGTCGCCGCCCGTACCGGGGACAGGCAGGGGGCGATCGGGTATTTGCAACGGGCCAGCACGTACTACGGGCAGCTCAACCAGTGGCGGGAATGGGCGGCCGTTACCCGTGAACTCGACGACGTCATCCACGCGCGGCACGGAACTACGACGTCTCGGGTAGGCATCGAGTGGCAAGACCGTGAGATTCTGCGGAATCTGACGACGTTGCTCGGTCTGATGGACACTTTGGAAGGTCTCTATCCCGAGCTGCGGGGCAAGGCGGAACTCGTCACGAAATACGCCCTTATTCTAGCCGACGCTTACGGCCTGCCCGCTGCTTCCCGAGAGAGCCTCAGCCAAGCGGCCCGTCTGGCAAACGTCGGCGTCACGTTGGGCGGCGATTTTTTGGCCGGCGAGGCGAGAGGCGAGGGCGACGACGATCGCAGTCTGGTGTTGACGGAACGGGTGTTGCGGATGGTGGCGGTTTCGGATGAGTGTAGGCAGGCCATCCGTCACCAGCACGAGCGAGTGGACGGGAGGGGGTATCCGGACGGATTGGCCGGAGACGAGATCCCGGTCACGGCGAGGATTTTGGCGATTGCAGACGCGTACGTACGGCAAGCGACAATCGGTGAACCGGATGATCGGCTGCACCCACGCGCGATGGAGTACCTGGCGAAAGAAGCCGGTCGCAAGTTCGATCAGGGGCTGGTGGAGCTTTTCGCAGAGCTCCACAAAGCACCGGGACTTGGAGATCTGGAGCTTTAACTCACCAGCACAGGAGAAAGGGAGAGGAAAGCCGTGAAGACGAGAATCTTCGTTGCGACGATCGTGTTGTTGCTCGCTCTGTCGGTCGGTGCGGTTGCGGCTGACTTTTCGTCGGCCGACGTACAGGTGGTGGATGCTTTCGGCGGGGAAGCCGGCGCCGGCACGGTTCGCCCGTTGGGCGCCGAAGGTCCGGATCCGATCATTCCGCCTTGGGATAACTGGCTCTAAGAAGACCGAGACCCTTACGCGCTGTGGGTGCATGTACGAACACGGAGCGGCTAGCCGCTCCGTGTTTTCATGCGCGTGTGCGCTGGCCTTGGCCGGCGGCAATCGCCCAGTACCGTGCCTCGAGCGGCTTCGGAGAACGGGAGGAAATGCACCAATGGTAACGAATCTTGAGATGGAAGCCGATCAGATTGCGAGGAGGTCCGCACCATGAGAAAGGCCATCACTGTGCTATTGATCGCAATGTGTTTCGTTGGTTTGGGTGCCGTCGCCATGGCCGAAGAGGCGGCTCAACCTGCTACTGAAATGGCTCCCACGGTCTTGGCGGTCGACGTGCCGGGAACGGGCATCGTTTTCATGCGGGTCCGCGTGCCGGTCGGTGACATGACCATCTACGAATATCGAGAGCTCATTTGGCAGCGGCTTGCCGACGCGCTGCGCCCGGGCCTTGAAGCGGGTCAGCCCTTGGACGGCAGTGCCGTGCGTATCGTCGTTCCCGAGAAGGGCGATCCTCAAATTTACGTTGCCGACCACCTGATCGTAGAGGTTGACGAAAAGCACGCGGCATTGAACCAGTCGACCCAAATCGCGTTGGCCGAGGTTTGGGCGGCCAATCTGGCACTGGCTCTTGACCGCTGGGCCTGGATCAATCGCCCGCTGCGCTAAGGCCTTCGGCTGGATCGCCCGCTGTGCTGCCGCCGGCGTACGCACAGTACGGCCGCAGCGGGCATGACGCACAGTCCGGACGCCGTGCATGGCACATTCTGCGCCCGTGGTAGATGAGGCGGTGATGTGTAATCGTCCACTCCCGGCGCGGGATGCGGTTCATCAGCTCGCGTTCCACTTGTTCGGGGGTTTTTCCCGAGGCCAGGCCCAAGCGGCGTGAGACACGAAACACATGGGTGTCCACCGCGAGGGCGGGTATTCCAAATGCATTCGATAATATGACGTTGGCCGTCTTGCGTCCGACGCCCGGCAGGGCTTCCAGCGCCTCGCGTTCGGACGGAACACGGCCATCGTGCTCTTCTACGATGCGGCGCGCCGCCTCTACGATATGTCGCGCTTTGTTGCGGTAAAGCCCGAGTTCCTTGATCTCTTCGGCCAAGTCGTCCGGCCGGAGGGAGGCGAAGTCTTCCGGAGTGTTGTACTTGCGGAACAGGCGTTCCGTCACCATGTTGACCCGCGCATCGGTGCTTTGCGCGGAAAGGATCGTGGCTACGAGGAGTTCAAAGGGACTGGAATGATTCAACTCGCAGCGCGCGTCCGGATAGAGCGCGGCCAGCTCGTCTAAAATGGCCCGGACCCGTTCTTCAGAGCTTCGCTCGGTTGAGATAACGGGCTGATTCTGCTCCACGTCGAGCTCCTCCTTCTCTCAGCCCAGCATAGCATAGGGGGCAACAAAGACACAACCGGCGGGCCCCAAGACGACGGGAAAGGCGGTGCGATCAATGAAGTTGGCGATCCACTTTTCGCTCAGGGAGCCGGCCTCCCTGTCGGATGAAGAGCTGGTCGAGTTCGGTTTGCGTGGCGTCGAGGTGCCCGCTGGCCGGGCCGCAACCGGACTGCCCGCCGGGCTCAAGCCGTGTCTGTTCGACGCGCACGTCGTGTTGGGCGATGGGAACCGTGTCGACGTGGAGATGTGGGACGGCTGGTTCCGGGCGGCGCGGGCAAGGGGCGCGCAAGGCGTGGCCGCAGCCGTGCGGGTAGAGCCGGACACCGTCGACGAAGCCACCCGTGCCGTACTGCGACTCGGCGAACTCGCTTTCCAGCGCGGCACGCGGCTTCTGCTCACCGTCAGGACCGGAAACGATCCAGCGCTGCAGGCTTCTTATGTGCCGCTTATCTCTTGGTGCGAAAGGCTGGACGGCCGCGGCATCGGAATTGTTCTAGACGTAGAGGCAGCGGGCCTATTGGGTGACGATCCCAGGCAGCTTCTACGCGAGGCGCACGGGTACGTACAGCATGTACGGGTGCCGAGCCCCGCGTGGCGTTGTGCCGATGAAGCCATCGTGGCAGGTGTAATGCGGGAATTACACCGCGTCAGTTACATCGATTATGTGTCCCTGTACGGACAAAACGACCCGGATGTGCCCATGGCCGAAGCCATCGATGCCTTGCGGCAGGCCGCGGTGCGGGCCTGGGTGTGAGGCCGGGAGTGCGGGTGCGCTTGGCACCCGTGCCGCCGCGCCTAAGTCCACCGGATGAAAAGGAAGTTGAGCACGGCGAGCGTGCACAAGGCCACAGCGCCGACGAAGCGCACGACGGCCCGGTAGCGGAACTGGCGGTCCAAGCGGCCCTTTGTGCGAGCGCCGAGCCAACCTACCACCACTTCAGGGCGCACAAGCGCGAGGTAGATGAAATATAGGATGGCTACGTTAAGGAAGAGGAACATGATCCACGGTCCCATGGCACCACATCCCCGTCGATGATTCAAAGTTGCTGGTTCGCCCGGCGGGGCCGGTGTTCCTCTTTTTGCAGGGGGCGATGGAGCTGTCAGGTGACGAACGTTACACATCCGTGCGCCAAAGGGCGCGGGTTGAGGTAGAAATAAAAAAGAGCCGTTTCATCGGCGACATCGCGCCCGTACCCGATGAGTCGGCGGCGTTGGCGTTCATCGACGCCGTACGGGCCGAATTCCCGACGGCGACCCATCACTGCTACGCCTACATCACGGGCTATCCGGGGCGGGTCGTCCGCATGAACGACGACGGCGAGCCTTCCGGCACGGCGGGACGACCTATCTTGGAGGTAATCGAACGGGAGGGACTCACCAACACGGTCGTCGTCGTCACCCGTTACTTCGGCGGCACGTTGCTCGGGGCCGCGGGGCTCGTGCGCGCCTACGCGGGCACCGCGAGCCAGGCCGTTGCGGCCGCAGGTGTCGTCGAGTACGTGCTGCACGAACGCTGGCAGCTTCGATGCGACTACGCCCATTGGGGCAAGCTGGAGTTCTATTTACGGACGGAAGAGATCAAGGTCGGCGATCCCCGCTTCGGCACCGCGGTCGAGGTGGAGCTCGCAGTGCCGCGCCGGCAGGCTGCGGCACTGAGGCAGAGTATCGACGACCTGCTGAGCGGGACTGCCAAATGGCGGGAGATGTCCCCGGCCTTTCTTCCGGCTTAGCGGGGCAGGCGGAGCTCCATGCCGACCCGGATGCGGTTCGGATCGCGGATGTCGTTGAGGGCCGCGAGCGCTTGCACCGTCGTCTGGAACCGGACTGCAATTGCGCTCAAGGTGTCGCCCTCCTGAACGATGTATGTACGCGGCGCGGGCACTTGCAGACGCTGACCCACTTGTAAGACGGACGTGGTCAGCCGGTTGAGGGCGACGATTTCGTCCATCGTCGTATCGAAGCGCCGGGCAATCACCCACAAGGAGTCACCTGGCTGAACGACGTACTCCATCGTGCCAAACTGCGAGCGCAGCGCCGCCAGAGTGGCTGGTCCGACGATGCCATCGGGCTCCAGACCACTGGCCACCTGCAAAGACAAGACTGCCAGCTGAGTCTGGCGTCCGAAAAGCCCGTCGGCGACTACGTCGTAGCCGGCCCGGTTCAACTCGAGCTGCAGCTCGAAGACGTCGGCACCCCAAGAGCCGAGCGTCAGGATGCGGTCGCCCAAACGGTAGACGCGCCCTTCTTGCTCGGTTTCGGCGAAGGCCGTCTGGACAGCGGACAAGCAGACGATGAGCCCGACGAGCAGACTGAGGACGAGCCTGCGCCCGACCCGAAACTGCGCCATTTGCCTGTCCCTCCTTTCTCCGTCCGCGTCATATTCCACGCTGCGTCGGAATCTCCTCTCACCGCCCGTCGGCTCCCGTCACGTCACCCGGGGGCTGCAACCGGCGTATGAATAGAAAGAGCCGGGAGGTGCCCACCATGGTGAAAAAGTATTGCCGCGAGTGCTGCAAAGTCAGTTACAGCCTCAGCGCCGAGGGGCTTTGGATCTGTCCCCACTGTGCCGCCGATATTACCGATCAGCCCGTCGTCCGGCCCGCGCCTTGGGCCGTCGGGATCTTGCCGATCGCCAGCAGCCCTCCTACCGATTCCGCGCTGTTGAACTAGATTCCCTTTCGCGGCAGCGGAGGAGTTTCCCGCGTCCGGCCAGAACGTAAGGAGGTGGCGCAAGGCGTTCCCGCCGCCTGCGCCGGACATCATAGGGGATAGGAGCGAACGCCATGCGCACTGTGGAAGAGCTGGAGCGCATCATGACGGAACCTTCGCCGGAGCTCATCGACGATGTGGCCCGGCTGGACGGCGATATCATGTTGCTCGGCGTCGGGGGAAAGATGGGTCCGACCATGGCGAAGATGGCCCGGCGGGCCGTCGAGGCGGCAGGCGTGCAGAAACGGGTAATCGGTGTTTCCCGCTTTTCCGACGCCGCGCTCGTGCGGGAGCTCAACGACGCCGGCATCGAGACCATCGCCGCAGATCTCCTCGATGAAGACGAGCTGGCGGCCTTGCCCGAGGTGGCCAACATTATTTATCTTGCCGGACGTAAATTCGGCACCACAGGCCAGGAGCATTTGAGCTGGGCTATGAACACTTATCTGCCGGGTAGAGTGGCGGCCAAATTCCGCAGCTCGCGCATCGTGGCGTTTTCTACCGGTAACGTCTATCCACTCACTCCCGTGGCCTGGGGAGGGGCGACTGAATCGTCTCCCGTCGGCCCGGTCGGGGAATATGCCCAGTCCTGCCTCGGCCGGGAACGCATCTTCGAGTACTTCTCCCACCTGCACGGCACGCCGGTCCTTATATTTCGGCTGAACTACGCGATCGACATGCGCTACGGCGTCCTGAACGAGGTGGCACAGGCGGTTTGGGAAGGCCGCCCGATCGACCTGACGATGGGCCATGTGAACGTGATTTGGCAGGGCGACGCCAACGAGATTGCGCTGCGCTCCCTGCACCATTGCAGCACACCGCCCACCATCCTCAACGTGACGGGACCCGAGACCGTCTCCATACGCAAGCTGGCGTTGCGATTCGGCGAGCTGTTCGGAAAGGAGCCGGTTTTCCGCGGGGAGGAAAGCGCCACCGCGCTCTTGAGCGATGCAGCCAAGATGAACAGGATCTTCGGCTATCCGAAAGTCACCCTCGATCAGATGATTGAGTGGACGGCGGACTGGGTAGCGGCGGGGGGCGTCACCTACGACAAACCGACGCACTTTCAGGAGCGGGAGGGAAGGTTCTGACCGATGAGGAGTGAAGATTGGCTGTCCGTACTGCGGGAAGGATGCGTCATTCCCGCCCATCCGCTGGCACTGACGAAGGAACGGAAACTGGATGAGCGACGCCAGCGCGCCCTGACCCGTTACTACATCGCGGCCGGCGCAGGAGGCGTCGCGGTCGGCGTCCACACGACTCAGTTCGAGATTCGCCGTCCCGAGGTGAATCTGCTCGAACCGGTCTTGCGCATCGCTGCCGAGGTCATCGACGAAGCCCAGTTGGACAAGCCCTTCATCAAGATCGCAGGAGCCGTAGGCCCCACGGAACAGGCAGTACGCGAGGCGGAACTAGCCAGGGAACTCGGGTACCATGCGGTACTGCTCAGCAACGGCGGTTTAGGCCATCTGAGCAACGACGAACTCATTGAAAGGACGCGGCGTGTGGGCGAGGTGTTGCCCGTCGTTGGCTTCTACCTCCAGCCGTCAGTGGGGGGACGCGTCCTCGACTACGCGTTTTGGCGTGCATTGGCCGACCTGCCTTCCGTCGTGGCGATAAAAATTGCGCCTTTTAACCGTTACCAAACCTTTGATGTGGTACGCGCCGTCTGTGAGTCGGACCGCCGGGACGCCATCGCACTGTATACGGGCAACGACGACAACATCGTCGTCGACTTGCTGACTCGCTACCGCATCATGGTAGGGAACAAACCGGTCGAAAAGTCCATCGTGGGCGGGCTTCTAGGCCATTGGGCCGTGTGGACGCGCAGCGCCGTAGAGATCTTCGAAAAGGTCCGGGCCGTGAGGGAGAAAGGCGAAGGCATTCCTCACGAGATGCTGACTCTGGCCGCCCAGGTAACCGACATGAACGCAGCGATCTTTGACCCGCAAGGTGGGTTCCGCGGCTCTATAGCGGGCGTCCACGAGGTGCTGCGCCGGCAAGGTCTGCTCGAGGGAATCTGGTGCCTCAACCCGAACGAGACGCTCTCACCCGGCCAAGCCGAGGAGATCACCCGCGTCACGTCCGCCTATCCGCATCTCGTCGACGATGAGTTCGTGAGAGCCCATCTCGACGAGTGGCTGAAGTGACGCTATCTTGTACAAATGTGACGTAGATCACCGAACCGCCTCGCGGCCCGTTGCTACACTAGGCTCAGACAGGCGAGCGACCCTGTGAGAAAAAATTATCCCCCCCGGACTCCTGGTCGTTCGTCTAGCTCACCCCACGCGGCACTTAGGCCCCCACCCTAAGTGCCGTCCCCTCTTTATAGGCCTTTTCCCCGTATGAGAGGATTCCGTCTTCGTCACGAGTAAATGAGAAGCGAGAGCTCCTTCGTGCCATAAGTCTCTCGGCGATCGGGGTGTGCTGTTCGATGTGGGAGTGGCTTTGGGCGGGCGGCGCCTTGGTGCTCGTCGGCTGCGGCGTCGCATGGGTACGACGGCAGATGCGCTACCGCAGAGAGGAGGCCATTTTGCACCGGAAATACGGCGACCTGCCTATGTTCGAGGACTTTTTCAAGCGTTTGAGGGAGGAGCGCGGCAAAGGTAAGGGGCGAATCGGATGAGCGTCCGTCTTGTCTTGGGAAGGGCGGGTACGGGAAAGACGCATTATTGTCTGGAAGCGGTACGGGATGCCCAGCGTGGAGCGCCCTTCGGACCCCCGCTCATCTTGCTCGTTCCGGAACAGGCCACCTTCCAGATGGAACAGGGGCTCATCGCAGTCGGGGTGGAAGGTTCCGCCCGGGCCCGCATCCTCAGTTTCAAGCGCCTCGCCCACCTGATCTTCCAGGAAACCGGCGGCGCGTTGCGCCCGCGCCTAACCGACGTCGGCCGGACGATGCTTCTGCGAGCCTTGGTCCACCGGCGCCGGGGCGCATTGCAGCTGTATCACCAAGTCGTGCGGGAAGCGGGATTTATCGAACGGCTCGGCCGTACTTTTTCCGAATTTCGAGCGCATGGGTACTCTCCGGACGACATCGAGCGCCAGGCGACCGCGGCCGGCGGTCCTCCTTCGCCGCTCTTGAGGAAGAAACTCCACGATTTGAGCCTCCTTTACCGTGACTACGTCGAGCACATCGCCGACAAGTACGCCGACCCCGATTCGGATTTAGGAGAGGCGGCCGAGGCACTTCTCCGCAGCGGGCTGCTTCGCGGGGCGGAGATTTGGATCGACGGCTTCGCCGGGTTCACTCCGCAGGAGTATAGGCTGCTCTACGCCCTGATCCAGGTGGCCAAACGCACGCACGTTTCCTTGTGCCTCGATCCGGATGAGTTTCTGCGCCTGCAGTCCGCTCCGGAAGAGGAGGTCGAGCGGTCCCTTTTTCGCCTGCCGCTCGAGACGGCCCGCGAGCTTTTGGCCATCGCGAAGCAGAGTGGGGTGCCGGTGGAAGAGCCCGTGGTGCTGCGACACGGGGCGGAGAGGCCATCGCGCTTTCGGCATCCCGCCTTACTGCATCTGGAGCAGAACTGGGAGGACGCCTCGGCACCGCCGTATCGGGAAGCGGCCGAATGCGTGCGGATCGAACGGGCCGATGACCGCACGGCCGAAGTGGAGTCGGTGGCCACCGAGATCCAGCGGCTTGTGCGCTTGGAAGGGTATCGCTACCAGGAAATTTCGGTCATCGTCCGATCCCTCGACACGTACGCCGCGCACATCGCCGCCGTCTTCACCCGGATGGGCATTCCGTATTTCATCGACAGCAGACGGGACATGCTTTTCCACCCGCTCGTGCATGCGCTAACGGCCGCGTTGGAAGCCGTGAGCACCGGCTGGCAGTCGGAGCCGATCATGCGGTTCCTAAAGACGGATTTCACGCCGCTCCCCCGTGCCCGCGTCGACTTGCTGGAAAACTACGTCCTGGAGCACGGCGTCACCGGGCGAGCCTGGGTCGATGAGCGGCCTTGGTCCTTCGGACGCAAACTGTGGAGGGACGAGGACGACGATGCCGCCTCCGCGCCGATGGACGGAGACGAGTGGACAATTGATGAAGACAGGCGCCTTGCGGTCAGGCCCCTCCAACAGCTCAGTGAACGTATCGGCCGTGGCAAGCGCTTTACCCCCCGCGAGGCAGCAGAGGCGTTATGGAACTTCTTAGTCGAGACCGAAGCGGAGCGGCGCATGGCGGGATGGATCGAAGAGGCGCGCGGACGGAACGACCCGGAACTCGCCTTGCTCCACGCTCAGGTTTGGAGCGCGACGGTGGGCCTACTCGATGAGATGGCCGGGGTCCTGCCGGAAGATCCCATTGATCTGGCCGAACTCACTGCGATGCTCGACGAAGCGTTCCGGAACCTGCGTCTCGGTCTGATTCCGCCGAAGCTCGACCAGGTATTGGTCGGCGCCGTCGACCGCTCGCGCCAGCCGGACGTGCGCGCCGTTTTTGTCTTGGGCCTGGTCGACCGGGAGTTCCCGGCGGTGCCCCAAGAAGATGCGTTGCTGACGGACGAGGAGCGGGAGCTGCTCGCCGCCTCCGGCCTCACCTTGGGCGATACAAGCCGTAGTCGCATGGACGTAGAGCAGTTCTACGGCTACATCGCCTTGACCAGGGCTTCCGAGCGGCTATATTTGAGCGCACCGCTATCGGACGGGCAGGGGAGAGCCCTTCTGCCTTCCGCGTTCTTGGCACGGGCGAAAAGGCTTTTGCCGCGCGCGAGGGAAGGCAGGGCTCGCCGCTTCGGCGGCTTCGATCTGGCGCGCATCGTGACGCCGCAGCAAGCGGCGGCCTTTGTCGTCACCGGGCTCCGCCTCGACCCGGACAACCCCACGGTGCTGGATGCGTACGAGTGGCTCGTCACCCATCCGGACTACGCTCCGCTCGTCCGCCCGACGTTGCGTTCGCTGGTTTACTCGAATGCAGTGGCTCCGTTGCTCCCGGAGCTTGCCGCGGCCCTATACGGTGAACCCCTTGTAACCAGTGTCTCGCGGCTGGAACGGTTCGCCGCCTGTCCTTTTCAGCATTTCGCCCGCTACGGGCTGCGACTTGAGGAGCGGGCCGTGCTGCGGCTCGATCCAGCGCGCATCGGCACCTTGACGCACGCCGTGCTGAAGGCGTACGTCGATTGGGTGCGGGAGCACGGTTTGGACTGGGAGACGATACGGGACGAAGAGGCTTATGCGGTCGTGGACCGGCTGACCGAAGCGGCAGCCCGGGAGCTCGTCGGCGAGGTGCTGCTCTCGTCGGGACGCCAGCGCTACCTCGTTGACCTGGCGCGCCGCACCGTGCGAACGGCCGTGCGTCTCTTAAACGAGCAGATGCGCGCAGGCGATTTTCGGCCGGTCGCCACGGAGCTCGCCTTCGGCCGTCCCCGCGACGAGGTGGCCGGCTGGCAGCTGCCCATCGCCGGAGGCGGGGCCGTGCAGCTGGTGGGCGTAATCGACCGGCTCGACACGTGGCGGCACGACGGCACCACTTACGTGCGGGTCGTCGACTACAAGGGTTACGAACGCGGGGTCGCGTTGGCCGATGTACTCGCCGGCCTCGAGTTACAGCTCATCGTCTACCTCGGTGTAGCGGCCGACCATCTCGGTGCTGCGCCGGCCGGTGCGTTCTACCAGCCCGTGCGGGATCCTTTCGTGCCGGTCGACTCCGATTTCGACCCCGATGCGGCATGGGCGCTCCGTAAGACGAAGTTGAAGGCCCGGGGTATCCTCAGCTCCGACGGCGAGGGAGAAGTCGCCTTGGCCATGGACCGGTCCGTAGTGCCGAGCAGTACGTCGAGTCTGTTCCCGTTCGGCCTGAACAAAGACGGCAGTTTCCGCGCGCGCTCCAGCGTGGTGTCCGGGGCATATCTCGAGCTCTTGATCGACTATGTGCGGGACTGCGCGAGCGAGCTTGCCGGGCGGATCCTACGGGGGGAACACGACGTCCGCCCCTTCCGCCGGAAAGACAACACCCGCGCCTGTAACCGTTGTCCGTACCACGCCGTATGCCGTTTTGACGTGCTCGTGGAAGGCAACGAGTACCGTTACATCGACCCCCTCGACGACAAGGAGGTTTGGAGCCGGCTGCGGGGAGACGCGACCGCTGTCCCGGCTTCTTGACGGGCCGGAGCGTTAAGACAGGAATCTGACGGAGGGTGCAGTGTTGGGTTTGCGCATCGATCACCGGAGGCCCACCGGGTCTTGGACGCAAGAGCAGTGGCACGCGATTCATACGAGAGGCTCCCACATTCTCGTAGCTGCCGCGGCCGGAGCGGGGAAAACGGCCGTACTCGTGGAGCGGATCATCCGGCGCATTCTCGACCCGGAGAATCCGTGCGACGTCGACCGGCTGCTGGTCGTCACCTTCACCGACGCCGCCGCGGCCGAGATGCGGCAGCGGATCGCCAGGGCTTTGGCCGAAGCGGCGGAGGATCCAACGCGTCCCGCGGAAGAACGGCAAAGGCTGAGGCGGCAAGTCTCTTTGATCGACCGGGCTCATATCCAAACCTTGCACGGCTTTTGCCTTTGGCTGGTGCGCCGCTACTTTTACTTGCTCGACGTTGACCCCCTCTTCCGAGTGCTCGACGGCGAGGAGGCCACCCTGCTGAAGTACGAGACGGTCGACCGCTTGCTCGAGCAGCAGTACGACGAGGCCGCGCCTGGCGGCGCGTTCTACGCCCTCGTGGATGCCTGCCGCGACGCCCGCGGCGATGCCGGCTTGAGAACCCTCCTTCTCGCATTGTACGACTATGCGGTCAGCCTGCCGGACCCGGACGGCTGGTTTGCCGCCGCCGAATCCATGTACCGGCTGGACGGCACGGCCACCGTGGACGACTTGCCGTGGGCGGAGACCGTCGCAGCGGCCGTAGCCAACGAAGTCGCGACGGCCGCCGCGTACCTGCAGCGGGCCTGTAGATTGGCCGAAGGCCTCGGCGCGCCAGCGGCAGCCCGGGCGCAGCTGCGTGAGGAAGCGGCCTTCGTGGCCGATATGGCGCTGAAGGCACGCACCGCCTCGTGGACCGAGTTGCACGCGCTGTTCAATCCCCCGCCATCGTTCAAAGTGTTGCGGTTCTCGGGTTACCGAGATGACGTGAACAAAGCCCGCATTCAAGACGCCCGCAACAAGGCGAAGAAGAAGCTGGGCGATACGGCCAAGCGCTTTTTCCGCCACCCGCCCGACGTAGAGCTTGAGCTGTTGCGGCAGAGCGGGCCCCACGTCACCGAGCTCATCCGGCTCGTGCAAGAATTCGGCCGTCTCTACTGGCAGGCGAAGCGGTCCCGTGGTGTGGTCGACTTTAGCGATCTGGAGCGGTTGGCATACCGAGTGCTGCAGACGCCCGCAGAGGAGACGGAGACGGAGGCGGTCTCACCGGCCGAAGAACTTAGGGCGCATTTCGTCGAGGTCCTGGTCGACGAGTACCAAGACATCAATCCGCTGCAAAACGCAATCTTGAAGCGCGTGTCGCGTCCTGCGGATGCCGACGAGCCGAATCTGTTCATGGTGGGCGACGTCAAGCAAAGCATCTACCGGTTCCGGTTGGCCGATCCGACCCTGTTCCTGGGCCATCTCGAGCGCTTCCAACCGTTCGCCGAGGCCGTCCGCCAGGACGCGGCCTGTTCACCGGCCGAGCGGCCGGGCGTCGTCATCGATTTGCGGGCCAACTTCCGCAGCCGGCGGCAGATCGTCGATGGCGTGAACTTCCTCTTCCGGCAAATCCTCACGCCCGGCGTGGGCGAACTGGCATACGACGAACGGGCTGAACTCGTCGCCCATGCCGCATACCCGCCGGCGGAGGAGACGGGCATCGAGTTGCACCTCGTGGAAAGGGATCCGACGCGCCTGCCCGCCGCGGAAGGGGAGTCACCCGAGCACGAGCGATCGGAGGACGGCGGCGCGGTCGACGAGCAGCGTGAGGACGAGTTCTCGGCCGAGCTACTCACGGCCCTGGAGCGGGAGGCAGCCTTGGTCGCCCGGTTGATCCGCGAGATGCTCGACCGGGGAGAATTGGTCTACGACCGGACAGAGGGGAGGATGCGTCCCGTACGCCCCCGGGACATCGTGGTCTTGCTGCGCTCGACGAAAGACCGGGCCAATCTGTTCGTCGAGGCCTTGCGGGCCAGGGAGATTCCGGCCTATGCCGAGCTTGGCACCGGTTTTTTCCGTGCCGTCGAGATCGAAACAATGCTTTCCGTACTCCGCATTATCGACAATCCCCGGCAAGACATTCCTCTTGCGGCCGTGCTCCGCGCGCCGTGGGTGGATCTGTCTACGGCCGAGCTGGCACGTCTGCGGGCGCTGCACCCGCGGGGCGATCTTTTCGCTGCCGTTTGTCACGGTGCCGAGACGCTGGACGATGATCTCGGACGCAAGCTGCGGGAGTTTTGCGCACGGCTGGAGTCATGGCGGACGGCGGCCCGCATCTCGCCGCTCGGCGACCTGCTGCAGCGTCTTTACAGCGAGACCGGCTATCCCGAATACGTTCAGGGCCTGCCCGGCGGGGCGCAGCGATTGGTGAATTTGCACGCCCTGCACGAGCGGGCGGCGCGCTTCGACGGCTTTACGCAGGGAGGCCTTACCCGGTTTCTGCGCTTCGTCGAGTCCTTGCAAGCCGAGGAGGGCGATCTGGGCGAGGCGCCGGTCCTCGGCGAAGGCGACGACGTGGTGCGCATCATGAGCATCCATAAGAGCAAAGGTCTCCAGTTTCCCGTCGTCATCGTCGCCGACTTGGGAAAGAGATTCAACATTTCGGACCGCGTCGGTACCGTGCTTTACGACGGGCATCTCGGCATTGCCCCGCAGTGGGCGGATCCCGAACTCGGACTGCGTGCCCCGACCGTGGCGCACCAGGCGGTAGCCGAGGCACGGCGCCGGGCTGCCGTGGCCGAGGAGCTGCGCGTGCTGTACGTGGCCCTGACCCGGGCCCAGGAGAAGCTCGTACTGGTAGGTTCGACGGCCGACATATGGGCGACGGCGGCGGGGTGGAGCCAGGCCGCCGAAGTGGACGGCTGGGCCTTGCCCGATGCGCTGCTGGCCCGGGCGAACACGTTTCTCGATTGGATCGGTCCCGCGGTCATGCGCCACCGCGACGGTGAACCGCTGCGCAAAGCGGCCGAGAAGGAAAGTGGGGTCCCCGTGCACGTCAAGGACCCGAACCCCTTCACGGATCCGTCTCGGTGGGCGGTACGGCTTTGGACCGTCGAGCAGACGGGCGGCCTGGCGGGCGAGGCCCGGGGGGCCGCGGAGACCCGGGGCGTCGACTGGCACCGGCTCGCCGCCGGCGAGCCCTTGGGCCGCACCATTGACTCCGGCATCGCGCAGGCGTTGGAGGCAGCCCTCGGGCGAGCGTACCCGTTCCGCGCCAGCACGAGAGCTCCGGCCAAGGTGAGCGTCACGCTCCTGGCCCGCGAGCTTCACGATGAAGGTGACGGCGCCGCACTGCCGGCGGAACCCGATGCGGAGCCGTTTCTGCCGGCCCTGCGAAGGCCACGCTTTGTCGAAGGAGAAAAGGAACCGGGCGGCGCGGAACACGGTACGGCTATGCACACGTTCCTCTACCATCTGGATCTCGGGCGGCCTTGGACGGTTGACGCCCTCAAAGCGGCAGCGGGTGCACTGGTGGCCCGGAGGCTCCTCACCAGGGCGCAGCGCGACGCTCTAGACTTAGAAGCAATCATGCATTTTCTCGAGACCGACTTGGGAAGCAGGATCCGCCGCGCCGCTCGCGACGGGCGCCTTTGGCGTGAGTGGGCTTTCACCTTAGCCGTCGAGCTGGAGCGGCTGTGGCACATCCTGTCTCCGGGTCAGGCCGCGCCCTTCGGTGCCGAAGACCGTGTCGTCGTGCAGGGAACAGTCGACGCGTTGTGGCTCGAGGACGATAGTCTGTACCTAGTCGATTACAAGACCGATCGCCGCCGCGACGCGCAGTGGCTGATATCCCGCTACGAGCCGCAGCTTAAACTGTACAGCGAGGCCGCGGAACGCATCACGGGACTTCCCGTAGGCAGCGTTTACCTTGTCCACTTGCGAGAAATAAGTCAGATACTCGCCTTGCCGGACGGCAAGCATCGGGATTCGTCCGAATAGGATAGGGCGAACCGCCTTGGGACGGGCAAAACTACCGGGCAAAGCTACCGGACCCGCCGGAGGCATGTCACGTGCAGAGGGCGTAAGGAAAAGGACATTGTGCCCGCGTTCACTTTACAAATGGCAGGTACATGTGGTACCATTGGACCGACTTCTGACCGGACTGCGACTGCCCGCGGCGGCAGGGCGTGACAGGAGGAGTTCACGTGAGCGCTTACACGCCCCTCTTCATCTATGTGCTCTTTGCCCTTCTGGTGCCGATCGTCATCTCGCTCATTGCCACTTACGTAGGTCCTAGGTCCCCAGAGCCGGCAAAATATTTGCCGTACGAAAGCGGGTATCCGACCCCGCCGCTCATGGGCCGCTTCTCGGTCAAGTTCTACCTCATCGCCATGCTCTTCGTCGTCTTTGACGTAGAGGCCGTTGCTTTCTACCCATGGGCCGTCTCCCTCAAAGACCTCGGTCCATGGGGCTTCTACGTTATGGTGCCCTTCCTGATCGTCTTCATTCTCGGCGATCTGTACGTGTGGAAGAAGGGGGGATTCGAGTGGCAGTGAGCAGCGGAGATTCTTTCATTGTCACGACCATCGACAAATTCGTGCGCTGGGCCCAGAAGTCATCGATCTGGCCGCTCACCTTTGGCCTGGCGTGCTGCGCGATCGAGATGATGAACCTGCCGGGACCGCGCTACGACTCGGCCCGGTTCGGCGCCGAGGTGTTCCGTGCCTCACCCCGCCATGCCAACTTGATGATCGTATCCGGTCGCCTTTCGAACAAGATGGTGCCGGTGATTGAACGGATTTACCAGCAAATGCCCGAGCCCAAGTGGGTGATCGCCATGGGCGCGTGTGCGTCGAGCGGCGGCATTTTCGACAACTACGCGATTGTACAAGGCGTCGACGAGGTGCTGCCGGTCGATGTTTACGTGCCGGGTTGTCCGCCCACGCCTGACGCGGTGCTCGACGCCGTACTCAAGCTGCAGGATGCCATTGCGTCCGGGCGGGCGAAAGGTGGTCTGATGCGGCGTGCCTGAGCCGTACGTGCGTTTTTTGTGCGAGCGCTATCCCCAGTGGGTGGAGGAGATGCCTACGCCCTTCGAAATTCCGCAGGTGAAGGTCGACCCCGACGGCCTGCTCGAGGTGGCGGGCTGGCTGCGGGAGGACGGCTTCGACCTGCTGCTCGACGTGGGCGGCGTGGACTACTTGCCCCGGCGGCCCCGCTTTGAAGTCGTCTACCACCTGCTCGACACGGCGGCGCTGCGGCGGATTCGCTTGCGCGTCAGCCCGAAGGACGACGCGAAACCCGAGGTGCCCTCCGTCGCGTCCCTGTGGCCTGCGGCCGCCGCCGCGGAGCGGGAAGTTTACGACCTGTTCGGAGTCGTCTTTACGGGCCATCCGAACCTGACGCGAATCTTGATGCCGGATAACTGGGACGGGCACCCCCTGCGCAAAGACTACCCGCTGCAAGGCCCCAGAGCGATGGCGCAGCAGCCCACTCCCGCGCGGCAAGGCCGGTTCCACGCGCCGAAACTCGAGAACGTTGGGGGCGAAGCGAATGGCGACGCGTAGTCCGGAATATTTCACGCATCAAGGCTACGAAGTGCTCGAAACGTTGGACGGCGACCGCATGATCCTTTCGGTTGGCCCGCACCATCCGAGCACCCACGGCGTGCTCCGGCTCATCCTGGAGCTCGAAGGCGAGACGGTAGTAAGGTGCACGCCCGAGATCGGCTTCCTCCACACGGGCATCGAGAAGACGGCCGAGAACCTCACGTGGCAGCAGGCGATCACGGTCATCGACCGGATGGATTACCTGTCGCCGCTTTCAAACAACCTCGGTTACGTCTTGGCGGTGGAAAAGCTTTTGGGGTTAGAGGTGCCGCCGCGCGCGGTGACGGTCCGGCTGCTTTTGGCCGAGCTGATGCGCATCGCGAGCCATCTCGTCTGGCTCGGCACCACGGGCCTCGACCTCGGCGTGCAGAGCATGATCATGTACGCCTTTGACTTGCGCGAAGGGATCCTCGACATGTTCGAAGAGGTCTCCGGCGCTCGCATGAATCCTAGCTACTTCCGGGTCGGAGGGCTCGCCGCGGATCTGACCCCGGAGTTTGAGCGCATGCTGCGCGACTGGCTGCAGCGGTTCCCCAAGCGTTACGAGGAGCTGCGTGCGCTCATGGAGGAAAACCCGATCTTTCTCGACCGCGTGCGAGGGGTCGGGGCGATCTCGCAGGAAGACGCGATCGCCTGGGGGCTTACCGGACCGAATCTGCGCGCCACCGGGGTCTCCTACGACGTGCGCAAAGCCTTTCCGTACATGGGCTACGAGACGTACGATTTCGAGGTTCCGGTAGGTACGGCAGGCGACACGTACGACCGCTACATGGTCAGGGTGCTCGAGATGTGGGAGTCGTACAAGCTGGTGCAACAGGCTCTCGAGCGGCTGCCCGACGGGCCGTGGCAGACCGACGACCGCAAGATCGTGCGCCCGCCCAAGCACGAAGTGCGCGAGAGCATGGAGCAGCTCATTCATCACTTTAAGATCGTCTCGTACGGGTTTGACGTGCCGGCGGGCGAGGTGTACGTGCCGATCGAAAGCCCGCGCGGCGAGTTCGGGGTGTACCTCGTCTCCAACGGAACGAATAAGCCGTGGCGCGTGCGGGTGCGGCCGCCATCCTTTTACAACGTGATGGCGATTCCGAAGATGTTGGAAGGAAACTTGATTGCAGACCTGGTCTCCGTCGTCGCCACGGTAGATCCGGTTTTCGGGGAGGTCGACCGATGAGCGCCCCAGCATGGCTTACGTCGCACGCAGACGAAGTGCAGGCGATTTTGGACCGCTACCCTCAGAAGCGTTCAGCCCTGATGCCCCTGTTTCATCTCGCGCAGGAGGTCCGTGGCTACGTGTCCGAGGAGGATCTGGCCGCGATCGCCGAGCTGACCGGGGTGACGAAGGCCTACGCCGAGTCGGTGATTTCATTTTATTCCTTGTACGAAAGAAAACCGGTCGGCAAGTACGTGATTCACGTGTGCAACAATATCGCTTGTGGTTTAGAAGGCAGCGCCGAGCTCATCCGACACCTGGAAGAGCGGCTCGGAATCAAGGCCGGCGAGACGACGCCCGACGGCCTCATCACGCTGCACGTTACGGGCGAGTGCATTGCCGCCTGCGATGCAGCCCCGGCGCTTCAAGTCAATTTGGAGTACTGCAACAAAGTGGATCCGGAAAAGGCCGACGCGATCATCGAGGCGATCCGCCGGGGCGAAACGCCGGAGGCCATCGGCGACATGTTCGGCGGGTTGTCGCTGCAACCGACCGCCGGGTTCACGAAGTCTTCGAGCTGACGGGGAGGCGCGTCCATGGGCTTTGAACCGGTACTGACAAAGGGCATCGGCGAGGGCGACCTCATCGATATCGACGTGTACGAAGGCCAAGGCGGCTACCAGGGTTTGAGGAAGGCGCTGAAAGAGCTCAGTCCCGCCGAAGTGCACGAGATGGTCAAGGAGTCGGGTCTGCGCGGGCGCGGGGGAGCGGGCTTTCCCACAGGGGTCAAGTGGGGATTTTTACCGAACGACGGCAGACCGCGCTATTTGGTCTGCAACGCCGATGAGAGCGAACCCGCTACGTTCAACAACCGGATGCTCATTGAATACAACCCGCACCAACTCATAGAGGGCATCTTAATTTCCGCTTATGCGACGGGCGCGGCGCAGTCGTTCATTTACCTGCGCGGCGAGTTCAAGCGCGGATACGACGTCTTGATGCGTGCGATGGAACAGGCCAGGCGCAAAGGCTATTTGGGCAAGAACATCATGGGCTCCGGCTTCGACCAGGAAATCACCGTTCACCGAGGCGCCGGGGCCTACATTTGCGGCGAGGAGACCGGACTTTTGTCTTCCCTAGAGGGCGGCCGGGGCCAGCCCCGCCTGAAACCTCCCTTCCCGGCGGTGTCGGGGCTTTACGGGATGCCGACGATCGTGAACAACGTCGAGACTTTGTGCAACGTGCCCCACATCATCTACCGGGGAGTCGAATGGTACCGGTCGATCGGCACCGAGAAAAGTCCCGGGCCCAAGATTTACTCCGTGAGCGGCAAGGTGAAGCGGCCGGGCAATTACGAGCTGCCCCTCGGCGTGACCTTTGCCGAGCTGTTGGACCTGGCGGGCGGCTTGCATGAAGGCCGCAGGTTGAAAGGATTCCAGCCAGGCGGAGCGTCGGCGCCGATTCTCACGGCTGACCACGTGGACGTACCCCTCGACTTCGATTCGACGATGGAGGCCGGTTCGATGCTCGGGACGGCCGGTGTCATCGTCTTCGACGACACCGTGTGCCTTGTCCGGGTAGCCCGATACTACGCCGATTTCTTCTCCAACGAATCGTGCGGCCAGTGCACGCCGTGTCGCGAGGGAACCGCGTGGAAGTCCCGCATCCTCCGGCGTCTCGAGGAGGGCGGGGGCACGATGCACGATTTGGACGTCTTGCGCAGTCTGAAGCGGACGATGCAGGGCACGACTATCTGTCTACTTTCCGATGCCTCCACTTTCTTCGTCCAGTCCGTGTTGGAGCGGTTCCCGGAGGAGTTCGAGGCCCATGTGACGGCCGGAGGCTGTCCGCTGCAATTGGAGGAGGTGCGCTCGGCGTGAGCCAGGAGCGTGTACACATCACGATCGACGGCCGAACCGTCGAAGTGCCGAAGGGCATGCTGCTCGTCGAGGCGGCGAAGCTCGCCGGCGTCGACATCCCCGTGTTCTGCCATCATCCGAAGCTCGAGCCCGTCGGCGTTTGCCGCATGTGCCTTGTCGAGGTGGAAGGACAGCGCAAGCCCGTCACGGCCTGTACGATGCCCGTATCCGATGGTATGGTGGTCCGCACGCAAACCGAGCTCATCGACCAACTCCGGAAGGGCGTCTTGGAGCTCCTGCTCCTGAACCATCCCCTCGACTGCCCGGTTTGCGACAAGGGCGGCGAGTGCCCGCTGCAGGATCAGACGTACTCATACGGGCCCGCCGTGAGCCGTTCGCTCGACCCGAAAGTGCGCAAACTGAAGTCGGCGGAGCTGGGCAACTTCATTGTATTCGACCGGGAGCGCTGCATCGTGTGCCGGCGGTGCACCCGCTTTGACGACGAAATCGCGCTCGAAAACAACCTGGTCGTCGCGGAGCGGGCCGACGGCGTGGTCATCACGACGGCGCCCGGCGAACGGTACGACTCCTATTTCTCGGGCAATACGATCGAACTGTGTCCGGTCGGTGCGCTCACGAGCGAGCTCTACCGCTTCCGCGCGCGCCCTTGGGACCTTGCCAAAGTGCCTTCGGTGTGCACCGGATGCTCGGTCGGGTGCAATGTCCGCCTAGACTACCGGTTCGGAGAGCTTGTTCGCGTGGTATCTCGGGAAAACCCAGCGGTGGACGGCGGCTGGCTGTGTGACCGCGGACGGTTCAACTACGGTTTCGTACAAGGCGAAGGCAGGGTCGAAAGGCCCCTTGTGCGCATGAACGGCAAGTTGCAACCCGTATCGTGGGACCAGGCTTTGAACATCGTGGCAGAGCGCCTGAATGCGGTGAGGCAAGGGGCTGGACCGCAGGCGATCGGCTTCATCGGCGGCGGCCGGTTGACGAACGAGGAAGCTTATCTTCTCGGCAAGCTAGCCCGGGCTGGCCTCGGCACGGCCAACATCGACTACCGTACCGGCAGACAGCTGGTCGCCTCGTACGGACCATATGCCGGACGCATGGTCGACGTCGACTCTGCCGATACGGTGCTGATCGTCGATACACTCGTACAGGAACGGGCTCCGGTCCTCGACCTGCGGGTGCGCAAGTGCGCCCGCAGGGGTGGCCGTATCATTTCGGTCGGAGCGGTCCACGGCGCGTACCGCGTGCCCGTGAAACGCTACGACGCACTGCCGGGCCAGGTCGGTGAAGCGCTCGGAGGAGCCCAGCTGTTGGACGATCTGTCCGCCGGCGATAAGATCATCGTCCTGTGGGCAGGCCACGACGCCGCGATCGGGCGGGCGTTGGACGGTCTATTGGCCCAGTTGCGGGAAATGGGCAAGGACGTCCGCTTACTGATCTTGAGCGAGCAAGGCAACGGCAGAGGCGCGGAGTGGATGGGCTTGCACCCGGCTCTGCTGCCGGGCGGGCGCGTCGCGGCAGAGGCGAGCGCGCGGGCGGAAGTGGAACAGGCATGGGGCGCGGCGTTGCCGGCCGAGGACGGTTTGTCCACGGAGAGCATGCTGAAGGCCGCCGCCGCGGGCTCGCTTGAGGCGCTGGTCTTGTTCGGCGCCAACTTGAAGCAGACGTACCCGGACGGCGAGCTCGTCGCGGCGGCTCTCCAGAAAGCCTTTGTCGTAGCAGTGGATCTATTTGTCACGGAAACGGCCGAGTACGCCGACGTGATTTTGCCGGCCGCGGCGTTTCCGGCGAAGGCCGGCGCCTACACGACGCTCGACGGCCAAGTGCAAAAGGTGCAGCCGGCGGATTACCCCGAGTTCGAGACCTGGACGGACGGCCAGATCATCACGGCCCTGGCCGAGCGACTGCGGGTGAACGTGTATGCGTCCGACGAGGCTTTGGCAGAAGAGATGGCACGTCTTGGTTGCACGGCTTCAGGCTTTGCCGGTCTTACCGCTGACGCTTTTGCCGCGGCGCTGGAGGGCGGACTTGCGGCTTCGAGCGCCGCGGGAGAGGACTTGGTCCTCGTTCCGGTGGAACGCCTCTTTGCCGGCGGCGGCACCTCGTACTTCGACCGGGGCATCGAACATGCGCGCCCGCGGGCCGAAGCGCTGCTGAACCCGGAGGACGCGTCGGAGCAGGGCGTGGCTGAGGGCGACACGGTCACGCTGACGGCCGGCGGCGTCGAGCTAGAGCTCACCGTGCGTGTATCAGCCCACGTGGTACCCGGGACCGTGCAGGTGGTCGCCGGCCTGCCCGGCACGGACGCTTACGCGCTCCTGCAAGCGGGCGAGCATCCCCGTGTCCGCCTGCACCGGAGCGTTATGGAGGTGGTAGGCTAGTGGTCGCGGATTCCCTGGTGGCCGTAACGATCCGCTCTTTGGTGCTGATCATCGTCCTCCTCACGGTCTTCGCCTATTTGATGTTGTTTGAGCGCAAGTTTCTCGGATGGTTCCACCTCCGGCTGGGACCGAACCGGACCGGACCGTGGGGACTCGCGCAGCCGATCGCCGACGGCGTGAAGATGATATTTAAGGAAGACATCATTCCCCGTGATGCCGATCGGTTTATTTTCAAGCTGGCGCCCGTGATCAGCCTGTTCGTCGCCTTTGCCGCCTTCGCGGTGATCCCGGTGGGTCCGCCCCTCAAGATCGGCAACTGGACCGTGCCCCTTTCCATTGCGGATCCGAACGCAGGCGTGCTCGTCCTCTTAGCGTTTACGTCGCTCGGCGTGTACGGTATCGCCTTGGGAGGATGGGCCAGTCAGAGCAAGTACTCGCTTCTGGGTGCGCTGCGTTCCACGGCCCAGATGATCAGCTACGAGCTCACCATGGGCATGAGCCTCGTGGGCGTCATCTTGCTCGCCGGATCGTTGCGCCTCAGCGACATCGTCACCGCGCAAGAGAGCCTGTGGTTCATCGTCCGGCAGCCGGTAGGGTTCATCCTGTTTTTTATCAGTGTCGTGGCCGAGGTAAACCGGGTGCCCTTCGACCTGCCCGAGGCCGAGACCGAGCTGGTCGCCGGCTACCACACGGAGTACAGCGGCATGCGTTTCGCCATGTTCGCGATCGCCGAATATGTGAATATGATCACGGTGTCGAGCCTTGTGACCCTCTTATATCTCGGCGGCTGGCGTGGACCCGCGTTCTTGCCACCTGTCGTCTGGTTCCTCTTGAAGGTGTCGTTTTTCGTATTCCTGTTCATCTGGATGCGGGCTACGCTGCCGCGCCTGCGTTACGACCGGCTCATGGCTTTTGGCTGGAAAGTGATGCTGCCCGTGGCGTTTCTTAACCTGGTAGCCACGGCCGCGTGGGTAGCCTTTCGATAAGGGGGCGATGGTGTGGTTAAGGGCCTAGTAAAAGGGATGGGCACGACGCTCAAGGCATTTTTCCGGGAGAAGTCGACCATCCGCTATCCGGAACAGAAGAAACCGCGCAGCGCGCGCTTTCGCGGCCGCCACGAGCTGAGGCGCTACGAAAATGGGCTCGAAATGTGTATCGGCTGCGAACTGTGTCAGGTTGCCTGCCCGGCCAACGCCATTACGGTGATTGCGGCGGAAAACGACCCGCAAAATCCGTACTCGCCCGGCGAGCGGTACGCGGCCGTCTACGAAATCGACATGCTGCGGTGCATATTCTGCGGGCTCTGCGAAGAGGCGTGTCCCACGGAGGCCCTCCACCTGACGCAGGAGTTCGAGCTCGCCGACTTCAGCCGAGAGAATCTGATTTACGGGCGGGACCGGCTCGTAAATCGGCACACGAGCGATTTCAAGGTGCCTGAAAACGTATATCCGCCCTATGAGGGACGAAAGGGGCTCGATGCGTCGTGAGTGTCGCCCTCATCGTCTCCGGTGCGCTGGCCATAGGCGGCGCGCTTGGCGTAATCCTGGCGCGCGCGCCGGTACACAGCGTCATCGCTCTCATCGTCAACTTTTTGGGGCTGGCGGGGGTGTATCTCTCCTTGCAAGCGGAGTTTCTCGCCGTCGCACAGGTGATCGTCTACGCCGGCGCCGTGATGATCTTATTCTTGTTCGTGATTGCTTTGCTCACGGTGAAAAGGGAGCCTATGGAACGCCTCACGGCACGGACGGCCGGCAGGCTGCCGCTGAACCTCCTGGCGGCGTTCGCCATGGCGTTCCTCGTCGTGCTGGCCATCGTGCGGTCCGATCCAGGCGGGAGTGTTGCCGTGCCGAGCAACTTCGGCACCGTGCGTGCAATGGGGGAGACGCTCCTTGTGACGCACGTCTTCCCGTTTGAGATAGCGGCCCTCGTGCTCCTTGTAGCCGTAGTAGGCGTTGTCGTCTTGGTCGGCCGGCGTCCGGAGAAGGGGAGAGAATAAGCTATGTCCCTGTCGGTCCAAGGTTATTTGCTGCTCAGCGCCGTGATCTCGGCGATCGGCCTTTTGGGCCTTCTCGTCCGCCGCAATCCCCTCATTATGCTCATGAGCGTCGAGCTCATGTGGGGAGGCGGTGCGCTGGCCTTCATCGCGTTCGCACGGCACGTGGGCAATATGGACGGCCACGCTTTCGCCTTCTTCGCCATGATCGTCGCGGCCGCCGAGGTCGCGATCGGCCTGGCGCTCGTAGTGGCCCTGTTTCGCGGACGTGAGGCGGTTGACATCGACGATATTCAGCTTTTGAAGGGATGAGCCGTCAGTGGAATCGACGACACCTGTGCTGCTTCTCATTGTAGCTCTGCCGTTAGCCGGTTCCCTCATCACGGCCGCCAATCGCAACCGGTGGAAGGAGGGTACGCTCGCCCGGGTCGCTTCGACCGCAGTCGCGCTGTCGTTCGCGGCGACGTTGGTCGCCTTGGGGCTGCAGGGCGGTGCTGGCGGCGTGCTCCGTTTTCCCCTGGTCACGTGGGGGCCTGCCGGCGGTTTTGAGCTCAGCCTCGGCCTTCTGGGCGACTCGATCTCCCTGTGGTGGGCTCTTGTCGTGACGGGAGTGGGCTTTTTGATCCACGTCTACTCCTCCGGATACATGCACGGGGATCCCGGCTTCGGCCGTTACTATGCGAAGCTGAACTACTTCGTGTTCGCAATGAGCCTATTAGTACTGTCCGACAACTACGTTGGGCTCTTGATCGGCTGGGCGAACGTCGGCCTTGCTTCCTTCATGTTGATCGGCTTCTGGAATCAGCGCGCCGAGGCCGCCGCAGCCGCCATGAAGGCCTTCGTGATGAACGTCATCGGCGAGATCGGGCTCATCCTCGGCACGCTGCTCCTTATAGTCCATGCCGGATCGGCCGAGTTTGATACGGTGTTCGCGGCCGTACGGTCCGCCGAGCCCGCGCTCGTAACCTCCGTCGGACTCCTCTTTTTGGTGGCAGCGGTAGCGAAGTCTGCGCAGCTGCCTTTGCATACGTGGCTCCCCGACGCGATGCAGGGTCCGACTCCGGTCAGCGCGCTCATTCACGCGGCGACGATGGTCACGGCGGGGGTCTACTTGGTCGTCCGGTCTGCCCCTATTTACCTCGCGTCCGAGACGGCCGCACTCACGGTAGCCTATGTCGGCGGCTTGTCGGCCCTTTTCGGCGCGGTGGTCGCGCTTCGTCAGCCCGACATCAAGAAAGTGCTCGCGTTCTCGACTATGAGCCAGGTGGGCTACATGATGATGGCGGCAGGCGCCGGCGCGTACACGGCGGCCATGTTTCACTTTATGACCCACGCATTTTTCAAGGCAGCCCTATTCCTCGCAGCCGGGATCGTCATCCACTACCTCGGCGGCGAGCAGGACATTCGGCGCATGGGCAGTTTGCGCGAGCGGCTACCCGTTGTTTATTGGCTGGCTCTTTTTTCCGTCCTGGCGTTGGCGGGTGCACCGCCGCTCGCGGGGTTCTTTAGCAAGGAAGAGATTCTCCACGGCGTAAAGGACGCTGGGCTTACCGGCCTGTGGATCCTCGGCGTCGCCGTGGCGGGACTGACGGCTTGGTACATGTTCCGGTTGTTTAGTCTCGTCTTCTTGGGTGCAGCGCAGCCTGCAGGAAAGGGACGCAGGGAAGGCGCCGATGAGAACGTCGAAAGCCGCATGGAAATGGTCATACCCGTCGGCGTGCTTACGGCCCTGTCGGTCGTAGGCGGCTGGATCTCGATACCGGGGCTTACGGCGCTGCCGGAGAAGTACCTGCTGCCTGCGTTGCAGCGGGTCGCCGACGTGCCGGTCCATCGGGCCGTCTGGAGCACGGACGCGCTGCTCGTGACCGCGGTCGCTGCGGCCGGTGCCGTGTTTGCCCTCAGCCTGTACGGCGCCAAGGGCAGCTGGCGAAGGCAGGAGGTCGCGGCGCGGGGCGAACCGGGTGGGCCGCTATACAACGGTTTCTACCTCGATGCCCTTTACCGCACGGCGGTCGTCCGGCCAACCGTTGCGGTCAGTTCTTGGGTCGGCCGGCGCATGGATCCCGAAGGCGTTGACGGCATCGTCCATGGGATCGCGGGTGCCGTGAAATTGCTCGGTCGGGCGCTCGCGTCGTGGCACGCTGGCCTCGTGCGCAGCTACGTGTTTACGATAGTGCTCGGGGTAGTCGGCGTCTTGGCCTACATATTGTTGGCCGTCCAATAGTCTGCTGCAGGTAGAGGGGGGCCCTTCGTTGCCGGAAGTCGATGTAAGTTTTCAGGTCATAGCACGCGCCCTGACTCTTGTAGTGGCCGCGGTGCTCGTCCTCATCGTCGATCTCATCCTGCCGTCCCGTCTGGTACGCCGGCCGGTCGCCTGGATCAGTGCTCTAGGCATCGGGCTGGCCGGGTGGTACACGTACTCCCTCTGGGTACAGGTTACGCCGGCCGGCGCCGGGCCCGTCTGGAACGTCACGGCCGCCGACGTGAGCACGGCTTGGACGGCGTTTCTCGGTGCAATCAGCGCCGACGGGCTCGGGCTCGCCTTTGGCGGGATCATCCTGGCTGCCGCCTTGGCGGGAGTGGCCATGAGCGTGCGGCGGCGTGAAGACGACGTTTCGGGCTATTACTCTTTATTGCTTCTCGCCGCGGCCGGCATGATGCTCCTCGCGGCAGGAACGAGCCTACTTACGATTTTCGTCTCGCTGGAGCTCCTGTCCCTGGCCTTGTACGTGCTCGTGGGTTTTCGCCGCCGTGATCCGCGGGGTAAGGAGGGGGCCTTCAAGTACTTGATCCTCGGTTCGGTGGCGTCGGGCATCCTCCTGTACGGATTTGCATTGCTGTACGGGTCCGTGGGCAGCGTGTGGCTATCCGACTTTCAAGCGTACTGGTACGCCCACGGTGCCCACGGTATGACACCTCTGTACCGGGCGGGCCTTGCCCTGACGGTGGTCGGATTCGCCTTCAAGATGGCCGTCGTGCCGTTCCATGCTTGGGCACCTGACGCGTACCAGGGCGCGCCGGCCTCGATCAGCGGCTTCATGGCCGTCGGCACCAAGGCTGCGTCCCTGGCTGCTCTGATCCGTCTCCTGTCCGTGGCGCTTCCGGCAGCGGAGTTGGGCGCCGTGGTCTGGCCGCTGACGGTCCTTGCCGCCCTTAGCATGTTCGTAGGCAGCATCCTCGCCACGGTGCAGAGTAACATGAAACGGCTCATGGCGTACTCCAGCATCGCCCATGCCGGGTATTTGCTCATGGCCTTGCCGGGCCTGAGCCAGCAGGGCATCGCCGCGGCGGCCTTCTACAGCCTGGCGTACCTATTCATGACCGTGGGCGCCTTCGCCATTATCGTGTGGCTTGGCGACGCGCCGGAGAGCGGTTCCGAGATGGCACGCTACGAGTCCCTGTTCTACCGGCGTCCGTACCTCGCCGGTGCGCTCACGTTGTTCCTCCTCGCCCTCGCGGGTACCCCGGCCACGGCCGGGTTCGTGGGCAAAGTGCTCCTCGTGCGCAACGCCATGGAATTCGGCGGCTGGCTGCTCGTTGCCGCACTCGCCGTCACGACTGGCATTTCCGCCTACGCCTACCTTAGGGTGGTATTGGTTATGATCAGGCGGCCGGCAGCCGCCCAGGTGGTGGAAGGGGCAGCCTGGCACGAGGCCGCCGCGGCCGAGGATCCGGACCAGGGTGAAGAGGAAGCCCGGGAGCTCGGCACACCTTGGCCTTTGGCCGTTGTGGTGATCGTGGCGGCGGCGGCCACGATTTATCTCGGCCTCTTTCCGCAAGGGGCGATTGCGGCCCTCAGCAGCCTCTTGCCGGTCTGAGAAGACCGGCGCGCAGGCAATTCGCGGATTGCCCTCGGGCTCTCCGCGATTTTTTTCTTTAGGAACCGGGAACTTTTTCGTACCGCGGGTCGTCTTAAGGGTAGAACGGGCAACGGCCCACGTGAAGGAGAGATCGTTCATGAACAGAAAAACCTTCGGCTCGACGGCCTTAGTCTTAGCGCTTCTGCTCGCCGTGACGACCCTTGGGTTCAGCCCCGCCGCTTTGGCCAGCGGAGACGAGCGGACCGGAAGGCTGTCGGTTTCCGGCGTCGGGGCGGTCGAGGTCGCGCCCGACCAAGCGACCGTACGTATCCGCCTTTCACACCTGCGCGACGCGGCGGCCGAGGCGCAGGCCGCGAACGCTGCCGCCCTGCAGGCCTTGCGGGAAGTGCTGGCTGCTTTGGGTATCACCGAAGACGACCTGAAGACACAGGGAGTCAGCTTGCGTGAGGAGTGGGAATACGTGACGACCGAGCGGGTGTTCAAAGGGTACCGGGCCGAACACTCCATCGCCGTCACGGTGAACGACCTCGCGCAGGTCGGCCCGGTCCTCGACGCAGTCTCGGAAGTCTCCGGCCTTACCATCGACAGCGTCCAGTTTGGCTTGAGAGACCGGCGCGAGGCGGAGCGGCTTGCTCTGCAACAAGCCTACGCGCACGCCGAGTCGCGGGCCCGCATCTTAGCTCAGATGGCAGGCATTACTTTGGGAGCGCCCGCCAGCATCGTGGATCAGACTTCGGTGCAGCCCTCCTTGCCACTGCGCAGCTTGGAAGCGTCGGCGGCCAAGTTGGTCGCTTTCGATGCGGCCACCGAGGTATTCGCGGGCACGATCACGGTAGAGGCCCGCGTGCACCTGGAGTTCGTGTATGACCGGTAAACCTTAGCCGACAAAGCGGCAGCCTCACCGCCGCTCCGGCCGGAAGGACGGACTCCCTCCGGCCGGAGCGGTTTTTTGCGCGCTTCGCACCGCGGCAGGCCGCGCCGCTTGGCCCGCGGAGCGCGCCACGATTTCCAAATCTTGGTGACGCATGGCAACAAAACCCATTGTAGCTGGGGAAGGCGTGTCCACTCCGCTCCTAGAATTGCTCTGTGACCCCGAAATGTCCCAGCTCAGGAAGGGACGGGGTGACAAGCCAACTACGAGGAGTGGTAGGTACATGCGCAGACGGCGATTGCTCGGACTCGCCATCGTCATGAGCTTCGCTCTCCTAGCGACGGGATGCACGATCGACGATTTCTTCTCCGGCTTTCCCGGCTTGATCGTCGTGCCCACGCCGGGCGGAGGAATCGAGATTCGGCCGGGAGATGGCGCCACCGACCCCGGTGAGCCGGGCGATCCTTCGGATCCCTCGGATCCGTCCGAACCGGACCCGTCCGATCCTGACCCGGGACAGGACCCGGATCCCGGCGCAGATCCTTGGACAATAGAGACGGGCTGGATTCGGGCCGACAGCTCGCGCTTCAAGACCCCGTACTACGTAATCACCGCCGCCGAACCGGGCCCGACCCTGTTCATCGTCGGTGGTACCCACGGAAACGAGCCGGCCGGCTACACCGCGGCACAGCGGATCGTGGATGAACTGCGTCCCGACAAAGGACGCATCGTGGTGATCCCGAGAGCGAACGCGGCGGCGGTCGCCGCAGGCACCCGGGGCGTTTCCGATCTGCCCGACCTGGCCAGGCGGTTCACCTTGGGCGGCGCGCCGGTGGGAAAGACGGCCAACGAGATATGGGATCTAATTCTCGAATACGAGCCCGATTGGTTCTTGGACCTGCATGAGGGGTATGACTTCTACATCAAGAACAAGAACTCGGTCGGCCAGTCGGTCATCTATTACCCGACCGGACGTGCCTATTCCGACGCCCGGGCCCTGGTCGACTACTTGAACGGCATGCCCGCTGTGCGCAACGGCCGCACGGAACGGTTTACCCTGATCCGCAATCCCATATCGGGCAGCATGGCGCGCAAGGTCGGACAAGACTTGGGCATCCCGGCCGCGACCATCGAGACGTGCCTGAAGGACCCCTTGGAACGGCGGGTAGGCTTCCACATGTACGCTGTACGGTTCATCGCGGCGCAGCTCGGTATGACGCTGCAGTAGGCCTTTGGGAACTGTACTTCGACGAAGGGCTGCGGGCTAGGCCGCGGCCCTTCGGTGCCTTCGAACTGCTTTTCGTCACCTTCGAACTGCTTACTGCGAGGCCTCGAGCCGCGCGTTCGTCATGCGAACTGCCCCTTGGATCGGCTGTAGCACGGCCTGCAGGTGTTCTCGGGGGGAGATGACGACACGCAGGCGGTTGCGGACCACGGTGATGGTACGGCGCCGCGTCGCCACGCGCAGGCGGCATACGTGCTCGAACTCCTTGATCCAGCGGTCGGACGGCTCCTCCGAGAGGATAAGATAAATCGCGTGCGCATCGGGAAAGGAGTTATCGGGCTGTATCTCGTGATCGACGGCGACGACATGAATCGATTCGGACGCCACGCGCTCACCTCCCGTTCCTTCGTCCATTTTCTTTTGTCTGCGCCCTTTACCCTCCCGGCCGGCGCACATTCGCCTCGGCGAAGGATTGGGGACAAACCAGGCGAATATAGCAGGCATTACCGGCGTTGAGGTGATGTCTATGTACGCCGTGGTACACCGGACGGAACGGCTGGAGGGCACCGTGACCGTCGCTGGATCGAAGAATTACACCGCACGCTACATTTTGGCCGCCTCCCTCGCTTCCGGTTCTTCGGTTGTTCAAAATCCCGCGCCGATCGACGACGCCTACGCCCTAGCGGACTGCTGCACGCGCCTTGGTGCCGAGATCGACACATCTGTCGAGACGGACTGGCACGTGCAGGGCACAGGGGGCAAGCTTTGGGGACCGGCGCGGCTCAACGTACGCAATGCCGGCGCCGTGACTCGCTTTCTCATGGCCGTGTGCGCTGCGTCGCCCGAGCCCGTCGAACTGTATACCCCCTATCCCGAGTCGCTGGGACGCCGTCCGCAGCAAGATCTGATCGACGCGCTCCGGCAGCTGGGCGCAGACGTCACGTCAAATGATGGCCGCTTGCCCGTCACCGTACGGCGGGGCAATCTTCAGGCTGGTCCGGTGAGCGTATCGGGCGCCAAGTCGTCGCAGTACTTGAGCGGCCTCCTGTTTCTGGCACCCTTGCTGGAGGGCGTCACCGAAATCGAGGTGCGCGACACGCTGCGCTCTCGTCCCGCCGTCGAACAAACCCTCGACGTGCTGGCCAGCGTCGGCATCCAGGTGGAGGCAGCCGACGATTTGCTGGCCTTTCGCATCGCGGGTCCCCAGCCGTACCGGAGCGGAGTGTACCGCGTTCCGGGCGTTTGGCCTTCCGCTGCGGCGATCCTTTGCGCGGCGGCCGTGGTCGAAAGCGACGTCATCGTGGACGGTGTCTTCGCCGATGCCCAGGGAGAAGCCAGGATTCTGGACGTCCTCAGGCAGATGGGAGCGGACGTACAGTACACGCCGGAAGAGGGCAGGGTGCGCCTGCGCAGCGAGGGAAGGCTCCGGCCCGTGCGCGTGGACGGCGACCTCGCCACGGACGCGGTCCTCTCCATGGTCGCAGCGGCCTGCTTTGCCGACGGGACGTCGCACTTCTTCAATCTGCACACCCTCCGCCACAAAGAGTCAGACCGCATCAGCGATTTCTGTCGTGAATTGCGCAAGTGTGGCGTAAAGGTGGATGAGGGGCCCAGCGACATCGTGGTGCACGGCAGCAATGCAGGTGTTCCGGGCGGCGCCGAGATCGATGCTCATCACGATCACCGGATCATCATGGCCCTTACCACCGTCGGCCTGCGTGCGCAAGCTCCGCTGGGCATTAAAGACGCGTGGCATGTAGCGAAGTCGTACCCCAAATTTTTCCAGGTCCTCCAAAGCCTCGGGGCGCGCGTCGTGCTTACGGATGCCGGTGCGGAAGCCGGGGACACGAATCGGGAGCAGGTATGAGGCTTCGCGTGACGAAGTGAAAGCGTGAACGTTTTACCTGTTACGGCTCGTTTGGGACTGACGGATGCAACGGAATGGGGATACGACAGCAGGGAAAGGGAGGGGTTGTATATGTACGGGCTCATTCGAGGCGTGCTATACGTCGGCGGTGGTTTGGGCATTGTCTACGCACTCATCAATCTGTTCGGCAATCCCCTCAGGAGTCTGATCGGGATTGCAGTTGCCGCCGTGCTCTTCTTCATCAGCCGCTATGTCCAGCCACCCCAGGCCGAGGAGTTGCCGCCGCCCGAAATTGACATGACCACCGACTACCGCAAAGAGATGGCGAAGGCCCGCAAAGAGCACCTCCGCCAGCTGGAGTCGGGCGAAGGCGAAAAGTCCGAGGACGGCACGGACAGCGGTGCGCAGCAGCCTGCAGAGACAGCCGCGGAAAAGAAGGACTAAACCGCTCGCGGCCGGGCGCAAACGACGCGGAGACGCAAGGCCTCGCATACTTCGTGTGCGGGGTCTTGCTTTATGGCTGCATTGGGGGGAAGGGAAGATCTCGGACGCGGGCCATTGTCACTCGATTCACTTGACAGAGACGGGACAAGGTGGTACTATTGTCCCAATCAAGCTTCCTTGGGTGGTAATGTGAAATGCAGACGGGCCATCGTAGGACCGACAACGGCCGGCATGTCACATATGCATCGGGCTACGGATTCTTTTGGTTTAGCTACTTTATGTCCGTACGCCCGCCACTCAGGTAGCTTTGTACCGGATGGTCGTGGGCGTACACTCACCCACGACGCAAAAAAGGCACGCAGCGGGTACGTCGTGGGTTGCAGTCGAGTCCACGACCTTTTTTATTTCTCCATAGGTAGGAGGCTGCATCCATGCTCGTACTGCGTGTCGACGACGTCGCCGTTGCGGAAGAGGTCTCCCGAGCCGTCCATGGCTTGTTGGACACGGGCCAGCGAGCCAAGCCCGTCCGTTTCCGAGGGGAGGTCTTGCTCGTCTTACCGCAAGGGTCCCGAGAGCTATTGGACCGGCTGAGGACCTTCCCGGGAGTCAAGCAGATCCACGAGATTGCCGTTCCCTATCCACTCGTCAGCAGAGAGTGGCAGCCCGAAACGACGCGGGTGCGGGTGGGTAACGTCACGATCGGAGAAGGAATGCCGGTAGTTATCGCGGGTCCCTGCTCCGTAGAGTCCGAAGTTCAGGTGCGCGCAGCAGCCGATGCAGCCAAGCGTGCCGGCGCCCACATCTTGCGAGGGGGAGCCTACAAGCCGCGTACGAATCCCTACTCGTTCCAGGGGCTGGGGGAGACGGGGCTGAAACTGCTCCGGGCGGCGGCCGATGCCGTCGGACTTCCCGTGGTGACCGAGGTGATGTCGCCTTCCGCCGTCGATGTTGTGAGCCGGTACGCCGACATGTTGCAGGTGGGGACACGCAGTATGGCCAACTTCGACCTGCTGCGAGCCCTGGGGAGCTGCGGCCGGCCCGTATTGCTAAAGCGCGGCATGTCGGCCACGGTGGACGAGTGGTTGCAAGCGGCCGAATATATCGTCGCGGCCGGCAATTCCGACGTGGTTCTGTGCGAGCGGGGGATTCGCAGCTTCGATGTGGCGACCCGCAATACACTGGATCTTGCCGGTGCGGTCTTGGCCAAACAACGGTCCCATCTACCGGTAGTGGTCGATCCGAGCCATGGAACCGGCGTGGTGGATCTCATCGGTCCGATGTCCTTGGCGGCCGTGGCCGCAGGCGTAGACGGCATCATGGTGGAGATGCATCCGAACCCGAAGGAGGCCTTTTCCGACGGTCAGCAGGCCCTAACTCCCGTACAGCTCGAGGAGCTCGTCGCCAAGGTTGCGCGCCTTGCCGACTCTCTTAGTCCTGTGTATGCGGGGCCCGGTCCCCGCCGCGAGTACGGTGTCCGAAACTCGTAGCGGATGTACAGCCGAACCGATCCGGGCCGTCGCCCGTGCGCGGGGAGCCAGAGTACAGATCATGCATCGAGTCACTTTTCTCGCTGCCTGCTTTGGTGTATAATCTAGCCGGATTGAACACCATTGGAGGTGGTTGTAATTCGCCAAGATTCACGCGCAGGCAGAGCCCCAAGGCAACAGGGGCCGCGCATCAATGAGCAAATTCGGGGACACCGTGTGCGTGTCATCGATCCAGACGGCAACCAGATTGGGATTTTGACGCCGGAGGAAGCCCTTCAGGAGGCTATGGCACGCAACCTCGATTTGGTCGAAGTTTCGCCCAATGCCCAACCGCCCGTTTGCCGGATTATGGACTATGGCAAGTTCAAATACGAACAGAGCAAGCGGGAAAGAGAGGCACGGAGAAACCAGAAGGTTGTCAACATCAAAGAGATCCGCATGCGTCCCAAGATCGACGACCACGACTTGGCGGTGAAGGTGCGGGCGGCACGGAAGTTCCTCGAATCTGGAGATAAGGTAAAAGTGTCCGTGCGGTTCCGCGGACGCGAAATCGTCCACCAAGATTTGGCCAAGGCAAAGCTCATGAATTTGTCCGAACAACTGGCTGAACTCGGCACGATCGAGCGCGCCCCGTATCTTGAGGGCCGCCAGATGGTGATGATCCTCGCTCCCTCGAAATCCGACTGAGGTGGAGGGAGCGAGGGGCGCTCACACGGCGTCGGCTCACAGTTTGCCGGCGATGAGGTCGCGTGCCAGATTCCGGTAAGCGTCGGCTCCGGGCAGCGCTTTGGCATATTCTATTATCGGTACTCCCTTGGCCGTGGACTCTGCGAAGCGAATGCTGCGGTAGACTACGTGGTTCAACACTTTGACCTTGGGCTCGAACTCCTTTTTCAGTTGGCTCAAGGTCGTTGCCGCGTGTCGGGTCCGGCGGTCAAACATGGTGGGCAGGAGCCCGAGGACGCGGAGTTGGCTGTTCATCTGTCCGCGTACTTTGGCCACGTAGAGCAAAATGCCCCGTACGGCGCGCAATGCCAAGTATTCGCAGGCTACGGGTATGAGCACGCCGTCGCTGGTGGCGAGCGCGTTCAACGTGAGAAGTCCGAGGGACGGCTGGCAGTCAATGAGTATATCGTCGTAAGCATCGCGCAAAGGAGCCAGCACCGCGGCCAAGCGGCGCTCGCGAGCGATGGCCGACACGAGCTCCAGTTCCGCCAAGGCGAGGTCGATGTTGGCCGGCAGTAGGTCGACGCCGAAGCTGGAGCGGACGATGGTATCGACGGCGCCTTCGCCGCGCCGCAGCACGTCGTAGATCGAGCGTTCCAGAGCGTCGGGTTCCAATCCGCTGGCGATGGTCAGACCGGCCTGCGGGTCCAGATCGACCATCAGCACGCGCCTTCCCATGCTGCTGAGGGCCGCGGCCAGGTTAAGGGTGGTGGTGGTCTTGCCCACGCCACCTTTGTGATTTGCAATGGAAATAATTCGGCTCATGCGGCATCATTCGCTGTCGATGCCGCAGGACCCTTTCGTCTTCCCGTCCCCGCAGGCCGCGAGGTTACCGTTGCACCATCTTAATGATCGTACTGGCCAGAGCCTTTTGCTCGTCCTCGTCGGCGCTCGTCCACAGCTCTTTCAGGACGCGTTGCTCTGGGCTCGTCGGATCGACGCTGTTGGCTAGTACATCGCCGATTTGCTCTGCCCGGTGTACTAGTTCGTCCCTACTCAGGCCCATCGCTCTCCCTTGACCGACGGCCTGTGCCAACGTCTTTTTCCACTCGTCCCATGTCTGTGTCACGGCCATGCCCTCCTTCCGTTGCTGCAAGCGGAAGTGTGCCCGGGCGGCGACACGCCTACGCCGGGGAGTGTTGGCAGGCCTGGTATAGGCTGTTCCGTGGACACGGACTCACGACTCCCCGTTGGTTTCCTTTTTCTGTGCCTCTTCATCCCACTCCATTGATTTCTTGAACTCCCGCACGCTGCGCCCTAAGGATCGGGCCAGATCGGGCAACTTGTTGGGCCCGAAAATGATGAGGGCCAACACGAAAATGACGACAAGCTCCGGCCACCCAATCATAGTCTGTGCGCTCCTTTAGTTCCGGTTGACGGGTTACTTGGACGATAGTCCCGCATATCAAAAGGACAGGTAACCCTGGTAACATCTTATCACGCGGGCAGGTTGAGGCCAAGCCCGGCAAAGGAACGGCGCGTATTGTGTGGTGTGGCGTAGGATAATGGCGGTTCTTGGAGAAATCCTACATCTGTCCCGAGCGTGCCCTTGACAACAGCCGTGCCGGTCGCGTATGTAAATATAGGCGTAGCTGGGGAGGAAAGCGAGTGGAGGCATTGGGGATGGCCATCAAAGAGCATCGACCCGTAGTCTGTTACAGTTGCGGCCGTGTGCTCGGTACTTTGGAGATCACTCTCGGACCCGACGGAATGCGCGCCTTTCGTGAGCAGGCAAGAGCACTGCGCGATAAGCACCGGTGCGGCGCTCCAGAACGTGAAAAGCAGGAGGAGAACTGAACCCTCCTAGGCGGTTTCGTTTCCTGCCCGCAGGGGCGCAGGCTGTACGGCTCGGTTGGCGACACTGCCTCGGGCGCACAATGTGGAGGCTGAACGGATTGCGCAAGGTTTTTCCCGAATGCAAAAATGTGACGCTCGACGAGGTATATGCCGACCTGAGGTTCGAGGCTACGGCCGGCCGCCCTTATACCGCTATCAACATGGTGAGCAGCGTGGACGGCCGGACCACTGTCGGCGGGCGACTCGAAAGCCCCCGCCTGGGCAGCGAGCGGGACCGTCAGCTTATGGGCTGGGTACGCCATGCGGTCGACGTCGTGGTGCGCGGCGCCCAGACGGTACGGGCGAATCCGGTATATCCCCTCATTCCGGACGAACTTGTGCCCGTACGTCTCCGCAAAGGTCTCGGGGAGCAGCCCCGGGTGGCCATCGTGACCAATTCTTGCGATCTGCCCCTCGACTCGCCCGTCTTCACCGCAGGGCCTTCGCGTCCGATCGTCTTGACGAGCCGCGTGGCACCGCCCGACAGAGTTTCAAAGGTGGCCTCCCGCGCCGACGTACTGTTTGCCGGCGAAGATGCGGTGGACCCCTCCCGCGCGGTGCAGATGCTGCGGAGCGAGTTCGGCATCGAACGCATCTTGCTCGAGGGCGGCCCGACTTTGAACTACTACTTCCTGCGCCAACGCGTCGTCGACGAATTTTTCTGGACGGTGGCGCCCAAACTGATCGGCGGCGCGGGCGAGCTGTCTTTGGTAGAAGGGCAGGACGTATTCGACCCGTTCGTTCAGCTTAAACTGATATCAGCATATACCTGTGCAGATGAGCTTTTTCTGAGGTATAAGGTATTGTGAATCAAAACCTTGTGAGGCGAGGCGATGAGCAAATACCGGCGTGTCGAAGTGCACTCCGTGCAGGCCGGCCGTAACGCGATGTTGGCCTGGCACCGTTACGTGCCGGTCTGGAAGGTAGTGCGGAACTACTTGGTGGCCGAGTTTTGCCGTGTCTGTCCGTCGTTGCGGTTGAAGAATTTTCTGTATAGGTGCATTGGGATGAGTGTTGGGACAGACGTGGCCTTCGGTTTGAAGGCTATGGTCGACATTTTTTTCCCGGAGCGCATCCGCATCGGCGACAACACGCTGATCGGGTACAACTCCGTGCTGCTGGCCCACGAGTTTCTTACGGATTCGTGGCGCACGGGCGACGTCGTGATCGGCCGTAACGTCATGATCGGCGCCAACGTCACGGTTCTGCCCGGGGTCACTATCGGCGACGACGCCGTCATTGCCGCAGGTTCCGTCGTACACCGCGATGTGCCGCCCGGCGCGTTCGTGGGTGGTGTCCCCATACGTCCGCTCTCGGAACCGGAGGGGCATCCCGACTGATGGAATTCTTGCGCCGCCTCCTCGATCCGCCGCCGCCCCGGCCGCTGCTTTGGTTTCTCGTGTTGATCAATCTGGTCGGTGCCGCCTTCGGCTACAACTGGTACGCAGCGCAGCTGAGCGGTCTTCCCGCCTACACGTGGATCGTCGTCGCCGACTCGCCCCTTTCCGTGACGGGCTTGGCCGTCGCCGCCTTTTTGCGGCTGCGCGGCCGCATTCGCCCTTGGCTTGAACTTTGGTCGGCCTTGGCCGTGATCAAGTACGGGGCCTGGGCGGCTCTGCTATGGCTCGCCAGCTGGTCGACGGGCTATCCGATCTACGCTTTCGACCTGTTTGGCCTGTTCCTTACGCACATCGGGATGGTGCTCGAGGGGTTGCTCGTGCTGCGCCATGCTCCGCCCGTCCCCGCGCGGCAGGCGGTTCCCGTGCTCGCGTGGTTTTTCCTCAACGACTATTTCGACTACGTTCACCGGCTCCATCCTACGATCTTAGCCCGGCTCTTTGCGTGGTGCGCCGCCACGGCTGTTCTGCTTAGCTGTGTCCTGGTTGCTCTGTACTTTCTGCAGCGGAAGTTCCACCGGCCGGGTGGGACTACTCGTAAGGATGTCACGTAGTTTGGGATGTGGTAAAATTCGCTTAAGACGACGGACCCGTTGGGGGCGGTGGTATGAAGTTCAACTATTGGCGGGTCCCTGAGCTTCGGGAGGCCCTCATCGAGGGTGCTGCCGTTGCCATGCGGCCGGCGCTCCTCGCGGGCGTGGCGGTCAGCGGCGTCGTCCTGTTTCTTGCGGTGTCAGGTCTCGTCTGGTTCTTCGGCCGTTGCGTCTTCGTGGACGTGTACCCCGCGCCTGCTTGTCGCCTGCTTCCCTCCTACGATGTGGGGGGCTGGGCTGCGTACTTGACGGGCCTGGCCGTGATGTCGGCCGGCTACGCTGCCTTGCACTGGGCAACCCTGAACTACGGGCTTTCCCTGCGCCGGCCGTGGCTTTCAGTTCACGCTACGACGCCGTTCGGCCTCGTGAGCGGCTTCCTCCTGGGCCGCACCTGGACCCTGAGCTTCACGGAGACGGGCAGGCTGACCGGCTTCGGTGAACTCGTATGGGTGTTTACCGTACCGGCAACGCTGTGGCTTCTCGGCGTGCATTTCCGGTGGTGGGCTCGGGCGAAGGCACGTTACTGGTCCGATGGCGACGAGCGGATTGAGCACATCGTTCGCATGTTGGTGTGCTGGTACGTGGGCATTGCCGCGGCCGTGAAGGTGCGTGTGCGCTGCCGGGAAGGGCACATTGCGGTGACCGCGCCCGTTGACGCCGTCGACGCCCGCCGTATCGAGGACATCGTTATGACCCGGTTTCCCTCTCGGTTCACCGTGGGCGTGCAGACGACGTTGCCCGCAGACGTGTACTGGGCCGTCTACCGGTCGGAGCTCGGCCCTTCGGGATACGTCTCGCCGCCCATACGCCCGCCCGTGGCTGTGCCGGTGCCCTTTGTGGCAGGCCTCGTCATTCTCGGCGTCGTGATCATCGTATTCGCCTTCTGGCACGGTCCGGGCCTGGCGCCGGGCATCGGACCCGAGGATCTGAGGGCATTCTTCGGCGTCACGGCTCCTTAGTGCCTCGGACGGCGAGACGGCGCGGTGAAGCATGGCGAAAAAAGCGGAGCGGGTTACCGTGCGGGACCCGTTCCGCTTCATTCAAGCCACTTCGGCGGACGCTAAGAAATTCTCTTGTACAGCTTGAAAACGAAGCTGTCGTTACCGACTACAAGGAACTCGCCGTCGGGAGAGTATTCGATCGTCCATATGGTGTCACTGCCGGGCAAGGAGCGAAGCAGCTGGCCCGTCTCCGCGTCCCACAGCCGCAGGTTTTGGTCGCTACCGCCGGTGGCCACGACCCGGCCGTCGGGCGAGAAGGCGATGGCCCAAACGGAGTTCGAGTTACCCGAAAGTTGCCGGACTTGCTCTCCGGTCTCCGGATCCCAGACGATTACCCGCCGGTCTTTGCCTCCGCTGTACAACTGACCGTTCGGCGCAAAGGCCACCACGTGCGCCCAGTCGGTGTGGCCCTCGAGCACGTGGACGGGGCTGCCATCGGCGGCGTTCCAGATGCGGATCGTCGTGTCCTGACCGGCGCTCGCGATCAACTTGCCGTCAGGCGAGAATACAGCCGAGAAGACGCGGCCCGTGTGGCCTTCCAGCGTGCGGATCGGAGCTCCGGTCTGCGCGTCCCACACCCGTACCGTGCCGTCGTTGCCGGCCGTCACGAACATCCTGCCGTCGGGCGAGAAGCTTACGGAACGAATGTAGTCATCGTCGTGGCCGGTGATTACCCGTTCTTGGCTGCGGGAGGCGGCGTCCCATATGCGGATCGTGCCGTCGAAGCCAACCGTAACGAGCTTCGTACCGTCCGGAGACCAGGCGAGGGACCGCAAGTAGCCTTCGGGCGGGCGGTCGCCTTCATGGCCGTCTACCGTGGCAACGTGTGTCAGGTTTTCTCCGTCCCAGGACCAAAAGCGCAGTTTGCCGTCGCGGCTGCCGGTGACGAGCGTCGATCCGTCGGGCGACCACGAGGCGGTAAAGACCGTTTGTGCGTAAAAGTCTTCTTCAGGCAGCGCAACGTCGAGATGGGTACGGACCGCGAGCGCGGGAGCGGATAAGAGAAGTGCCGCAAGTGCGATGAAAGCCATAGACGAGACGTGACGTTTATGCATGTCTTTCACGGCATTACCCCCCTTAGGAGTCTGGTCATGTGCTGAGCAAACGGTCAAGCAGGGTGTCCACCATACTCCTATTCGATTCTCTTACGGCAATGCCTTCCCCCAATTGACGGATCTTGCAAAGACCTTTCAGGAAGAACTGCCAAGGTCAGGGCATATTTCCGCACAATTGACGACACAGGTCCTTACGTGTATGCTACATTCGTAGGCAGTCCTTTTCTTAGAGGGTGGTATTCGTGCCGCCCCGGGCCGCTTTGCCACCCCCTTACGCGCGTGTTTCGAATGAGGTGTGCAATGATCACCCTGGATCAGTTCACCCACCAACAGCAGGCGCTCGGGCGTGTTTATGCCGAGGGCCTTCGTCTGGCGCGCCGCTCCGGGCGGAGGCAGCTGGTCAGCGTCGTGCGCTCCGTACCCCTTCACGATCCGCTGGCCCTCGTGAGTGCAGCCCGGCGTCTAGGAGTCGACGCCGCATACTGGTCGGTGCCGAAGCGGCATTTCACCGTTTTCGGCGTCGGCGTGGCGGCCGTGTTCGAAGGAACGGGAGCGGATCGCTTCAAACACGCGGCCCGCTGGTGGCGTGAACTTACCGCGGACGCCCTGCTCGACGCGGCCTGTGACGTACCGGGTACGGGTCCGCTCCTGCTCGGTGGCTTTGCGTTCGATCCCTTAACGCCTGCCGACGGGATTTGGCAGGGCTTTCCCGACGCCCGGCTTGTCTTGCCGGAGCTGATCGTTACGGTAAGCGAGGAGAGGGCGTGGGTTACCCACAATTTGATCGCGGCGCCCACCGCAGCCGACGCCGGTCAAGCCGCGGAAGCCTCGTTCCGCCTTGCCGAAGCCCTCTGGCAGCTTGCCGACCGGGAGCCTGCGGTGACGACGCGCCTGAACGTCAACGCCGGGGACAGGGAACGTTGGCAGCGACTCGTGCGCTTCACGGCAGACCGCTTGTCCGGGGGACCTCTCCAGAAAGTTGTGCTCGCCCGTGCCGTCACCGCCGAGGCCGGCGGGCCCCTGAGTCCAGTCCACGCTTTGAGCTTTCTTCGTTCGACGTATCCCGATTGTTTCCTTTTCAGCTTCACCCGGGGCGAGCGCACTTTCCTCGGCGCCACGCCCGAACAGTTGGTGCGGCTCCACGGGCGAGAGGTCGAGACGATGTGCCTGGCGGCTTCGGTTGCCCGCGGCCGCGATCCGGAGGAGGACAGGCGCCTAGCCGAAGGGCTTTTGCGGAGCGAAAAGGAGCGGCGGGAGCATCGGCTTGTGTTGAACATGATTCGCGGCGAACTGGGCCCCTTGAGCGACGAACTGCAACATCCCGAGGAACCGACCATCTTAAGACTAGGAAACGTGCAGCACCTCCACACCCCGGTCCGGGCTAGGCTGCGGGAGGGCATCACGGTTTTCGACGTGTTGGAGCGCCTGCACCCTACGCCTGCGGTGGGCGGTACGCCGCGTGATTTAGCCATGGCCTTTATCCGGCAACACGAAGGTTTCCATCGTGGATGGTATGCCAGCCCCGTCGGCTGGGTCGACTGGCGCGAGGAAGGGGAGTTCGCCGTGGCGCTGCGGTCGGCTTTGGTCCACGGCCGGAGGGCGACGCTTTTTGCCGGTTGCGGCATCATGCCTGATTCCGATCCGGCGGCGGAGTATGAGGAGTCTTGTTTGAAGCTCCGGCCGATGCTGCAGGCTTTAGGAGGGTGCGTCTAGTGGAACCGGACGAGGTTTTGACAGCCTATACCGGTGCTTTCCTGGACGCCCTAGCCAGCGCCGGCGTCGGCCATATCGCTTTCAGCCCGGGCTCGCGCTCGACCCCGCTTATATTGACAGCGGCGCGCCGAGGCAGTTTTCGACTGTGGCGCCACCTCGACGAGCGATCGGCGGGCTTTTTCGCTTTAGGACTGGCAAAAGCGTTAGACGAACCGGTAGCTTTGTTGTGCAGTTCGGGCACTGCGGCTGCCAACTTCTATCCCGCCGTCATCGAGGCGTACTACGATCGGGTTCCGCTCGTGGTGCTCACGGCAGACCGCCCCCACGAGCTGCGCGACGTCGGCGCGCCCCAGGCGATCGACCAAGTCCACCTCTACGGTTCTCACGTCAAGTGGTTCGTCGACATGCCGCTGCCCGAGGGCACCGACGCCGCGCAGGCTCACGCGCGGACCGTCGCTTTCCGCGCCGTGGCCGAGGCAAAGAAGGCCCCGGCCGGCCCGGTGCATCTCAACTTCCCGTTCCGCGAGCCCCTCCTTCCCGCAGAACACGCTCCGGCGCCGCGCGATCTTGTGAACGTGGGCGCAGTCGCAGGCCCCTTACGTCCGGCGGCCGGCGAGCGAACCGTCTCGCTCCTCGAAGGAACGAGGGTGCTCACGGAAGATGAGCTCGCGCCTTTGGCCGATCTCCTCGCTTCATACAGGCGCGGCCTGATCATCTGCGGACCCCAAAGGGATCCCGGTCTCGCCGGTGGAGTCGTCCGGCTTGCCCGGAGCCTGGGATTTCCCGTCTTGGCCGATCCCCTGTCCGGCGTGCGATACGGAAAGCACGACCGTACCTGGGTGATCGACGCCTACGACGCCCTTCTGCGGGATGAGACGTTCGCCGCAGGCCACGAGCCCGACGTTGTGGTGCGTTTCGGGGCCGCCCCGACGTCGAAAGCCCTGAACCTGTTCTTGGCACGGTGCCACCGGGCCCGTCACGTGGTGATCGACGAAGGCGGAGGCTGGCGCGATCCGCTGCACGTCGCAGGCTATATGGTCTACGCCGATCCGGTTCAAACCGCGCACGCCTGGTCCGCAGCTTTGCCGGGCGACCTTCGACACGCCGACCGCAGCTGGGGGCGGGCATGGATTGAGGCCAACGATATCGCCAAAGAAGCCGTACAGCAGGAAATCGCCTCCTTCGACGAGCTGTTCGAAGGACGTATATTCCCGGAGCTCGCCCACGTGCTGCCGGACGGCGCCACGCTCTACGTCGGCAACAGCATGCCCGTGCGCGACCTCGACTCGTTTCTGCCGAGCAGCGGTGCGACTTGGCGGTGTCTGGCCAATCGCGGTGCAAACGGCATCGACGGTGTCGTCTCGAGCAGCTTGGGAGTCAGCGCTTCCGGTGCCGGCCCGGTCGTGCTCGTCATCGGGGATTTGTCCTTCTACCACGATCTCGGAGGGCTTCTGGCGGCCAAGACATACGGCCTGGACCTGACCGTGGTATTGGTTCACAACGACGGCGGCGGCATCTTTTCCTTCTTGCCCCAAGCCGGTGTGCCGGAGCATTTCGAGGACCTGTTCGGCACGCCGCACGGACTCGATTTCGCTCCCGCCGTGGCAATGTACGGGGGGAGCTTTACGAGGGTGCGGACCTGGGACGAGTTTCGCCGATCTGTCCGGCGCGGCCTAGCGGAGGGCGGCCTGCACGTCGTGGAGGTGCCGACGGGGCGGGAAGCGAACGTCCGGATGCACAGGGCCGTTTGGCAAGCGGTGAAAAGGGCGCTCGCGGAAGGGGGAGCGGGGTACGGGTGAGCCTAGTAGCGGTACGGGGCGTGCGCTATAACGTCGAATGCCGCGGTCAGGGTCCAACGGTGCTCTTTCTGCACGGTTTCACCGGCTCGGCGGCGGGTTGGGCTCCCGTGCTCGAGGCTCTACCGGAAGGATTGCGCACGGTTTGCGTCGACCTTCTGGGCCACGGCTTGAGCGACGCTCCACACGATCCGGGAAGGTACGCCCTGACCGAGGCGGCGCTGGACATCGCCGAATTGGCGGAAAGGCTTGCCCTTGCCCCCTTGCACCTGGTCGGTTACTCCCTTGGCGGCCGCTTAGCGCTTCACGTTGCCCTCGCCCGGCCGGACATTCTGACATCCTTGGTCTTGGTGAGTGCATCGCCGGGCATCGCCGACGCCGCGGACCGCGCCCAGCGCAAGGCGAGCGACGCGGAGTGGGCACGGTTTGTCTTGACACGAGGTGTCCCGGCCTTCGTGGCTAGATGGGAGAGTCTGCCGCTTTTTGCCACGGAGCGGGAGCTTTCGCCCGCCGAGCGCGCGGCGGTGCGGGCCGAGCGGCTGAGCCAAAGGCCCCACGGCCTTGCGAACAGCTTGCTCGGTGCCGGGGCCGGTGCCCAAGAGTACCTGCTCGAACGCCTCGCGAGCGTGCGCGTGCCCACCCTTGTCGTGGCCGGGGCGCGGGATGTCAAGTATGTAGCCTTGGCCGAGCGCCTGGGAGCAGCGCTGCCCCGCGCGCGCGTGGAAATTGTTCCCGGCGCGGGCCACGCCGTTCACCGCGAGCGGCCCGCAGCCTTGGCCCGGCTGGTGACGCAACACTTACGAGATGTGGAGGCGGTGGATTGCAATGGCCATTGAGTGGAAAGAAGCCCGCAAGTATCAGGATATCTTGTATCACACGGCGGAAGGGATCGCTAAGATCACCATCAACCGGCCCGAGGTTCGCAATGCGTTTCGGCCGCAGACCGTCATGGAGCTGATGGACGCCTTTGCCGCCGCACGTGAGGACCGGGAGATCGGCGTCGT
>JAAYLA010000374.1 GCA_012522135.1 Bacillota bacterium | reverse complement strand
TTCGACGCCATGCGGAGACCGCGGATTTGACCACGCATCTTCTCCGAGATGGACAGACCCGCAGCGGCGTCGCCGGCGCGGTTGATGCGCAGACCCGAGGAGAGCTTTTCGATAGACTTCGCTACACCATTCTGATTGACCATCAACTGACGATGGGCGTTCATCGCCATAATGTTGTTGGCAATACGCATTGTGCATCCTCCTTGATCGTTTGTTGCCTTCCCACCTCATGCGGGAAGGTGTGTAACTGTGGTCTAAAAGAAGAAGCTGTTCTCCGAGCAACCGCAGCGGAACGTATGCGAAACCATCTCATTGGTTGCTCGTGTGCTTCCAGCCTACCGTACCGTGTTTGTTTCGTACGTCCGTGTCGCCTTGGTTTGTCAGTGCACCCTAGGCCGGCACCACCTCCCTGAAAGAACCTCCACTAAGAAGGGGTCCACCGCTGCCCTGAGATGGTTCACTACTTCTATCGAACGGTTTGCCCAAGACCTTTAGGGTTGACTTACGCAAATGTGCGGATACAGGGAAGGAATCGAGATGCCAGTAGCGAACATAAGTTCGCAATCCGGCCATATTGTTGAACGGAGGTCTCCGCCATGCTACCCGAACTCCAAGTTTCCCCACAATCCGCCGCCCGCGCGCTCCTCGCCTACTACGGCCTGCTTCGCACCACCTCTGCCGTCCCCTGGCGCAGCACCCTTGCCGGCACCCCCGGCGTCCACGCGGCCCTGCTCCGCCTCGAAGCAGTCCAAGTCGACCCCATCAGCGCCGTGGAACGCAACCACCACCTCGTCCTGTACAACCGCGTCGGCGGCTACCGTCCCGAGCACTTGGACGAACTGTTCCGGCAAGGCCAAGCCCTTGAGTACCTGGCCAACGCCCGCTGCATTCTGCCCATCGAAAGCTTTCCGGATTTCTGGCCCATCATGCTCCAGGCGCGGGCGAACAGCGAAACGGCCGGCGACGTGCTGCGCCGGTCCATGGACGAGGTGCTGGCTTACGCAGCTCGGGTCGACGCCTTCAGTCCCCGGGAGGTAGGAAGCGACGGCCCACGCCTTATGGGCATCGGCTACAATCCCGACGACGTCTCGTCCAAAGCGTCCGGCCGGGCCATCGACCTTCTTTGGCTGGGCGGGCAGATCATGGTCTCGGGCCGCCGGGGCAACGACAAGCTGTACACGCTTACAGAACGCCACCTGCCGCCCAGCATCCGCCAGCAGCTCGTCCACGTACCCGCCGCTCCGGCCGCCGATGCCCCGCTGCGTCCCTGGTCCCCGCCGGAAGTCCGTCCCGACACGAACCAACCCTGGCGGGCCATGCTCCTCGAACGGTACCTGCGCGCCTTCGGCATCGCCGACACGGGAGATTTCCGCTTCGGCTGGCAGAAGTGGCCGGCCGCGGAGCGCCGGGCCGCCGTTGAGCGCCTGTGCGAGGAAGGCAGGCTCGTCCCGGTCCGCATCGAAGGAGTGCGCCGCAAGTACTACGCCGTCCCCGAGTTCGCCGCGCTGCTCGCAGAGGCCCCAAACTGGCAGGTCCGCCCCGAGGTCCGGTTCATCGCGCCCTTAGACCAGCTCCTTTGGCGGCGTGAGCGGGTCCAGGATCTTTTCCACTTCAGCTATACGTGGGAAGTGTACATCCCCGAAACGAAGCGTGCCTTCGGTTACTACGCCATGCCCATCTTGTACGGGGACCGGCTCGTCGGGCGCATCGACCCGAAACTCCACCGCAAGCAGCGCCACCTCGAGCTGCGCCGCATCGGGTTTGAAGAAAGCTTCACCCCCGACGACGCGTTCCTGGCGGCGTTCACGGAGGAGCTCAGCCTGTTCGCTGCATTCCACGGCGCCGAGCGGGTGAGCGCCGCGCGGATCGATCTTGCGGGCACGCTGCGGCAAGCTGTAGAAAAGGCGGTGCAAAGCGTCGAACCCAAAGGGGAATAGGCCGCGGGCGCTGAACAAAACCCATAACGAAACGGACGGGCCTTCGCTTCACGGAACCCGCGCCCGTCCGCTCATCCGGAAGGCACAGGAGTGAACGAGCCGATGCAGCTGATCCACGACGGCAAGACCAAGACCATTTACGACCTGGGCGAGGGCAAGGTGCGCATCATTTTCAAGGACGACGTCACCGGCACCGCTGGCGCCATCGACCCCGGCGGCAACGAAGTAGTAGGGAAGGTGGAGGGCAAGGGCCTGGCCGCGCTGAAACAGTCCCGCTACTTCTTCCAGCTCCTCGCCGGGCACCAAGTCCCGACGCATTACATCGCCATCGACCTGGGCGAACGGGCGCTCACGGCACATAAAGCGACGTGGCTCGGCCTCGAGTTCATCGTCCGGTTCAAGGCGTACGGCAGCTTCGTGCGTCGCTACGGCCGTTATATAAAGGAAGGAGCCGACCTGGGCGGCCTCGTCGAGATCACGCTGAAAGACGACGAGCGGGGCGATCCGTTGATTGTCGACCAGGCGATCGCGGCCCTCGGCATTCTTTCCTTGGAGCAGGTGCAGGAGGCCAAGGCTCTGGTGCGCCGGGCGGCCGAGACCATTCGGGCCGACCTCGCCGCCAAGGGCCTGGACCTTCTGGACATCAAATTCGAATGCGGCTTGGTAGACGGAAAGCTCGTCATCATCGACGACGTTTCCACCGACAACATGCGGGTGACGAAGGATGGCCGGCCCGTAGGACCCGGCGAGATGCTTCAGTATATCGAAGCGTAGGTGCCGGGCCGTGCTCGACGCCCTCGCCACCGTCGGCCGGCTCATATTGCGCAGCGACATGTAAACCGCGTCCGAAAGGTCAGGGGACGCCCGCGGTTCCATTCCAACTACCTTGGCCCAGCCGCCGTGCGACCGGGCCCCGGTTTTTCACGTTTCATTCTCCAAAGCCCAGTGCGTAGTTGCCCCGCTCCGGCTCGTACCGGAACCAGATCACCCGTCCGCTCAAATTGCCCGCCGGCGTGGGTTCCAAGGGATTTCCCGTGCGCCTCGGGTTCCCGTGGCCGTCGTAGCGAAAGATGTTCGACTCCGGCTCGCCCAGGCCCCGGGCGACGCCGGTCAAAATGCGCCGGGCGTCGGGGGGATCGGCCACGTGGAAATAGCACACCTGGATCCAGCCGTCCGCATAGAGGCTCAGCTGCACGGTGTTGGCGGCCTCGGTGAAAAAGTACGGCACCCGGTCCCAGGTGAGCGTCACCCGGGCTTCTTCGGGATTGGGGCTGCGCACCACATCGACGTACACGCCCGAGCCCGCCACGCCGGCCGGTGGATTCAGATCGGTCCAGAAAGGCGCGATGCGGGGCGGGCCTTCCAGAAACTGGTCCACCGAGGCGATGAAGGTCGGATCGCCCTCGCCGAACGTGACGCTGCCGTTCGAGTTCACGAACAGCCCCTGATAGCCCTGGCCGTAGAAGCGGAAGCGGAAGTCGTGGCCGAACGGGACGAAGGCCGAATCGTCATCGCCCAGCTCGAGGCGGCGTCCGAAGGGTGCCGGCCGGCACGGACGGGCACCGGGCACAGTTTCGGGCGGCGCCGGGATGGCCACGCCCCGGGGAATGACCAAGGTCAGACCCGGAATGGCCAGCGGGATGGGGTTCGCTTGCTCCAGGGCCGGGATGCTCACCATGAAGCGGGTGGCGATGTCGAGCAGGTTGTCGCCGGGCTGCACCACGTAGCGGCGCCTGCGGTAGATGGGCTCGGCCGGCACGCCGCTTACGGGCACGACCACGATCTCGCCCGGGTAGAGCAGGTCGGGGTCGTGCATCTGCGGGTTGGCGGCGACCATCTCTTCCAGCGTCACGTCGAAGCGCAGTCCGATGTCGCCCAAGGTGTCGCCCGGCTGAGCCATGAACAAGATGGCCGGCAGTCTGCTCGCCGGCGCGTCGGGCACGGTGGGCACCCACACGATTTGGCCCACGAAAATGTCCTGCGCCGTGCCGAGCTGGGGATTGACACGGATCAGCTCTTCGAGACTTACCCCGAACATCGAGGCGATGGTCGACAGGCTCTGCCCGGCTTGCGCGACGTACGGGATCAGGGTGCGGGGTTCGCTGGGGAAGGCCGGCTCGCTCGTGGGAATGCGGATGACCTGTCCCGCAGCTAGCCGCTCTCCCGTGCCGATCTCCGGGTTGGCGAGCAGAAGCGTCTGTTCGGAAAGCTGGAAAGTGCGGGCGATGGAGGCCAGCGTGTCGCCGGATTGCACTACGTAGGCCACGGCCGATCCGGTGGTGAGAATCTGCGCCGCATCGCTCCGGGGCGGCAGCACCGGTGCATGGCGGGGGTACCCGAGCCTGCGGTAAAATGCAGCCTTGTCTGGGAACTCGCCCTTCGTCACGAGTCCGTGGTCGCGGAGAAGCTGCAGGGCGCTTTCGGGGTGCGGCGCAGAATCGGGTCGCTGCCGCACGATCGACCTGCCGTTCCGCTTCCACCGGCTCCGGATCACTACGGTCTGGCGCGGCTCTGATCTTCTCCTTTTGCGTGCCAAATTCGGTCCTCTCCCATCATAAAAAGCGTGGCTTTACATAATGGACGGGCGGGAAGCGCAGGGTCCGTCGAGTTTTCGCCCGGCCGCACCCTGGGCACGGCTCGGGATCGATAAAGCGTATGAGGGAGTAGGCGAATTGGTGCAGACTCCAGGGACTAGGCGATGGGCAAAATGAGCTCGGGATCGTTGTTGGCCGGCGAGTTCACCCGGGGCGAGACGGGATAGCCCTTCATCTGCTCGGCCGGGTAGGGGACGAGCAGCGCACGCAGGCGGTCCGGCTTCGTGCGGGGATCGAGCCACTCGTCGTACGCATCGGGCGGCAAAATGACGGGCATGCGGTCGTGGACGGTGGCGAGCAGCTCGTTCGGCTCGGTGGTGATGATGGTGCAAGAACGGATTGTCTGACCGTCCGGACCGCGCCATTCATCCCAAAGCCCGGCAAAGGCGAAGGGCTTTTCATCTTTCATCAGGAACCGGTACGGCTGCTTGCGTTTGCCCTCCCGCTTCCATTCATACAGGCCGTCGGCAGGAATGAGGCAGCGGCGGCTCCGGAAGGGGCCGCGGTACGCAGGGCGTTCGTGCACCGTCTCGGCCCGGGCGTTGATCATTTTGTAGCCGATGCTCGGATCCTTGGCCCAGCTCGGAATGAGGCCCCAGCGGTGCAGCGCGGCGGCCCGGGCTCCCAGGCGCAGGCCGATGACCAGCACATCTTGCGACGGCGCCACGTTGTAGCTGGGACGGTACCCTGCAGCCACCTCGGGACCTACGTGTTGGATGAGAAAATGCTGCACGATGACGTCGAGCGCCTCGGTCAAACTGTAGCGGCCGCACATGGTGCACGCCTCCTGTCTTTCGCGTCTGCTCTCGTGTGCTGTGCATCCCGTCCCCGTAGAACCTTCCCTTCGCCGCAGCCCGACTCCTGCCCGGCGCCCGGCGAAAGGCGGCGTACGCTGGCCCGGGTGTACTGCTCGGCTCCTTGACACGGTGCTGCGAGAAGGGCTACAATTCAAGTGTTGTCTATAGTTTGGAAGGTATGCAGCGACCCACGTGCAGCCCAAAGGAGTGCCGACCATTTGAGTCCTGAAGCGAAGTCGAAAGCCCTGGAGATCGTGCTGGAGTATGCGAAGGCGTTCCTCCAGGCGGCGATTTTGGCTGCGGTCATCATCGTCTTTATCGCCCAATCGCACCTGGTGGACGGAGTATCGATGGAGAACACCCTGCACGACCGGGAGCGGCTGATGGTCGACAAGCTCAGCTACCGGTTCATCGAGCCGAAGCGGGGCGAGATTATCGTCTTCAGGTTTCCTCAAGACCCTAGGTCCCGGTTCGTAAAGCGCGTGATCGGCATTCCGGGCGACACGGTCGAGATCCGCAACGGCGTAGTGTATCTCAACGACGTGCCCTTGGACGAGCCCTACATCAAGGAGCCGCCCCGGGACAACATGCCGAAGGTCACCGTCCGGCCGGACCACGTATTTGTGATGGGCGACAACCGGAACAACAGCCTGGACAGCCGCCACCCGCCCGTAGGCCAGGTGCCGTACAATCTGATCGTCGGCCGGGCGCTGTTTTCCTACTGGCCGCCTAGGGCGATCAAGTGGCTTTCGATTCCCGACACGTTCGACCAGTTCGTCGGGGAGGATGCGTCGGACAAGGCCGCGGGCGGGTAAGGCGGACGGGAGCCGTCGAGATGGCGGCTCCTTTTTTCGTTCTGTTTTTTGTTCTGTTGGGGCGTCATCGCGGGGAGGCCTGCTGCCCGCTAGGAAGAAGGACTCACGCCCAAGGTGGGGAAATACACAGAATGTTGAGGGTCCACGCTACAACACGAGAACTTCCACCCCAGGAGGAATCCCATGCGCACATCCGGTTGGCCTGTCCGTCGTGTCGCCTTTGTCCTCGCCTTCGTCCTGCTCTTCGGGGTAGCCCTGAGTCCCGCACCGGGCCTTGCCTCGGACACGCATACCGTCTTGCAGCTGGTCGCCTCCGACGAAGGCTACACGGGTCCGGTCACGGTACGCACCCGGGTGGCCTTGGGATCCCAGGTCGCCCGGTCGAACCAAGGCGTGTGGCTGGCGGGCTTTGCCGGCGAGCCGGGCGGCACACCGTCGGTTCTGGCCGTGTCGCTCTCGCAGGTCGGGTCGGGCTGGCTCGGTCCCATGTGGGGGGTGCACCTGCATTCGGACAGCGGACTCTTCACCGGACGGCTCGGAGGGCAGGCTGGCTCCGGGTTTACGGCAGGTTCCGTCATTATTCCCCTGCACACCGCTCCGTTGCGCTGGGATCACGACTATGAGGTGGCGCTAGGCTACGATCCGGGAACGGGCGTCGCCGCGGTCACCGTCTTCGATCTGACCCTCGACCAATACGTGATCGCCCGCAACTTGCAGCTTCAGCCGTACGAGGGTGTGCTGTATCCTGCGGCGGGGGTGGCGGCGGCCGGGGAACCTGCGAGCGAAGCCATCGCGGCGATCACGGGCTTCGCGGTGGAAGAGCGCGTTTTGCCGGCCCGTCTTTCCTGGTGGGTCATGCAGCGGGAGCAGCCCCACGTCTCCTTCACCACGGCGCAGAGGCTCGACCGGCGGCTGGAGACCGTGATCTCGGCCAGCATCCCTTGGGATCAGATGCCGGGCTCGCTGCGGGTCCGGTTCGTGGACTCCTCGGGCACCACGGCCCTCACCGTGGCGGGCGTAGGGGAAGAGGAGTACACGCCGGTCCAAGTGGCAGGCCTTGTAGGGGGCACGTACGAGGCGGTCCTTGAGTATGTGCTGAACGGCGAGAGCTGGATCCTCGACGGGCGGCCGCTCACCGTGGGCGTAGTCGCCGTGGCGCTGGCGGACGCGCGGGTGCGCGGCGCGGGCGATGTGCAGGTGACGGCCACGCTCGAGATTGCGACCGACGGGCCGCTGGAGCCTTTGCTCGTCGGCGTGGAGGGACAGCTTTACCGGCACACGTTCGTCTGGGACGGCGACGGGCGCAGGGGCCGGACGCAGCGGGAGCCAGCCGGCGGCCCGGTGTTCATCGACGTGCGGGTGGTGGAGCCGAACGGCGAGGTCCGGCTGGAGCTGGCGGGAAGCGTGGCGGTGCCCGAGGTCGCCGAGGGGGAAGGCTACGAGCTGGTGCTTGAGCCGGTCGTCCTGCCCGGCCACTACTTGACGCCGCCGGAGCAAGTGAGCGTCTGGCCGGTGGTGCCCGATTACGGCCTGCCTTGGCTGGGCTTTCTCGAACACGAAGAGGCCCAGGTCGTGGAGTGGATTCCGGGCGTGTGGGTTGTAACGCTCCGGGGCCAGCTCCCTGCCGGTCCCATCAATATGTACTTGGTGGAGATCGACGTGACCCGGCCCGAGCTTGTCCTGGACGCTTTGGTCGGAGGGCAGCCGGTGAGCGAATCCGCCCGCTGGCCTCGAGATCAGATCGGTGCCATGGTGCAGCAGGCGGGCGCGGTCATGGGCATCAACGCGGCCTTCTTCGACATCCGCGATACCCAGTTTCCGAGCGGTCTGGTGATGCAGTCGGGTAAGCTCCTTAAGTCGGGCGAAGTAAACGGCGTGGCCTTTACCGCGGACGGCACGCCCTATATCGGCAGCTGGATGTGGCTCGGGACGGTGCGGAATGCGGAAACCGGGGCGGCGCGTGCTCTCGCCGGCATGAACGAGCGGGATATGGGGATGGGCATCGGGCTGTATCGCTGGCCGGTGCTGCGGACGCCGGGCTCGATGCTTCCCAGCGGAGTGGAGCTCGTCGTGGCCGAAACGGCAGAGGAGGACGATCCGAGCCCCGGCGGGTACGACCGGATTTTGCGCGGCGTCGTGACCGAAGTGCGCGAGATGCAGCCGGGCATCCAGCCGCAGAAGGGAACCTTCGTGCTGTGGGCTTCGGGTGCCAACGGAACGTGGCTGAAGGAAAATTTCGCCGTCGGTAACGAGGTTGAGGTCGTGTACCGGCTGCTCGGACGGATCGAGGGCGGCGGCCTCGACGACTGGCGCGACATGTACGCAGCGGTGTCGGGCGGCGTGATCCTGCTGCGAGACGGCACGTACGGCGACGCCCAGGTACATACGAACGGCGACCGGCACCCGCGCACGGCCGTAGGAATATCCGAGGACCGTACGAAGCTGTACTGGCTGCTCGTCGACGGGCGCTCCCTGGCCAGCGTCGGCATGACCTACCTGGATATGGCGAACTACTTCCTGCACATCGACGCGCACTGGGCCATCAACTTGGACGGCGGCGGCTCGTCGACCCTTGTGGCCTGGGACTTCGATGCGAACCGGCCGGTGACCATTAACGTGCCCTCGGACGGCAACCAGCGCTACGTGCCCGACGGGATCGGCTTGTTCGTGCGGGAGTAGGTAGGCCGGTGCGGGCGGGACGCGGCGCGGGTGCACCGGCCTCGGACCGCCTGCAGCTGCCGCACCCCGCGGGCGGCCTCACGAACCCGGGAAGGCAGTACGAGAACGATCCCTCACGGGCGTGCATAGGGCGCCGGGGGGATGATGATCCAACACGCAAAATAAAAGAGAATTCCAACCCCGCCCAAGGCGAACAGGGCCCAGACCAGGCGGACGAGCGTCGGGTCCAGTCCGAAGTATTCGGCTATCCCGGCTGCTACGCCCCCCAGCATCCGATCGTGCGAACGGTAGAGTCGTCGCGACATCCGGCCGACCTCCCTCGGTAGCTCTTGCAACATTTTACATCACGCATAGAGCAAAATGAAACTAGTTTCTGTGTCGAATTGCGTGCCGTGGGGTCCCTTGGCACCGGCTCACGCAGGGATCGGCCGCGCCCCGGCGAATAGGAGGGGCGGTATGTGGACGTGGGAAACCAGCACGTCCCCTTGCGAGCACGCCGCCCGAGGCCCCGCACACGCGGGCGCGCCATGGACGACTTTGATTGGAGGATGCACTATGCCGGAAATCCGCACCCTGCGCCCTGCCGACGACGCTGCGCTCCACCGCTTGCTCGATCGCAGCTTCGGCCATTGCATCAATTGGTTCCGCAAGCACCAGCCCGACCTGTACGGAGACGAGCCCGGGCTTTTCGAATCGGGTCTGGTCATCGCCGACGGCGACAAACTCCTCTGCCACGTCGGTACCTTTCCGATGGAGCTTGTTGCAGGTCCCGTGCGGATTCCCTGCGGCGGCATCGGGAACGTCGCGACCGCACCCGAGGCCCGGGGCCAGGGTTACATGTCGCAGCTTCTGGAAAGGTCCATCCAGCGCATGGCCGAATGGGGCTGGCCCGTCTCGGTGCTGTGGGGCGATACGCAGCGTTACGGCCACTTCGGCTACGCCCGCGCCGGGCTGGAGCTGCGCCTCGAACTGAACCGCCGCACCATGAGGGACGTTGCGCCGGCGCCGGTGGAGGAAGTGGACCTTTCCGACCCGGAAGTGGCCGGTCGGATCGAAGCCTTGTACAAGCAGCTTCCAGTCCGGACGGACCGGCCCCGTTTCCCCTACAGGCTGCGGCGGCCCAATATCCGGGGCTTCCTCGGCCACGACGGCTACGCCATCGTCCGGGGCGTGGGCGGCGGCAACCCCCAAATCATTGAGCTTGCGTCGCCTACGGGAAGGGAGCCCGGGCTGGTCCTGGGCGTCATGGACGTCACGTTCGGCTCCAGCGCTACCGTCACCGTGGAGGCCGAACCGAGCGAGCGCCTTGCCCGTTTGCAGCGCGTCGCGCATATGTGGTCCGTCGAGCCCCAGGGCATGTTCCGCATCATCGACTGGCCCAAGTTCATGGAGGCGGCCGCGCCCCTTCTGGAGCAGCGCGCCCGGGACGTCGCGCCGTTCGAGCTTGCCGTCGGCGCCCGGTGGCAGGACGAGTGCTCGGCCGTTTCGGTGGCCTGGAACGGCGAGAAGCTGCACGTCGCACCCGGACGCCAGGTGGAACCGTACGTGGAAATCGAGCTGCGCCGGCTGACCCGCCTCGTGTTCGGCGCGCCGGGCGAATTCTGCGGCGATCTCGGGCCCTTCGCGCGCCTCTTGCCCGTTCCCGTGCACATCCCGCTCCTCGATCACGTCTGAGGCGAATCGGGACCGGGGCAGGAGGCAGGGGACGTCCAGGCGGGGCCGCATACGGGGCCGGAGACGGGAGGGAACTGAGTAGGGCGGGCGCGCCACGGAACGGTCCGTACGACAACGCACGGCGCGCCAGGCAGTCCCCATCCTTCACGCGGTAACCGCCCGCATCTGGGCCAGAACGTCCTGCATGTCACCGGGCAGCGGGGCGGTGAAATGCAGCGCCCGTCCGTCCACGGGATGCAAAAAGCGCAGCTCGCTCCCGTGGAGGGCCGGGCGCTCCAGCTCCGGGCCCTCCCGCGGGGCTCCGTACACGCCGTCTCCGAGCAAGGGATGTCCCACGTGCGCAAAGTGCACCCGAATTTGGTGGGTGCGTCCCGTTTCCAGCCGCACTTGCACGAGCGACGCCCGCGTGCCGCCGCGGCCCTGGTACCGGCCGAGCACCCGGTAATGGGTCACCGCCCGCTGTCCGCCGCCGCCCACCTCCCGCCGGGACAGCGTCCCTTCGACCCGGCGAACCGGCGCGTCGATCGAGCCCGCGTCCGCCTCCAACCAGCCGCAGACGAACGCCAAATACACTCGCTCGAGTAGGCCCGACTCCATTTGGCGGGACAATCTGTAATGCGCGTACGGGTTTTTCGCACACAGCACAAGGCCCGACGTACCTTTGTCGAGCCGTGTCACGGGTCCTACGAACGGGGTCTCTCCGGTCCGGGTCAGATGGTGCACTAAGGCGGCGGTGAGCGATCCCGTGGGCTCCATGGAGGTAGGGTGCACGAGCATGCCCGGGGGCTTGTTCGCGATCAGAATGTGCCGGTCCTCGTGCACGATGGCGACGGGCAGGTCCTCCGGCGGCACAGGCGTCGGCTCGTACGGAACGAATACGTCGACCCGGGCCCCCGGAGCGGCCGGATCGTCTACGGAAAGGGCTCGTCCGTCCACGTGCAGCGCACCGCCTCTCTGGAGCCGGCGCAGCAAAGTGCGCGACATTCCGTAGCGGCTGCGCAGGACGGTGCGGTACGTGCGGCCGGCATCTTGCGGTTCCACTTGAAAGCTCAAGATCGGAAGCTCGTGCATCATGGCAAGTCCATTCGCCTCCGCCCCGCCCGGCCCCTGGTGCATTCCATCTTTTTCCATCCACCCCGCCCGAACCCGACCCCACACGCCGGGAAACAGAGGAGCAGCAGCAGGGGAGAAGCCGGGTTCCTGGAAGTATTAGGGCACAGACGAACACGGTAGAGGAGGTATCCCCATGGCAAACAAGCTGCGGTGGTTAGGTCATGCGGCCTGGCAGCTCACCACGTCGAAGGGGAAGGTTTTCCTGGTCGACCCGTGGCTGAGCGGCAACCCGGTGGCCGCCCTGAATATTGCAGACTTGGGGCGCGCAGATTACGTGCTCCTGACCCACGATCACGGCGACCACGCATCGGACGCGCCGGGGGTCGTGCGGCAGACGGGAGCGACCCTCATCGCCCAGCCCGAGACGACGGCCCGCTACGTCGGGGCCGGGGTGCCGCAGGAGAAGGCGCTCGCCAACGGTTCGGGCATGAACATCGGAGGCACCGTGGATCTCGACGGCGTCAAGGTGATGATGGTCGAGGCGTACCATTCGAGCGAGACGGGTACGCCGGCCGGCTACATTTTGACCTTGGAAGACGGCAAGGTGATCTACTTCGCCGGCGACACGGGGCTGCATGCGAACATGGCGACGTGGGGCCAGCTGTTCGACATCGACGTAGCGGTAGTGCCCATCGGCGGCCACTTCACGATGGACGGCTTCCTCGCAGCCCACGCCGTGCGCATGCTGGGGGCGAAGGTGGCCGTGCCGATCCACTACAAGACGTTCCCGCTCTTGGCCCAGAGTGCCGACGAGTTCATCCAACACTTGAACGAACAGAGCCCCACGACCCGGGTCCAGGTGCTCGAAGTAGGGGAGACGTTCGAGTTTTGAGCGCGAGCGCGGCCGGGCCGGAGGGAGCACCGCCCGGAGCCGGTGGTCGGTGCCCTCGCTACCCCTCGCGGCCCGCGCCGTCCGGTCCGCCTCCCGTAAACAGCGAAACGAGGCCGCGCGTCACGATGGTGATGTACGAACCGATGATCGGCATGGGCACGTCGAGAGCGTGCAGCGTCGCCCAGACGGCCGCCACGAGCCAAAGGGCCCCATAGACCGTAAGCTCCTTCCACTGCCGCTGTTCGATGAGGCGGGGCACGTCGAAAAGGGCCATGCACACGAAACCGAGGGCGATCAAGAGCAGGCTCATGCGCTCACCCTCCTAGCGGACTTCCACCGTGCTCGAGGTGAGGCCTTGGCGCAGCAGGCGGGCCTTCACGTCGACTTCGAAGGGCGCGGCCGCGAAGACCCGGTCCCAATCTTGCTCCACTTGCTTCCATACTTCGGGCAGGCGCTGGTACACGGCCAGTCCCAATCCCAAAGCGTCGACGGCGAACCGGTTCTGCAGCGCGTCCACGGCCGCCCGGATTTCCTCCTCGATGGCCTTGGCAAAGCGCTCGTTCAACACATCTACGTGGGCCCGGGGTTCGCAGTACAGCTCGACGAAGTTGCCGGTAGCCTTCACCTCGATTTTGGCGGAAAGCTGGCCGTCTTTAAACTCGGGCAGGAGGCTGCCTGTCGCTGAAAGCAGTTCGATGCTTATGTCCTCCCTTCCGTCCGGATCGCACGCGATGACCAAAATGCCGCCTTTGGCCTTCCCCCGGGCGAACTGCAGGCCGCGGGCTTCACGTTCATCGAGCCAGCCGGCCAAATGCGTCCCGCGGATCACCGCCGCACCGCCGAGGCGAGGATGGTGCGTCGGAATGATGCCCTGGGGAAGCCGCAGCTGTTCCGCCGCCTGATTGTCTTCGATCAGTACTTCGATGGGGCTTACGTACGGGTTCCACCCGGGCGCGGAGAGCATTTGGCTGACCTCGTGCAGCGTGTGGGCGACGACGCTTCCGGTGCGGCGCGGCGCGATATTCAGGATGTTGTCGATGGCGTCGACCGTCAGGATGGATCCCGGGACGAAGGTGTGTAACACGTCCGCGGCGCTAGCGTCCTTGGCTACGAGCACCCACATCCGGCGCCGCGGTTCGTTGTCGCTGTCGAAGAAGTCAATCACGTCGTGGATTCCTTCGGTCCGGGCCAGCTCCTCGCCGATCACGAGCAGGAGGGAGTTGAACAGGCGCACCTGACGGGGCACTTGGTGGGCGATGTTGCGCACGGCGTTGAAGACGGTACTTCCCGTGGACGAGACGACCCAGTTGGTGGCTACGGGTTCCCTTCCGGCCTGGCCGCC
>JAAYLA010000066.1 GCA_012522135.1 Bacillota bacterium | reverse complement strand
GCATCATCTCGAGGTTGAGCGGTTCTCACCCCGGTTCCCTTGACTCAGTCGAATCTGTTCTGTACAAGCAAGTGGGGTAAGGCGCAGGGTAGTCGTCTTGAGTGTGGCGTAGCGAAGACGGGAAGCTACAATGGAGGGAATCTGGGTGAACACGCGCCAGAGCAGGTCGTACAAGCGGACTCTCACCAGCGCGCTGGGCTTGGTGCTTTTCGTGTCGTTGCTCGTGCTGGGCACACCTATATATGCAGACGATACCTCCGACGAAGTCATCGAACTGTACTACTTCACTTGGGCGACCGGTGCCAACTACAACTATATCCAAGAAGACCTAATCGAGCCGTTTGAGGCGCTGCACCCGAACATCAAGATCCATCACGAGGCCGTGCCCGGCGGCGAGTTCTGGGATAAGCTGCCCGTGCTGATCGCCTCGGGACAGGCACCGGACCTCATCCACATGAGCGTCGGCTACATCTTCGACTACGCCAGGAAAGGGCTCCTGGAAAACTTGCGGCCGTATTTCGACCGCGACCTGAACGAAGACGATTTCTTCATGGAACCCTTCAAAGCCGTCAGGTACCCCGACATGGAAACAGGCGACCTGTATGCCATGCCCTACTCCTTCATGGTGACGGCGCTCTTCTACAACAAGGACATGTTTCACCCGGCCGGTGTGTACTATCCCGACGACACCTGGACGTGGGATGACCTGCGGGCCGCGGCGCGTCGCCTGACCATGGACAAAGACGGTGACGGGATATCGGATCAATACGGTTTCGTGATCAATCCCCACTACGAATCGTTCGATCCCTTGGTACGGTCCTTCGGCGGCCGGATGCTGAGTGACGATCTGAGGACGGTCACTTTCAACTCGCCGGAGGGCATTGCCGCAACCCAGTTCGTGGTCGACATGATCCAGGAAGACCGGTCGACCATCCGGGGCAGCCGGAACGATTTCGTGAACCAGCGGGTGGCCATGTGGATTTCGGGCATGTACCAGATCGACATGCGCGACATCGTGACCTTCGACTGGGATGTCGCGATGATGCCGAGCGGCCCGGCCGGGCGTGTTGTAAGGCTTTGGCCCGACAGCTTCGCCATTCCGAAGGACGCCAAGCACAAAGAAGCGGCTTGGGAGTTCATCAAGTACGTAATCACCCGCACCGAAATGGATCGCTACATCGGTTCCCGGAAGGTTCCCGTCTACAAGGAGCTCGCGACCTCGCCCGAGTGGCTGGAGGCCGACACGATACCCGACAAGATGGTCTTCCTCCGGTCCATCCCGTACGGCGACCCGCTCGAGTTCCGGCCCGCGTGGGGTAAATGGGAGCCGGTGCGCTGGTCGGCTCTGACTCCGGCCATGGACGGCAAAGAATCGGTGCTCAACGCGGTGATCAAGGCATCCGAGGCGATGCAGGCGGTCATCGACAGGTTCTGGGCCGAGTAGCCGCCACCACGCACGGTCTTAGAAGAAACGTCCAATGGGATTCTTCCGCCCGGCCTGAGCGGCAGATGCTGTTCGGGCCGGGCGCACAACTTAGTACCCACTGTTCCGGAGAGGAGTTTTTTATGCCGCATCTGACCGTAATGACTTACAACATCCGCACGGGAATCGGCATGGACGGAGTGCGGGATCTCGAGCGCATCGCCGGCGTCATCCGGGAAAGCGCGGCTGTGGTCGTCGGCCTGCAAGAGGTGGATAAAGGTACCACGCGTTCGGACGGGGTGGACCAGACGAAGGTGTTGGCAGGGCTCTTGGGTATGGACTACGTGTTCGGCCCTGCGTACCCGCATCGCGGCGGCTTTTTCGGACCGGCCGTGTTGACTGTGCCCATCTTGGAAAAGCGCTTGATCACCCTGCCGCATAAGGAAACGAACGAATCGCGCATGGCCGTGTGGGTGCGCGTGCAGTGGGAGGGGCGGGAGATCATTGTCATCAATACCCACCTGGAGCACGCCGACCCCGAGGACCGTGCCCGGCAGGGAGCTGCTTTAGCCGAGATCGTGGCGGAAGCGGTCCAGAGTGCGCCGACCATGCTGATGGGTGACTTGAACGCGCGGCCGTCTGAAGTGGCCGTGTTCACGGGAATCAAGAATTACCTTCGCGACGCGTATGAGCTGGCCATGGAACGGGCGAGGGGCAACGGCAAGGCAGACGACCTGGGCGAAGGGTTTACGTTCGACAGCGTGCGGCCGTACAAGCGCATTGACTACGTGTGGCTCGACCCGAGGCTCGACCTGGCCGATGAGGAAGGCGCCTTTCGGATTGTCCCGAACCAGGCGTCAGACCACATGCCGCTGGTGGTGCGTGTAAGGACAGTGCAGTGAAACGTCTTGCGGAGGAGCGGAGGATTGGCGGGAAAGCGGGACCGCGGTGAGCCCTCGCGTGTGTCTCGTCTTATTTTGGCCGCTATGTCTTCAGGACTGGCTCAAGTTTGCAAGGAGTCGCAGTGGACCATGGACGAGACGGGCGAGCCCCCGGTTGGTTTTGCTCAGTTGAGTCTCCGGTCCCCAGCGGGAGGTGCAAGGTACGGTTTGCCCTCTGGTGGGCACGCATCTTTGGGTTTCTGGTAGTTGCGAATCCAGCGGACGCAGAGGCCGCGGCGATTATGCGCGTTGCGGGCGATGTGCGAAGAATTGTAGACGAAGCGGTGCAATCGCGTGATGGAAGTTACGTCGTGGACTTAGACCCAGCCGCCATCGTCGTGCTCGAACTTGAAGCTTAGAGATGGACGGCTTCGTCGTAGCGACCACCCCGCGATGCTCTCAGTGCGGAATCCATCTCGGAACGTGCACCATGGAGACGGAAGTCGCCGCATTTTTTCGTGCTGAAAGCCGTAGTCGGCAGGAGATCGCACAAGGTCCTAGAAGATACTCCACAGCGTCCAAACAGACAAACAGAACACTCGTCGGCTCTAACGAGACTGACGGCGGTCGTCACCCGAGGCCGCCGTTTATTGATTCGGGTAATGATGTGGGCTCAGACTGAACTGGTACACCAGCTGGGAGAGAGTGACGGCGGCCGTCGGGGATCAAACCGCAGACACAACATCAACCTGACGGCCGCCGTCATATGGAGCGCACACACGTCGGCCGGCGCAGTAATGATTCCGTGCATCGAGGAGCAACGATGATGCAAGTGATCGCTACACTATGACCAAGACGGGATTGGTAAAGGCAGCAAGCATCGTGGCCTTTCTGACCATCGTCAGCAAGGTCCTGGGCTTCATTCGGGAAACATCACTGGCGGCGGTGTTTGGTGCTACGTCAGACACCGACGCCTATTTGCTCGCACAGACGATTCCCTATCTTCTGTTTGCTACGGTCAGCTATGCACTCACGACCACGTTTATCCCGGTTTATTCACATGTACGGGAAGAGCGGGGAAAAGAGGCAGGCTTTCGCTTCGCCAATACGGTTCTTTGGGCCGTTCTGCTGGTTGCAGTAGTTTTCGTCATGGCCGGCGAGGTATTGGCGGAACCGTTGGTTCGCCTCGTCGCACCGGGGCTGGATGGATCCGTTGCCGAGCTCACGGAGTACTTGAGCCGCATCCTTTTCCCTATGATGATCTTTCAGCTGCTGTCGGGCGTTGTAACCGGCATCTTGCAGGCTGAAGGTGAGTTCGCGGTTCCGACGGCAGCGGGCCTCGCCCAGAATATCGCGATCATCACGTCCATCCTTGCCTTTGGCCCGCGGTACGGCATCGCGTCTGTAGCTGTGGGTACCATGGTTGGAGCCGGTCTCGCCTTTGCAGTGAAGCTGCCGGCACTGGCACGGACGGGTTTTCGCTGGCGAGCGGTGTTCAACATCCATGATCCCGGACTCCGGCGTATGGTGATTCTCATGCTGCCGGCCATACTGAGCGCGGGTGCGAGTCAGGTTAATACACTGGTCGACCGGATACTGGCGTCCGGTTTGCCAGAGGGACGGGTAGCAGCTCTAAACTATGCCAATCGCTTGATGGAACTTGCGCCAGGAATCATAGGCGCATCCATCACAACCGTGATCTACCCCACCTTGGCGAAGCTGGCAGCGCAGAAGAACTGGGACCGCTTCAACGACGCATTGGTAAGATCGCTCTCATTCGTCCACTTCTTGCTCGTGCCAGTGGCAACAGGCGTGCTCGTCTTGAGGGAGCCCCTTGTGCGCATTGTGTACGAACGCGGTGCTTTTGACGCCGCCGCAACGCGAGAAACAGCCTGGGCACTATTGTTCTTTAGTCTAGGGATCGCAATGTTTACCATGCGCAATCTAATCAGCCGTGCGTTCTTCACCCTGCAGGACACGAAGACCCCACTGATCTTAGGTGCTGTGACTGTTGCAATCAATGTCGTGCTGAACCTGCTTCTCGTCTGCCCGCTCGAACAGGGCGGTCTCGCTTTGGCTACGGTTATTGCAACTACGCTGGGGTTCGTCCTTGGACTGGTCGCATTCCGGCGAAAGAAACTGGGAAGGCTATCATGGACGCCGTTGTTTGTGTCGATAACTAAGACCCTGGCGTCTAGTGT
>JAAYLA010000065.1 GCA_012522135.1 Bacillota bacterium | reverse complement strand
GCCGGAAGGTACGCCTCTCCCACGCCGCCCAAGACCCTAGGATGCTCGTCCGGAAGCAGTCCTTTCGCCTGCTGGGCCATGACGATACCCGCTCCCCAAACGTCGGCGAGGCGCTCCACGGCTTCCCGCAGGGCGACGTCCCTTTGCCCCACCACCAGAAGCGGCCTTTTCGCCTGCCGGAGCCGCCGAACCGCGTCGTCCAGATCTCCCGCAAAACCCCCGGCTTCTCGCGCAAAGGTGCGGACGTCAACCGCGGGCGCCGCAGGGATCTCCTGTTGCCACACATCCTCGGGCACGGCCACATGGGTTACGGTGCGCTCCCGGGCCGCTAGCGCCGCCAACCGCAGTACTGCGTGCAGGGCCGCCACGCCGTTCACGACGATGTGTGAGCTCTTCGTCACCGCGGAGAAAAGCTTTTGCTGGTCGATTTCCTGCTTCGCGCCCGTGCCCAGTTTGCCGGACGCGACCTGCCCCGTGAGAGCAAGTACGGGAGCACCGTCGAAGTAGGCATCGGCCAGGCCGTTCACGAGGTTCCCCGCGCCCGGTCCGGACGACGCAACGCAGACCCCAAGCTCTCCCGTAAGCTTTGCATGGTACGAAGCCATGAATGCGGCGGCCGTCTCGTCCGTAGCGCCGATGAACCGGATGCCCCCTTCGCCCTGCTTCGCCAAGGCGTCGAACAAAGGAAATACCGCATCGCCGGTGACACCGTAGATTGTGTGCACGCCGCATACACGCAAGAGCTCTAAAATTCCTTCCGCCACGTTCGCCATCGCCGCATCCTCCCCGCAGCCGGAAGTGTTACAGAACGATGCCACGCAATCCCGGTTAACTTGCCCTGGCGACGGCCCAGCCCCGACGGCAGCTTTTCCCATTCGAGTTCGCGCAAATACTGGCAATGTTAAGGGAGAGCAATTTTTGCTGGAAGGAGTTGCACGATGAAGAAGGTGCGCATCGGGATTATCGGTACGGGGATGGCCTTCGAACGGTTGCACTATCCGGCCTACGAACAGCTGCAAGACCGGTTCGAAGTTGCAGCCGTCTGCGACGTGGACCGGGAGAAGGCGAAAAGGTGGCAGCAAAGGCTCGGTCTACGGGAGGAGGACGTGTACGACGATTTTCGCAAGATGATCACCCGAGAAGACATCGACGCGTTCGACATCATGGTCCCCATCGAGCTCAACTTCGAGACAATGGAGGCAGTGGCGAAAGCGGGGAAGCCGATCCTCTGCGAAAAGCCCGTGGCGGCGACCAAGGAGGAAGCCCGGGCAGCCCGCGACCTGCCGAAGCGCTTCAACGTGCCCATTGTAATCGCCGAAAACTACCGCTATAACGACGAAAACAACATCATCCGGGACCTTGTCCGGACGCAAAAGATCGGCACCGTGTACTACTTCATCCAAAACCGGGTCATCGACGTGCCCCAGGACATGCTGAAGGACAAGTTTCCAGCCAAAGAGTGGCGGCACCATCCCGAGTTTCCGGGCGGCATCTTCTACGACACGGCGGTGCACGACATCGCAGCGCTGCAACACATCTTCGGCGCGGTCCAAAAAGTCCATGCCGTCGGCGTGGACCACGATGCCGAGTTCGCCCCGTACGCGGTCGTGCAGGCCAACCTCACCTTCCCAAACAATATAACGGGCCAGTTCTCGTTTTTCTGCGCCGGAAAAGAGATGCAAAGGCCCCTGATCGGACTGCGGATCTTCGGTACCGAAGGCATGATTTACCTGGAAGAGCGCGACTGCGGAACCGTCAACGTAGCGTACAACGACGGATCGAGCGAACAAATCCCCTACAAGCCGCAGATGGGCTACTACCACGAGCTCGTCAATTTCCACAAAGTAGTGACCGGCGAGGAGCAGCCCTCCGTCACTCCCGAGCTGACCTACGGCGATGCGATGGTAATCTTCGCTATGCTCGATTCGATCGCCGAAAACAAGTTGATCGATGTGACCAAACTGGGACATTACGAGCCGGCTTTGGTGTAGCCTACGGAAGGAGTGTGAGGGCATGTGGAGCGGCTGGCCCCTTGAGCGCGTGCTGTACCTGCTTCTCGGCATCTTGTTCGCCGGTGTATTCGTGCAGGTAACCCTTTACCACATGCGACAAAATTTCCGGCACCCGTCGATGTGGTTGCCGGTCATCGCGACGCCCGTGGTCGGTGCGACGTGCCTTCTCCTTGCGGGGTGGAACGCGCCCGTACTGAAGACGCTGCTCGCTTGGACGGCAGGCGTCACGGCGGTGGCGTCGGTTTACGGCACGTACCTGCACGGCGTAGGCGTGGGAAACCGGGTCGGCGGCTTCAACGTCAATAACGCCATGGTGGGTCCGCCGATCATGCTCCCGGTGCTCCTGGGCGCGTTGAGCGTACTGGCTTGGCTCGTAGTTTATATCGCCTAATTCCAGTCTGTAAACCGCCCGTACTGCTCGTGCATACGGCCGGTGCAACTCGATCCGGAGGTGCAGCTCTTGCCCCGCACGCATTACCCGGGTTTCGACGTGATGAGCCAAAAGGACGCCTGGGATCCCCACACGCAGTCGGTCGTGACCAAGCGTCTGCAGGTCTCCCCGCGCTACGAGTTCCTGACCGAACACGAGGCAAGGCTCATTCGGGCAATCGCGGGCCACTTGCTGTACGAAGACCGAGATGAAGTGTTGTCCTTTGTGGTGGCCCACTTCGACAGACAGCTGCACGCCGATCGGGGAGAGGCCGAAAGGGAGCTCAACGTTCCGCCCCAAGCCGATCTTGTGGGCTGGGGATTGGCCGCCTTTGACGCGCTGGCCAAATCGCTGCACGGAAGACCCTTCTTGGAGTGCGGGACTCAGGAACAAATCGACCTCATCGCCGGCCTGCAGCGGGGCGAGTGGCACACCGAAGGCCTGGCGGAGCACGGCGCACTTCCCCAGAAGGCGCTGTTCAAGAAACTGCTCGGCTTGGCGGTCGAAGCCCATGCATCCCATCCCGCGGTGTGGTCGGAGATGGGATACGCCGGTCCGGCCTACCCCAGGGGCTACTACCGGATCGAGCGCGGCCTCACCGATCTGTGGGAGCCGAGGCGTGCGCAGAATGGAGCGGGGGTGAAGTGATGCGAGACAACGGAAAGTTGACCGGCCGCGGCTACCCGGCTGCCCCGGTCGGCCACCATTGCGACCATTACGCCGGCCACCGGTTCCCGCACCTGCGCAACCGGAAATACGGTCGTGACGAGGTAGACGTATGCATCGTCGGGGCCGGGGCGGCGGGCGGGGTGCTCGCTTACATCTTGTCCCGGGCCGGCCTGAGCGTCGTGGTGATCGAAGCAGGTCCCTTCTGGGATCCCGCGACCGACTTCGCCAGCGACGAGCTCGAGATGACGAAGCTGGGCTGGCAAGATACCCGCCTCGTTTCAGGCAGCGACCCGCTCACCATGGGCAAGAACAATTCCGGCCGCGGCGTCGGCGGGGGCACGACCCACTTTACCGGCGTGTTCCTGCGTTTCCATGAGAGTGATTTCATGACCTATACCGTGGACGGCGTCGGCGTGGATTGGCCTTTGCGGTACGAGGACTTGGCGCCGTATTACGACTGGGTGGAGAGGGATATTCGCGTCTCGGGGCCCCGCCATTTTCCCTGGGGCCCTTTTCGAGGTCCGTATCCCTTCCCGGAGCGCGACCCGCTCAGCGCGAACGCCAACGCATTCCGCCGGGGATGCGAGGCGCTGGGCATCCGAAGCACGGTGACGCCCCTGGCCATCGTGAACGCTCCCTTCGACGGCCGCCCGCCCTGCATCAACCGGGGTTTCTGCAATCAAGGGTGCATGCCCAACTCCAAATTCAGCACCTTGATCCACCACATCCCGAAGGCCATAGCCGCCGGCGCGGAAGTGCTGAGCGACTGCATGGTCACGCAGATCGAAGTGAACGGTCAAGGCCGTGTAACCGGAGTGGTGTTCCGGCACGACGGGCAGGAGCACCGGCAAAAGGCACGCTACGTCATTCTCAGCAATTTCGTGGTGGAAACGCCGCGCCTTTTGCTTCAGTCCGCCAGCTCCCTGTTTCCCGATGGCCTGGCAAACAGCAGCGGTATGGTAGGCAAATGCATCATGCCCCACAGCAGCCACGATATGTACGCATTGTTCGATGAAGAGATCCGGCTATACAAAGGAACCCCGGTGCTGGCGACGACTCAGGATTTCTACGAGACCGACAGGCAGCGGGGCTTCGCCCGCGGGTACACGCTGCATGCCCACGGAGCCAGGCCGGTGGAGTTTGCAAAGGGACTTGCGGGCGCGGGCGTGTGGGGTAGCGAGCTGCGGGCTGCCCTGCGCGATTACAACTTTTATGCCCGTGTGACGCTGGTAGGCGAAGTGCTGCCGAACGAGGCGAACTGTGTGACCTTGAGCGACGAGCGGGACGAGCACGGCATGCAGCGGGCAGTGGTTTCCTTCAGCTACGGACCGAACGACAACGCGCTGATTCAGCACGCGGTGGCAAAGGGGAATGAAATCCTGGCTGCTGCAGGAGGTAAGCCGCGCTACGTGGTTCCGGACACGGCGCACCTGATGGGCGGGTGCCGGATGGGCAAAGATCCGGAAACATCGGTGGTCGATGCCGACTCCCGCTGCCACGACGTGCCCAACCTGTACATTTGCAGTGCGGCGGTCTTTCCTACCTCGGGCGGAGCAAACCCTACGAATACCGTGATGGCGATCGCGGCCCGCACGGCGGACAGGCTCTTGGAGCGGCTCGGCCGCTTGGAAGGCATGGTGACGGAAGCGATGGCACGGTGAGGGCCGGGGCAGCTTGTCCGCAGCGGCACCGCCGTTATGTAGCCTGGGCTCCCTGCTGAACGGCCGGTCGGGATTGCGTGCGGACGTCGAGGGCCAGCCGCCTTTCCACTCGACCGACGAGGCGGCCGATGACACTCGTCATGACGAGATACAAGAGCGCAGTCATGGCGTAGATTTCGAGGGGCCTGTACGTGACGGTCACGACGATATCGGAGCGCCGCATGAGGTCCTCGAGGGAGATCACCGATACCAGTGACGAGTCCTTCAACAAAGCGATGAACTCGTTGCCGAGCGCAGGCAAGATCTTTCGAAATGCCTGGGGCAAGACGATCAGGCGCATGACCTTAGACGGCGGCAGACCGATCGCAAGACCGGCCTCGCGCTGGCCGCGGTCGACCGACTGGATCCCCGCCCGGACGATTTCGGCTACATAGGCGGCCGAGTTCAGCCCGAGGCCGATGATCGCGGACGGCCATTCGCCGATGGGACGGCCGAGGAGGAAGGGCAGGCCCATGTAGATGAGGAGGAGCTGCACCATGAGCGGTGTGCCCCGGAAAAAGGTCACGTACCCTGATGCCAGCTTGTTGAGGAGCCGCAGGCGCGACAGGCGGCCCAGTGCAATCAAGGTGCCCAGCACCGACCCGATGCCGACGCCGATCGCGGTCAGCAAAAGGGTGACGCCTACCCCCGCGAACATGTACCCGAAGTAGCCTTCCAACAGAGGCCACAGTATTTGCGCGAAATAGTTCGTCAACCGGTCATACGTGCCCACGAAAAATTCGATCAGCGCCGTTCACCTCGCGTCGGCATGGAATGGTAAGAGAACGAGGGGGAGCGTCGCCTCGCATCCCCCTCCGCTACCGGATAAGGGGCTACGTACCTGCAGCCGGCCGCGCGCTACTGCAGGTTCGCGATCCACTTCTCGTAGATTTGGTCGTAGGTGCCGTCTTCCCGGACTTGCTTTAGGGCTGCATTGATGCGCTCGACCAGGTCAGTGCGTCCCTTTCGCACGGCGATGCCGTACTGCTCCGTTTCAAAGGGCTCGCCTACGATCACCGTCTGGCCCGGATTGGCGTTCCGCTCCTGGATGGCCACTACCTCGTCGACGATCACGGCATCGAGTTGCCGCAGCTTCAGCGCAGCGAAAGCCAAGGGCGCTGAATCGAAAGTGCGGACGTTGACGCCACCGATCGCCTGAGCCGCGAAGTGGCCGGTGGTACCAATCTGGACGCCCACACGCTTGCCTTTCAGATCAGCGGGGCCGTTGATATCCGTCGTGCCCGGCCGCACCACGATGACTTGTCCGGTCTCGAAGTAGGGGTCGGAGAAGTCGACGCTGTTCAGCCGTTCTTCCGTAATGGTCATGGCGGCGATTACAACGTCGAATTGCCCTGCGTTCAGTCCGGGGAGCAGGCTGTCCCAGGCGATGTTGGTCACCTGTACTTCGACCCCCATGATCCGGCCGATGGCTTCGATCAGCTCGACATCGAAGCCGACGACCCTGCGGGTCCGCACGTCCACGTACTCAAAGGGAGCAAACGTCGCGTCCGTTGCCACCCTTAGGACCTCCGCCGACGCAATGCCGCTCATCGTACACAACAATACGACAGCCACAAGCCACAGCCTAAAACCCTTCAAAGGATTCCCTCCTCATCGGCCGTCGGTGCATCCGGTCGACACGGCGCGGCAACCGCACGCCGGCTGCCGGATGCACCGGACCAACGTGAGTCAGCGGCGCCGACCAAGCGACGCCATCGAACTGTTATTAATTCGCCGTATGCCGTGGTGAACCTGCCCACCGCCTCGTTTTTCTTCCTTGCCCCCGGTGTACTCGAAATGATATGCTGATACAGTAAATCGTTCGCGCACGCGTGGGGTGGAGGGAGTCATGCGGTGGCACGCAGAAGTCGGGGTGTAGTCGCGCCGAATGGACTGGTCGGCGGAACAGAGCACCAGTCGCCCGGTGACGCGATGATCATCTGCGAGGACGTCCATATGTGGTACGGCAACTTCCACGTGCTGCGGGGCGTCTCGACGATCGTGCAGCGGGGGGAGAAAGTCGTCATCTGCGGCCCGTCCGGCTCCGGCAAGTCGTCTTTCATCCGCACGCTGAACCGTCTGGAGACCCATCAGCGAGGCCGCATCGTGATCGACGGTACGGAGCTGACGCCCGACGTACGCAACATCGCCGCGGTCCGCCGGGAAACGGGGATGGTCTTCCAACAGTTCAATCTCTTCCCTCACCTGAGCGTCCTCCGAAACATCACGTTGGGACCCATTCACGTGCGTGGTATGGCCAAAGACGAAGCCGAGGCGCTCGCCCTCGGCCTCCTCGAGCGCGTCGGTTTGAAAGACCACGCGCACAAGCTGCCCGCACAGCTCTCGGGCGGCCAGCAGCAGCGCGTCGCGATCGCCCGGGCCCTCGCGATGCAACCGAAGATCATGCTCTTCGATGAACCGACGTCGGCCCTCGACCCGGAGATGATCAACGAGGTGCTCGACGTCATGCGCGAACTGGCCCGTTCCGGCATGACCATGCTGATCGTCACCCACGAGATGGGCTTCGCCCGTGAAGTGGCCGACCGCATCCTCTTCTTCGATGAGGGGCGCATCGTCGAATCCGCTCCCCCTGCCGAGTTCTTTACGAATCCGAAGGAGGAGCGGACCCGCCAGTCCTTATCGCAGATCCTGCGTCAGTAGCGCGTTCCGTTCGTTGCAGTTACGGTGCAACGCCCGCTACGGCCCGCCTCGCAAGCGAACACGGCCGGCGACGGGTCTGCCTCGCGATCGCAGGCTCGTTATGAAGTGCCCGCACTTCGCACGTAATCCCGGGTAATGCCTGCATTGCGAAAACCGAGGCGCTCGTAGAACGCCTGGGCTGCCACATTGGTGAGGGCCGTGTCCGTATGAAGCTCGCTGCACCCGAGCTGTCCTAGTCGCTCGACAATGTGGGATATCAGCGCCCGACCGAAGCCGCGCCGTCGAGCATCCCCGACTATCCCGATCCAGGTCAAGTAAGCTATGTTGCGCGTTCTCCCTCCGGTCAGATCCGCCAGGTAGCGAACCGACGCCGTGCCGATGGCCCGCTCATCCACGTACAACGAAAACTCCTCAGTGCCCTCGTGGTCGTTACGCTGCACGCGGACATCCATCCCACGGTCCGGTGCCACCTTCCAGCACTCGACGGGAACCACGTAGTAGACATTCTCATGCCGCACGGCGAAACCGTGCTCCCGCAGCAAACCGTCGACATGCCGTATCCTCTCGTGCAGCTTGCCGTGGTAAGCTTGGCACCCCATCCCGAAGGCGTGGTAAAAGGCAAATGCCTCCGGATACCGCCGAAGGTACGCCTCCGCCAGTTCCATCAACGCCGCGCCCGCCTCCGGCCGCTCCCGGTCAAAGTACAGCTGACGAATAACTCCGATGTCCGGATCCCGATACCGCCTACCCTGCCCATCGTAATGAAAGGCCGGCCTGCCGAACTGGACGAAACCCGCAACTTCCCCTTCGCACTCAGCCGCCCACACCTGTGAATCGAGAAACAAGGACTCCCCGGCAGCGGAGTCGGCAAATAAACACCGGGTCCACGCCTCGAGCGACGTGTCGAAGCGGTAGGGCACGCCCTCCATTGCCTTCTTCCAGTACGTGTACAGCCCGTCCACCCGCTCCTCCGGCGCGACCCTTCGCAGATTCACAAGAAAGCCTCCTTCGCATCCCACTGCACATGCCACCGCGCCTGGACATCCCACATCTTCCGGTTGCCGCTCCATCCATCACGCACCTTCCGCGTCGCCGAACTGCATCCCGTGGAAGCGGGCGTACTCTCCGCTCCGGGCCAACAGCTCCGCGTGGGTGCCCGCCTCGACCACCTGGCCGTTCCGCAAGAACACGATGAGGTCCGCACCCCGAATCGTCGACAGGCGGTGAGCGATGACTACGGTGGTCCGTCCTTCCGTCACGGCTTCCATTGCCCCTTGCACTAGGTGCTCGGACTCGGGATCTAGAGCCGACGTAGCCTCATCGAGCAGCAAGATCTTTGGATCGCGCACCAAAGCCCGGGCTAAGGCGACGCGCTGCTTCTGCCCGCCGGACAGCCGCACACCTCGCTCGCCGATCGGGGTGTCGAATCCGCCGGGCAGCTCAGAGGCAAAGGCAGTCACCTGAGCCAGATCGGCTGCGCGCAACACCGCTTCGCGTGTCACCCCGTCACGGCCGAACGCTATGTTTTCATAGAGGTTCCCCGCCAACAGCAACGGATCCTGGAAAACCACCCCGATCTGGTCACGCAGCCAACGCGGACGTCGAGCTCGCGCAAGTCCACGCCGTCCAGCGTAATCCTGCCGCGGTCGGGGTCGAAAAAGCGCATGAGCAATAACATGAGCGTACTTTTCCCCGCTCCGCTCGGGCCCACCAGCGCCACGCGCATGCCGGGCTCGATGGCTAAGTTGACGTCCTTGAGCACACGGCGCGTACCATCATAAGAAAAACCGACGTCTTGCAGCTCCAAAGCCCCCTCCACCCGTTCCAGCCGCCGGGAACCGAGCAGACGCACCGAATCTACGGGCTCACTGAAAAACTGGTGCACACGCTCGGCCGCACCTAAGGCTTGCTGCACCGACTGGTTCGTATGGTAAAGACTCCGGGCATGGGTGTACAGAAGCTGCGTCCACTGCTGGAAGGCGAGCAGGCTACCGACCGTCATATCGCCTCGCAACACGAACGGAGCACCAACTACCAAAATGAAGAAGGGAGACACGAAGGACGCGAGATTCTGCAGGCCCCCGTAGCGCGCCTCGAGCAAGATCGCCCGCAGACGCTGCCGCAAAGCACGGGTGAAAAGCGTGCTCAGGCGCTTCTCATCCCACTCCTCCCGGCCGAAGGCGACGATCTCACGGGTACTCGTCACGCTTTCTTGCAGTCCGGCTAGAATATCGGCCTGACTTTCCTGCACGCGGCGAAAGGCCTGGCGAAACGTTCTGGAGATGGCCGCTGGAAAGAATATGTAAAAGGGTATCATCAGAAAGGCCGTGACGGTGAGAGCGATGTGTCCTGAGCGAACAACAATGATGTAAGCGTCAGTGTGCCGACGGCGTCGGGCTTGTACACCCTCTTGCGCAGATCGGTGCAAGCCCGATTGGCCGGCAAGGAAACGGGTTAAGAAGGAATCGTGTTGGATTCGGACGTTCACCTCGCCATGGGGATCACACACGTGCTGTACTGCCGTGCTGGCGTGACACGATGGCGACGACTCCGCCGGCTCGCGAGCGGCAGGCGTCACTCCGTGTATTCGAAGAGATCTTCGATAGTCACTCCGAACACCTTGGCGATGTCCCAGGCGAGTCGCAATGAAGGGTTGTAGCGGCCGGCCTCCAAATACACGATCGTCTCGCGCCGCACACCCACGCGCTTTGCCAGTTCCTCCTGGGTCATGTCATACCGCGCCCTGTACTCTTTTATCCTGGTGCGGAGTCTGCTCACCGTCAGCCTCCCCTCCGCTCGAACACGGCGACGGAGATGCCAAAGGTCAGAAGCATGGCCACAAAAAGCGCGGCCAAACCAACGGAAACGACAGTTTGCGGCACTTCCAAGGCAGACAAGGCGACGAGCAGGGTGACGCCCACCATGGCGACCGCAAACCCGATCTGGCTAGCCCGGGCAACGTTGGCGCGCAGCCGTTCGTCGTACGGAGTTCTGGCCCAGCCGAGCCACCCCAGGAAACCCAGAAAGCCGAACCATCCCGGCTCCCCGGTCACAAAGCCCAATAGTCCCAGGAGACTGAGCAACGTCAAGTACAGGAACGGATTGCCCTTGCGCTTCACCGCGGACGCTCCTTTCGCTTTCGCGTGTTATAAATACCCCACATTCTGTGATAAAAATACCACACACGGCGCGGGTCGTCAACACCCCGCTCCGCCACGTGGTCAGGGACTGGGAAGAAAACTACCTCCCCAACCAAAGCGCACGTGACTCTCCATCAAGAGACGTCCGCTTTCAGCATGATGCCGAGCACAGCGCCTTTTGCCGGTCAATACCACTGCGCCACTGCTCCGTCGATGTTGCGCACCATGGTATCGGAGTCGTAGGGGCCTCCCTTCAATGGACCGCGTACTGGCCGCCGGCATCGTTTGCTCCTTTGCGTTTCTCGATCCGCTCTACGATTTGCTCAAGGCTTATGCCGTAGCGACGAGCGATGTCCAACGCGAAGCTGCTCCCCTGCGGCGGTCCGGGCTGAATCTGGTAACTGCGCCGCCGGACCGAGGTCTCGTCGGTATCCGCAGGGTCTTCCACGAGCCCCGCGACTACGCTGATGACCGTGCTGTCACCGGGTGTTTCGGCATTGATGTCATTCGCCCTAGCCGCGAGGTCATGGAGGTGCGTCGTGAAAATCGCCCGGCAGCCGGTCATGCGGAGCCCTTTCACCACGCCTTCGGTCAAGTAGAAGCTTTCGCCAGGGCTCGTGCTGGAGAGGGACTCGTTTAGCAAGATGAGGCTGTAACGCGTGGCTCGCTCGAAGATGGCGGCCATGCGGCGGCACTCCTCGGCGAGCTTGCCTTCTTCGCTATTGGGAATCTCGTCCGCCAGGAAGTGGGTGTGGATCCAATCGACCGGACTCATCCGCGCCCGCTTCCCCGGAACGTACAGCCCCGCCTGGAACAGAACCTGGGCAACACCGATGGCCCGTGTGTACGTCGTCTTACCGCCTTGGTTGGGGCCGGTCAGGATAAGAATGCGCCCCTGGGGCCCAAAGCAAACGTCGTTGAGCACGATGCGCTCGCTGAGGTCGGTGCTGTGCTTGAGGAGTTCCAAGGCCAGATTGACGTCATAGACACCCTCGATGTCGCATACCCGTTCCTCGAGCGGCGCTACGTCCGGCTTGCACATGGGGACTCCGGCCTTCTGCAGCTCGCGGATCAGTACCACACCTCCCAAATAGAACCGTATCGCCGACTCGAGCGCGATGAGAAACTGTCCGATGTCGCGTGTACAGCGGGAAAGGGCGTCTTCGACGGGTTTGGTGGCCGCGAAGAATACCTCGGCGAGGTCGTCAAACATCATCTCCTCCAGGGCCGTCGTCCCAGGACGCCCTTTGAACACGCTGTGGAAGGGTCCGATGCCGTGATATGCCTGATCCTCCGAGGGATAACCGAAAAGGCGCGTAAGGAGGGGCCGGGGCTTGAAGGGCTTTGCATCAATGGAAAGAATCGTCGCCTCCACGGGCCGCAAACCGCCGCTCAGGTTGAGCCCAATGGTGACGCTCCGCACCTGTTCGATGCTCCGGAGGAGCCTGGGCAGTTCCTCAGTGAGCGCTTGGTACTCACCGCTTTTCCTCACGGCGTCGAGGTATTCCAGCAAGGTCCGGAGCCCGCTTGAACGCAGGTGGCATTCCACTCTCGACAGCGCTGCGTAAAGGTGTTCAATGCAGTCGAAGGTGTCGCTCAACACCTCAAGGCGGTAGGCGATCTGTTGGAAAACGTTGAGGTGTTGCACGAGCTGCTGGTCGCGCCTCAGTTGGGTGAGCCTCTCGAGTTTCGGCAGGAGTTCGGTAAAGGACTTGGTCACGGACGGCAGCGCCAGCAGATCCTCTACGATGTCGAGCCGGTATTGAATCACGTCAACTTCTTCACAAAGACTCGAAAACAGATCCTGAGCCTGGGAAACGAACTTCAGTTTGGCATAGACGTGATCGAGGATCGACGTAATACCCAGATCCCGCATGAAAGGAGGATAGTCGACACGATGCGGTACGGCCCGGTCGCGGGCGGATTCCGGCCAGAGCAAGTTGGGAACCCTCTGCGCTGCCACTTTACCTTCACACCCTTCCTAAATGGTCTGACACGGGCACCCT